>NZ_BQXI01000095.1:0-521 GCF_030158955.1 Acidovorax sp. SUPP1855 | reverse complement strand
ACCTGAACCGGATGGCCAGCTACACCGGTTATGGCGTGGCCGAGCGCACGGACCAGATCCTGTACGACGGCGCGGGGCGGCAGGTGTATGCCAAGTCGCTGGTCAAGGCCAACAACCTGTGGAACGAGGAGCACCGCTACAACCGCCGTGAAGCCACGGAAAGCGTGCAATGAACTGGTGTGGTTTTTTCCTAACTGAGACCAATCTGATAATTTAAATATTATTGGTATTTTCTTAAATCATAAGTAATTACACCTATTGATTTAATTAAGATAAATCGCTAATTGACTCATGGGAATTACATTTTGAGTCAAATCGGTAGAGGGTGATAAGACGTAAAGGGATATTATCCGCGCATCCATTTCCGTTACAAATTCCGGCATGGCCGGCATTCCCCATGACACGCCGAGTCACCATCCAGACGCCCCTGGGCGAGCAGTTGCAGTTTCGCCAGCTGCAGGGCAAAGAAGCGCTCTCCGAGTTGTTCTCCTTGGACGTGGACCTGCTGAGCGAGAGCAAAT
>NZ_BQXI01000094.1:0-616 GCF_030158955.1 Acidovorax sp. SUPP1855 | reverse complement strand
CCCTCGGCCAGGGGCTTGCCCTGCTCCATGGAGATCAGGGCGCCCAGGTCGTCCTGGTGGGCCAGCACCCGATCGTTCCAGCGCTTGATGATGGCCGCGCGCTGCTTGGCGGGCACCTGGCGCCAGGAAGGAAAGGCGGCATGGGCGGCCTCCAGCGCGGCCCGGGCCTCGGGGGCGCCGGAGTCGGGCACTTCGGTGATCACGGTACCGGTGGCCGGGTCGGTCACGGGCAGCAGCGCGCCGGGGCCGGGGTGCCACTGGCCTGCGATGAAGTTGGCGCTGCGGATCAGGTCGGGGCGGGTGAGAGTCAGGGACAGGGTCAGGGGCATGGCAAGGACCAGGAAGGAGGCAGAAAGAAGGAAGGGGGTTTGAATGAAATCGGGCTCCAGTGCAAATAACACTATGGCATCGTGCTACAAATTCAATAGCAAATGAATGACGAGGCCGATGGGCTAGCGCCTGGCGATGCACGCGGCGATGGCCTCGCCTACCTGCGTGGTGTTGGCCGTGCCGCCCAAATCCGGCGTCTTCGGCCCGGTCTTGATGACCTCCTCGATCGCCGCCACGATGGCATCGTGCGCCTGCCGCCCTGCGCCCTGGCCTTGCGTCAAGAAGT
>NZ_BQXI01000093.1:0-787 GCF_030158955.1 Acidovorax sp. SUPP1855 | reverse complement strand
GCCCGCCCGGTGTTGTGCATGTCCAGCACCTCATCGAAGTGGTGCCCGTCGTGCTCGCTGGCCGTGCCCGTGGCGAGGCGGCGGATGAAGCCGTGCTTGAGGTCCACGCTCACGCTGAGCTTGTAGCCGAAGTGGCTTTTGCCGTGCTTCTTCGTGTGCGTGGCCTCCACATCCTTTTGCCTGCGTCGCGCTTGGCTCCAGTCCGGCTGCCCGCCTTGTGCCAGCGTTCGCCGCTCCTGCTGGCCGATGTGCTGTCGGGGCGCGGGCACCAGCGTGGCATCGATGGCCTGCCCGCCCCGGGCGATGTAGCCGTGGCGCTGCAGTTGGGCATCCACCCCCTGGAACAAGGCCGTTGCCCCGCCCACGCCAAGGCGCTCGCCAAAGCGCCAGATCGTGTTGCGGTCCGGCACGTTCATCGCATCCTGCAACAGGCAAAACCGCTGGTAGCTCCCCCGGTCCAGCAACTGATACTCCATCTGCTCATCGGACAGGTTGTACAGCCGCTTCAACACCAGGATGCGCACCATCACCTCGGTGGGGTAGGCGGGCCGACCGCCCCGGCGGCCATCCCCGCGTTCGATCAAGGCATCCACCAGCCGGGCCAGTTCTGCGAAGTCGATGTGCCGCGCGATCACCTGCAGCGGATCGCCCACCTCATCTCTCTTGTGTTGGCGCGAGGCCTCAGCGAACAGGTCGAACTTCAGGGCGCTACGGGGAGTGATCATGGCAAAGGATGGAGCACGCGTTCTCGATCAACAAGGGACCGGATGGGTTTTGAGAGGTTCCC
>NZ_BQXI01000092.1:0-831 GCF_030158955.1 Acidovorax sp. SUPP1855 | reverse complement strand
CGCTGCTCGTGCCCTCGGGCCTGCGGTTCATCGATTCCAGGCACGACCTGGTGCCCCTGGACACCTTCATGCGTGGGCTGCCCTTCAACTTCGATCCGGCCTTCGACAACCGGGCGTTGCGCCGCTCGCGCCTGACCTTCGCCTCCCACGCCGCCGCGCTGCTGCCCGTGTATGGACGGGCGCGCGGGACTCCCCACCCGGGCATGTGGTTCTGGAACCGCGGCGGCGAGCCGCTCTGGGTCGATCCGCTGAACCGGCGGGACCGCAAGAAAAACGCCCACATGCTCGTGCTGGGCCCTACGGGCGCGGGCAAGTCGGCCACGCTGAACTACCTGGCCATGATGACCATGGCCATCCACAAGCCGCGCCTGGTGATCGTGGACGCGGGCCGCTCCTTCGAGCTGCTGCTCGCGTATTTCAAGGGCATGGGCCTGTCCATCCACCATGTCACGCTCACCAGCGAAGCGGACGTGTCGCTGCCGCCCTTCGTGCATGCCCTGCGGCTGCTGGACGATCCCGACGTCATGTCCTCCTACAACGCCGCTGAGCAGCAGGCCCGGGTCAACGCCGGCGTGCCGGACGACGAGGGCATCGACATTCTGATCGGTGAAGCGCACGAGAGTCCGGTGGGCGCGCAGGCGGCCAAGCAGACCGAGGCCTCGCCCGACGAAGACCAGGATGACGACGGGACGCAGCGGCGCGACCTGCTGGGGGAGATGCTGATCGCCGCCATCATGATGATCACCGGCGGCGAGGAGCAGGAGGTCGCCCGCATGGGCCGCGCCGACCGCTACCTCGTCTCGCGGGCGATCATCCGCGCGTCCGTGCGCT
>NZ_BQXI01000091.1:0-838 GCF_030158955.1 Acidovorax sp. SUPP1855 | reverse complement strand
CTTCGGGCGCTGCGTCGATCTGGTCGTATGCCTTGGCTTCGCCACCGAACTTGGAGGACAGCACCGTGGCGATGGCCGCCGTCAGAGTCGTCTTGCCATGGTCCACGTGACCGATGGTGCCCACGTTTACGTGGGGCTTGGTACGTTCGAACTTACCTTTTGCCATTTTTTCGACTCCGAAAAAAATTACACCAATACAACATAGGCGCCCGCACATTTTTTATGTGCGCACACCTTGAATTTGGTGCCCATGGCGGGAATCGGACCCGCGACCTCTCCCTTACCAAGGGAGTGCTCTACCACTGAGCCACATGGGCATTTCGAGACGATCACACACTCTCGAGACCAACCACTAACCAACTGCAAACTGGAGCGGGAGACGGGAATCGAACCCGCGTCATTAGCTTGGAAGGCTAGGGTTCTACCATTGAACTACTCCCGCATCGCCTTACAGACTCCGCGTTGCGCCTAAGCGCCGCTTCATGACTCCGCGTTGCGCCTAAGCGCCGCTTCATGACTCCGCGTTGCGCCTAAGCGCCGCTTCATATTTGGTGGAGGGGACTGGATTCGAACCAGTGTAGGCGTAAGCCAACAGATTTACAGTCTGCCCCCTTTAGCCACTCGGGCACCCCTCCGAAGAATCCATGATTGTAGCAGCCTTTTTGCCGCAAAGGAGTTTCCCCTAATCTAAATTGCTTCGAGGAAGCAGATCAACCGAGTGCGATCGCGAGCGGTGTAGATGCGAGTACGGGCGCCGGGTCCGGTGCGTTGGGGTTGGAGGAGGCCCATGTCTTCATAGAAGCGCATGGCGCGGGTGGTGAGGTCGAACTCTTTGGCG
>NZ_BQXI01000090.1:0-872 GCF_030158955.1 Acidovorax sp. SUPP1855 | reverse complement strand
CCAGCAATGTGAATCTGGGCAACGGCAACACCCAGCCCTTGAGCGGCAGCTTCACCCGCACCAACGGCACCACCGGGGTCAGCGGTGTGGCCGAGGTCACCGGCAGCCTGCTGCTGGCCTCCAATAATTTCTACCGCGAGTTTTCCGACGACCCGGCCGTGACGGCGGCGGCGGGCGCCTTGCCCCAGATGGGCGGCAGCGGCTGGGTGCGGGATCTGCGCGAGGCCATGAGCCTGCCGGGCGAGGCGGCGCAGGGCCTGCAGGACAGCGTGGGGCGGTTCGCGGCAGCGGGCACGCGGGATGCGCAGATAGCGCTGGTGGATGAACTGCTAGCCGACTGGGCCGGCAGCTCGGGCAAATTGATTGGCAGCGTGTCCAGCTATGAGCTGGGATGGGATGGCGTGAGCAGTCTGGTGACCGTCAACAAGCCGCCAGCCGACCCGACCTACGTGACCACCGCAGACCTGTACATCACGGTGGCCGGCATGATGGTGCCCAATCCCAATGCCCAGACGGGATACAGGGCTGAGATGCTGAGCGAAGAGGGGCTGGCTTTGCTCAGAAAGCTCAACGTGCTGGAAGTCTTCAACGGTACCAAGTTCATTCAGATTCCCCAAGTCACGGATTCGGGCAGCGGAGGTGGCGGTGCATCAGCCGGAGGCGGAGGCAGTGGCGGTGGAGGGGCCAGCGACGGGGTTCGCCATTACACAGCCACCCTGTCCGCCCCGCAGGCCGCCTTGCTCAACCAAAGCTACGAAGAACTGCGCGAAAGCGTCTATGGCGCGCTGGTCGTGCAAACGCGCCTCAAGCCCTACCTGGACAGTGTGGCGCTCACCATTGACGAAAAAGGCGTCGGCTTCGACACCACCGGG
>NZ_BQXI01000089.1:0-873 GCF_030158955.1 Acidovorax sp. SUPP1855 | reverse complement strand
GATCGAAGTTGAAGGGCAGCCCACGCATGAAGGTGTCCAGGGGCACCAGGTCGTGCCTGGAATCGATGAACCGCAGGCCCGAGGGCACGAGCAGCGCATTGACCTGGGAGATCTGCTGCTCCAGGTCGGCGGTGTCGTGTCCGCTCACGTAGAGCGTCATCATCATGGGGTAGAGCTTGTCCCCTTGCACCATCCGGGCAAGGACCTGCTCGCACTCGCGGTGCGTCTCCATGGCCGCGGCGGACTTGGCGCGGGAGGCGTCCCGGATGCGCTCGATGTGGCGCTCCAACTGGTGCTGCGGCTGCACGGTGAGGGAGATGGAGAGCATGGCGCCGGCGGGCAGACGATCCAGGCGTGCGAAGCTCTCGTTGCCGCTTTGCAACTCGGCCGAGAAGTGGCCGGTCTGTGGCTGACTGCGCATGCTCTGCAGGGCCAAGGCCTTCACGGGTACGCCGTCGAATTCGAAGGTGCCGGCGGCGAGGTCGGATCTGGGGGGCGAGAGATTGAGCAGGTCCGACAGGTCGCAGCCGAACAGGGGCGCCTCGCCTGCCTGCGCGCTGTCGCCAGGGTAGGGCGCCTGGCGCATCAGGTCGGTGGGCGTGCTGGCCCAGGGCACGGCCCGGTTGAAGAAAGGCAGGAGCCACTCGTAGAGGTCGCGGCCGGTGCAGCGGCGCGCGGCCACGCCTGCCTCGCCGAAGGTGGACATGAGGGTGATGGCCACCGACTCGATCTGAGCGGTGGGCGGCGCCGGGTCGTCGGCCAGCCCGGCGAAGCGCTTGTAGATGCAGCAGCGCACGCGCCGCATCTGGCCGCGCCAGACCTGGCCCGTCACCAGGGTGTCGGTGAACAGGCCTTGCGGGCGGGATACCAGAT
>NZ_BQXI01000088.1:0-881 GCF_030158955.1 Acidovorax sp. SUPP1855 | reverse complement strand
TCTTGTGTTGGCGCGAGGCCTCAGCGAACAGGTCGAACTTCAGGGCGCTACGGGGAGTGATCATGGCAAAGGATGGAGCACGCGTTCTCGATCAACAAGGGACCGGATGGGTTTTGAGAGGTTCCCGAACCAGATTGCCCCGACGCTGTGCCCGGTTCATAGCTGAGCCCCCTGCAACTGACACCACGCCGGAGCATTGGCAGGTTCAAAATTGATAGCAACAGGGCCATAGAAAGACGCGGGATTCGTCCGTACGGTCGAGATATGTCCTATTGATAAATCTAGGGCCGGCGCTTCGCGCCGCCCCCCGGCTTGCGCCGGAGGGCTGGACGCTTCGCCCCCGGCCGCGGGGACGCTACGCATCCCCACAGCCGGCCGCGCAGCATCCGTCCCCCTGGCACTGTGAACACGATCAAACATGGCCGCCCGACGGACAAGCAATGACCACCATGAGCCATCTGCACCGACGAACGAGCGGCCCTCAGGAGTCCACAGCTTGCCGCCATGAAAACACCAGCCTGCCCAGGACTCGCCGGGCAGCTCCATGCGGTTAAGCAGGCGCAGCAGCTTGTAGGCGGCAAAGGGGATGTCGTGCTTGCCGGACTGCCAGTTATGCAAAGTCCGTTCGGTGACGTGAAGAAGCTGCGCGCAGCCGGGCAGATCGAGGCCCAGGTTGCGGTACATGGCCCGGAACCTTTGAGCAAGCTCAGCGCGGGTGTCAGGGTCATGGCGACGATGCCTGCCCCGGTACTTAACTAGATACGATGTATATTCTCAAGCACCTCTTTTGAGGGTGAAAAATAATCAAATTTGATTATTTTTAGAATATAAAAAGATAGAAATATTGCGCCGACCCCTCCGCGCTGGATCAGGTACATAAC
>NZ_BQXI01000087.1:0-911 GCF_030158955.1 Acidovorax sp. SUPP1855 | reverse complement strand
GCAGCGCCATCCAGGCCACCCCTGGTGGCGCCCAAGAATGCGCCAACGCCGAACGGCAAGAAAGCACCTGCAGCGCCGACACCGGAACAGTCCGTGCCCAAACCCAAGGCTGCATCAACAACGAGGGCGCCCGCGCCGGCGTCGTCGCCAACGCCAGCACCCACCACGGCTCCATCCACGGTAACGCCGCCGGCGCGACCCGAGCCCGGCTTCGTGCGTCCGCTCTTTGGCGTGACCCCAGAAACGTCTGCGCGCACGCCGCCCACGCCGACGCAACGGGCCTGCAGGTGCAGCGCGAGGTCATCAAGGCCGGCTGGCACCGCATGACCTCGGGCCAGGGCAAGGGCCGCGTGAACATCCTGCGCTACCAGGTCATGGGCCGAGGCGGCGCCAGCGTCGGGCGGCTCGCTGCCGTCGTGCTGGCCGAGCCCGACCGCTGGGTTTTGCCCGTACCGCCGGCCAACCCGGTCTTGAAGCTGGAATGATCAACCACCCCACATCGAGTAAGTTTGAATTCAGAAAAGAATCGTCTTGACACAAAGCCGGCGGTTCGACGATTGACACAGCTAGCTGGATGCACCTACAGTCCACACCGTGCGATTCAGCGGGTGAACGCCGAAAAATCGTCTAAGTGCATTTATCTGTCGGGATATTGATCTCATTTTTTTATATCTCCTGACTAGATACGATGTATATGCCATTATTTCTCCAGCCCAGATAATAATCTTCATCTGAGTTTAAAAAAAGGGGTCTGGGTCAGTTTTCCGCATCTTTTGAGATATTCGTGACCCGTCCTGAATGAGGTTGACACCTTTCTGTTCATCAGAAAGGAAAGTCAAGTGGATCAATGGGTTAAGAGAACGCAGAAGGACTACACACTGGCCTTTAAGCTGGCGGTGGTGGATCAGGTA
>NZ_BQXI01000086.1:0-1028 GCF_030158955.1 Acidovorax sp. SUPP1855 | reverse complement strand
GACGGCCAGGACACCATTGCGTTCAAGAGCGGTGTTCGCGACGGCCAGCCCGGCGTGCTGCAGTTCAAGGACGGCGTGACCGCCGCTGACCTGGGGCTGCGCCAGGTCCATGACACCGTGCGCGGCGGTTATTCGCTGGAGGTGTCGATCAACGGCACGCCCGACAAGGTGACCATCCAGGGGTTCTTCTATGGCGACGATCCCGACGCACCCTACAGTTCGGTGCAGCGGTTCCAGTTCGCCGACGGCTCGGCGTGGGACATGGCCGGCATCAAGGCCCAGTTGTTCGCGGGCACGGCTTCGGATGACAGCCTCGTCGGCACGGCAGCAGCGGACACCCTCAATGGCGGCTCGGGCAACGACAACCTGTGGGGTGGTGACGGCAACGACACGATGATCGGAGGCGATGGCGACGATGGCCTCTATGGCGATGCGGGCGACGACACGCTGGACGGCGGCGCAGGCCGGGACTGGCTGGAGGGCGGCACGGGCTCCAACACCTACCGCTTCGGCCGGGGCGACGGCCAGGACACCATTGCGTTCAAGAGCGGTGTTCGCGACGGCCAACCCGGCGTGCTGCAGTTCAAGGACGGCGTGACAGCATCGGACCTGGGGCTGCGCCAGGTCCACGACACCGTGCGCGGCGGTTATTCGCTGGAGGTGTCGATCAACGGCACGGCCGACAAGGTGACCATCCAGGGGTTCTTCTATGGCGACGATCCCGGCGCGCCCTATAGTTCGGTGCAGCGGTTCCAGTTCGCCGATGGCACGACGTGGGATCTTTCAGCGATTGAAACCCAACTGTCAGCCTCCGCGGCGACGCCAGCGAACAAGGATGCCATGGCCTCCGACTCGATGGAGTTGAACAGCGAAAAGCCGTATGTGTTCGACGATGGCGTTTCCATGGCCGGCGTCAACAAGCCCTACGCGTTCACTGGCTTGGACGATGCGGACTTCGTGACCCTGAAGCCGCAGGAGAAAGAGCCATTGATCGACGCAGTGGCGCCGACCGACTGGAGCATCGCACC
>NZ_BQXI01000085.1:0-1034 GCF_030158955.1 Acidovorax sp. SUPP1855 | reverse complement strand
ATCGCCGTGATCCCCGGCGACGGCATCGGCAAGGAAGTCATGCCCGAAGGCCTGCGGGCCATCCAGACCGCGGCCGAACGCTTCGGCTTCGAGCTGGAATGCCGCACCATCGACTGGGCCAGCTGCGACTACTACGCCGCCCACGGAAAAATGATGCCCGACGACTGGAAGGCCCAGCTCGCCGGCGTGGACGCCATCTTCTTCGGCGCCGTCGGCTGGCCCGCCACCGTGCCCGACCACGTGTCCCTGTGGGGCTCGCTGCTCAAGTTCCGCCGCGAGTTCGACCAGTACATCAACCTGCGCCCCGTGCGCCTCTTTGAAGGCGTGCCATGCCCCCTGGCCGGCAGGAAGCCCGGCGACATCGACTACTTCGTCGTGCGCGAGAACACCGAGGGCGAATACACGTCACTGGGCGGCATCATGTACGAGGGCACCGACCGCGAGATCGTCATCCAGGAGTCGGTCTATTCGCGCCACGGCGCCAACCGCCTCTTGAAGTTCGCCTTCGACCTGGCGCAAAGCCGCGCCAAAAAGCACGTGACCCTCGCCACCAAGAGCAACGGCATCGCCATCAGCATGCCCTGGTGGGACGCCCGCGCCGACGACATCGCCAAGGCCTACCCCGAGGTCACCCTGGACAAGCAGCACATCGACATCCTCACCGCGCGCTTCGTGCTGCAGCCCGGGCGCTTCGACGTGGTGGCCGCCACCAACCTGTTCGGCGACATCCTCAGCGACCTGGGGCCCGCCACCACCGGCACCATCGGCCTGGCGCCTTCGGCCAACCTGAACCCCGAGCGCACCTTCCCCAGCCTGTTCGAGCCCGTGCACGGATCGGCGCCGGACATCTACGGCCAAAACATCGCCAATCCCATTGCCATGATCTGGTCGGGCGCGCTGATGCTGGACTTCTTGACGCAAGGCCAGGGCGCAGGGCGGCAGGCGCACGATGCCATCGTGGCGGCGATCGAGGAGGTCATCAAGACCGGGCCGAAGACGCCGGATTTGGGCGGCACGGCCAACACCACGCAGGT
>NZ_BQXI01000084.1:0-1096 GCF_030158955.1 Acidovorax sp. SUPP1855 | reverse complement strand
CGCACGTCCTGGCTGTAGAAGTACGCGGCCAGCCCGAACGGCGTGTCGTTGGCGGCGGCGATCACCTCTTCTTCGTTGTCGAAGCGCGTGAGCGGCGCCACCGGCCCGAACGTCTCCTCGCACGCGCAGGCCATGGTCGCATCGGCGTTCTCCAGCACCGTGGGGGCGTAGTAGGTCGCGCCCAGCTCGGTCAGGCGTTGTCCGCCCGTGAGCACCTTGGCGCCCTTGGCCACCGCGTCCTGCACGTGCCGCTCGATCTTCTCCACCGCCCGGGCGTTGATCATCGGCCCGATCTGCGAGGCCGGGTCGCTCGCCGGCCCCACCTTCAAGGCCGCCACGCGGGCGGTGAGCTTTTGCGCGAATTCGGCATGCACCTTGGTGTGCACGAACACCCGGTTGGGGCACACGCAGGTCTGGCCGCCGTTTCTGAACTTGGCGGCCATGAAGCCGTCCACGGCCGCGTCCACGTCGGCATCCTCGAACACGATGAAGGGGGCGTTGCCGCCCAGCTCCAGCGAGAGTTTCTTCAAGGTGTCGGCGCTGCGGCGCGCCAGGTGCTTGCCCACGGGCGTGGAGCCGGTGAAGGTGATCTTGCGCACGCGCGCATCGTCCAGCCACACGTCCACCACCTCGGGCGTCTTCTCGCGCGAGGCGGTGACGATGTTCAGCACGCCGGGCGGCACCCCGGCCTCGTGGGCCAGCAGCACCAGGGCGAGCGACGTGAGGGGCGTGTCTTCGGCGGGCTTGCAGACCACCGTGCAGCCGGCGGCCAGGGCCGGGGCGATCTTGCGGGCGATCATCGCGGCGGGAAAGTTCCACGGGGTGATGGCGGCCACCACGCCCACGGGCTCCTTCAGGGCGAACATGCGCCGGCCGGGCACGGGGGCGGGGATGACCTCGCCGTTCATGCGCGTGGCCTGTTCGCCGAACCATTCGATGTAGCTGGCGGCGTAGGCCACCTCGCCCTTGCCCTCGGCCAGGGGCTTGCCCTGCTCCATGGAGATCAGGGCGCCCAGGTCGTCCTGGTGGGCCAGCACCCGATCGTTCCAGCGCTTGATGATGGCCGCGCGCTGCTTGGCGGGCACCTGGCGCCAGG
>NZ_BQXI01000083.1:0-1133 GCF_030158955.1 Acidovorax sp. SUPP1855 | reverse complement strand
AACGTGGGCACCATCGGTCACGTGGACCATGGCAAGACGACTCTGACGGCGGCCATCGCCACGGTGCTGTCCTCCAAGTTCGGTGGCGAAGCCAAGGCATACGACCAGATCGACGCAGCGCCCGAAGAAAAGGCCCGCGGCATCACGATCAACACCGCCCACGTGGAATACGAAACGGCAAACCGCCACTACGCCCACGTGGACTGCCCCGGTCACGCCGACTATGTGAAGAACATGATCACCGGCGCGGCCCAAATGGACGGCGCCATCCTGGTGTGCTCGGCCGCTGACGGCCCCATGCCCCAGACCCGCGAGCACATCCTGCTGGCCCGCCAAGTGGGCGTGCCTTACATCATCGTGTTCCTGAACAAGTGCGACATGGTCGACGACGAAGAGCTGCTCGAACTCGTCGAAATGGAAGTGCGCGAACTCCTGGACAAGTACAACTTCCCAGGCGACGACACCCCCATCATCCGCGGTTCCGCCAAGCTCGCCCTGGAAGGCGACAAGGGCGCCTTGGGTGAAGAAGCCATCATGAAGCTGGCCGAAGCCCTGGACTCGTACATCCCCACGCCCGAGCGCGCTGTGGACGGCGCATTCCTGATGCCCGTGGAAGACGTGTTCTCGATCTCCGGTCGCGGCACCGTGGTGACGGGCCGTATCGAGCGCGGCATCATCAAGGTCGGCGAAGAAATCGAAATCGTCGGTATCCGCGACACGCAAAAGACCACCTGCACGGGCGTGGAAATGTTCCGCAAGCTGCTGGACCAAGGCCAGGCTGGCGACAACGTCGGCCTGCTGCTGCGCGGTACCAAGCGCGAAGACGTGGAACGCGGCCAAGTGCTGTGCAAGCCCAACTCCATCAAGCCGCACACGCACTTCACCGCCGAGGTGTACGTGCTGTCCAAGGACGAAGGTGGCCGTCACACGCCTTTCTTCAACAACTACCGTCCTCAGTTCTACTTCCGCACGACCGACGTGACTGGCGCCATCGAGCTGCCAGCCGACAAGGAAATGGTCATGCCCGGCGACAACGTGTCGATCACCGTCAAGCTGATCAACCCCATCGCCATGGAAGAAGGCCTGCGCTTCGCCATCCGTGAAGGCGGTCGCACCGTCGGCGCCGGCGTCGT
>NZ_BQXI01000082.1:0-1138 GCF_030158955.1 Acidovorax sp. SUPP1855 | reverse complement strand
GAGCAGCGGCCCCACCTGTCCCTAGAATACAAAACGCCCGATGCGGTGCACCGGGCGTCTCTTGCAAGCCAATTACGGCTAGGGTTCAGTCCCGCATAGGTGTCAACCTATTCCAGGACGGGTCAGGCCCATGCGCTCAGTGCGCCAGATGCAGCCCGCATTCGCGGTTGTCCTCGCCCTTCGTCGGGTCCACGTAGTCGAAGTTGTTGGGCAGTTGGTGGGCCACGAGGTATTCGTACAGGTCCTTGGACGACCAGTGCAGCAGCGGTGCGACCTTGAGCAGGCCGTCGGGGTTGATGCTCACCGGGTCCATCTGCGCGCGCACGGCCGTGTCGGTGGCGCGCAGCGCGGTGAACCACACCTGCGGCGCGGTCTCGCGCAGCGCGCGGGCGAAGGGCTCGAGCTTGACCTCTTCGGTGAAGGCGGCATGCCGCGGATCGTCGAGCGCGGGCACCGGGCCTTCGACGGCCTCGCGGTGGGCGCGCGAGCGGCGCGGCAGATAGATCGACAGGTTCAGGCCGAGCTGCCGGGTCACCTCGTCGGCGAACTGGTAAGTGGCCTCGGTGTTGTAGCCGTTGTCCATCCAAACCACCGGCACGTCGGGCCGGGCCCGCGTGACCATGTGCAGGATGACGGCCTCGAACGGCCGGAAATTGGTGGTGACGATGGTGGGCCGGCCCAGGCCCACGGCCCAATCCACGAGGCCCTGGGCGTCCTTGCCGAGTTCGGCGTTGATTCTTGCGAGGTCGATGCTGCTCATTCCATGCTCCAACGGGACCGGGCGCGAGCGGCCCGGTGGGACGGGCGATTGTGCCTTTTGCGCTGCAGGGCCGCAGCCTGGCGGCATCCCGCCCCTGCAGCCCGGCGGGGAACCGGTGAAGCGGGCCGCGAAAAATCAGTACAGCCGCTCGCGATAAGTGAACAATCCGCCATTTCTATCTGCTGCAATGAAATTGCACTTAGAGTAAGTACAGTAACTTGCAGGCCATGTGATCAGCTGCTCAGATGACTCTGGGCTTCCCCCGGTTTCCCGGACGGTTTGCCTAGCCCATTAAGCGCTGCCGCTCTTCGAATTGAACCGGGCTGAGGTAGTCCAATTTGGAGTGTTTTCTGAACGGGTTGTAGAACCGCTCGATAT
>NZ_BQXI01000081.1:0-1148 GCF_030158955.1 Acidovorax sp. SUPP1855 | reverse complement strand
CGAGCAGCGGCCCCACCTGTCCCTAGAATACAAAACGCCCGATGCGGTGCACCGGGCGTCTCTTGCAAGCCAATTACGGCTAGGGTTCAGTCCCGCATAGGTGTCAACCTATTCCAGGACGGGTCATCGAGTCAGCCCGTTTATCAGGACGCGAATATGAGTCGTCATTTGCAGAGGCAGAGGGGCGCGAATATCGCGGCGCAGGGGTTGATGCAGCAGTCACCATGGGGGGCACACCCCCCATGCCCCCTGTTACATCGGCCTGGGCCGCAATGGCGGGTTTCGGCGGAACAGGTCGACGACAGGGGCTCTGAGAGCCATTCTGAGCAAGCCAGCTGCGGTATGCCTCATCAGTGAACCGGCTCATGCGACCGCCGGCGACTCAAGCTGTGATCTGACACGGAGCGCAGCCGTGTGAGCCACATCGGCGGCCGTAGCCGCCCTTTCAGCCATTCGGTGCAGCGAGAAGACCCATTTGGGGGGGGCGTTCGGCTCCCCTAGGGCATCGAGCAAGACTTCTAGCTCAAGGCACAGGTCGTAGGCCGCATAGGCCTGATCGACCGCCCTCTGAGCTAGTTCAAACGCACCTACCTTAGACTCAGCCTCAGCCATGATTTCAGTTCCTTATCAACTGGGTTTTGGTTAGAGCTGAACAGGGGGGCCAACCCCTGTTCAGCTCGACTTGATGCCACAAAGGGCGAGAACGGCTCCAGTGAGGCAGGATTGCCCCACAGAGCCACCAGAACAGCCGCAGAAGCTGCTGATGCATGAAGGGGCAGGGGACTCAAGCCACACCCCGTTTTGCAGCCAGACGAGCGGCATTGCGGCGCTGCTGGCGAGTCTCGACAACAACAGCTGTCAAAGACGCAGGTTGCAATGTCTTAGAAAAGCGGCCAGCAGCATCACGTTCCTGCTGAGCAGACCGGTCAGCGCGCAGACCTACATCAAGCTCAACGCCAGAGCGAGACTGATCGCGTCGCTGAATGGCCAAGTGAGCCGATACAGTGCCCCGCACCCGAACGGGAGCCTCTCACAACCCCATGTTTGACGAATCCGAACAGGAATGAGTGGGCGCCAGTAGCCGTTTGAGCGTGATGAGGCCCAGCAGCGGTCTGCGCCTGGGTGCATGAGGGGCCTTGCAGGCCCGG
>NZ_BQXI01000080.1:0-1178 GCF_030158955.1 Acidovorax sp. SUPP1855 | reverse complement strand
TGACCCGTCCTGGAATAGGTTGACACCTATGCGGGACTGAACCCTAGCCGTAATTGGCTTGCAAGAGACGCCCGGTGCACCGCATCGGGCGTTTTGTATTCTAGGGACAGGTGGGGCCGCTGCTCGTTGTACAGGCGCACTGACTCGCTCACCATGGTCCTGGCCTGCTGGATGTTTGCGGGGCGGTGCAGCAGGAATTCCATCTTCAGGATGCCGTTGACCCGTTCTGCCAGGGCATTCTGGTAGCAGTCGTAGCCATCGGTCATCGAGCAGGTGATCGCATGGCGGGCATGGATGCGCTGGTACTCCGCCGAACAGTACTGGATGCCCCGATCGGAGTGGTGCACCAGTTGCTGGCTGGTTTGCCTGTAGCGCAGGGCCATTTTCAGCGCCTGACTGACCTGGGCAGTCTGCAGCCCTTCATGTACGTGCCAACCCACGATCTTGCGGGAATAGGCATCCGTTACGAGGCTCAGGTAGGCCGGCTTTTCTTTGGTGGACAGGTAGGTGATGTCGGCCACCCACAGTTGTTCGCAGCCGCTGGGCACCACCTTGGTCGCTGCTTCTTTGAGCAGGTTGGGATGGCGCCTGAAGTGATGGTGGCTGTTGGTGGTCTTGTGGTACGCCCGCTTCGGCAAGACCAGCATCCGTTCGTGACGCAGGATGTCAAACAAGGCATCGCGACCGAGCTTGATGCCTGCGTGCTGCAGCGGCGCCTTCAGGATGAAGTGCAGCTTGCGTGTGCCGATGCGCGGCTGGTGCCGCCGCTTCTCATCGACCATGGCCACCACGCTGGCCTGTTGTTCATCGCGCAGCCGCTGGCAGGCCAGGGCCTTGTAGTGCGCCTGCCGGCTGATGCCCATGTACCGGCAAGCCCTCACAACGTTCAGCCCTTGGACGAGCTTTTCTTGGAGGACTTGCCGGCAGGCTTTTTTGTGACGGTTACCCCATGGTCGCGCTTGAGCACATGGACCACCGCCTCGAAGAACTGCGCTTTCTCCTGCGCCTGCTTCAGTTGCACTTCCAGTTCCTTGATGCGCTGCTCGGGTGTCAGCGGCTTGAATGGCTCTTGCATGGGGCCGGGTCCTTTGGAGCACGATGATGCAGCCTTCCAGTCCTGGCGGCCATGCTTGCGCAACCAAACCAGCACGGTCGAGGCACCCTGGATGCCGTAGCGC
>NZ_BQXI01000079.1:0-1252 GCF_030158955.1 Acidovorax sp. SUPP1855 | reverse complement strand
TGGGCTTCCCCCGGTTTCCCGGACGGTTTGCCTAGCCCATTAAGCGCTGCCGCTCTTCGAATTGAACCGGGCTGAGGTAGTCCAATTTGGAGTGTTTTCTGAACGGGTTGTAGAACCGCTCGATATAGTCGAATACATCGGCTCTGGCCTGCTCCCTCGTTTGGTAGACAGTGCGCGCGCAGCGCTCCGTCTTCAACGTCGAGAAGAAGCTTTCCATGGCGGCGTTGTCCCAGCATTCACCACGCCGGCTCATGCTGCAGGTGATGTTCTGGCTCTTCAGCAACTGCTGGAACTCTTCACTGGTGTACTGACTGCCTTGGTCCGAGTGGTGCATCAACGCAGCCGGTTTTCCCCGACGCCACAACGCCATCAGCAGCGCATCACTGACCATTCTGGCCTGCATGGTGTCGCTCATGGACCAACCCACGATGCGGCGCGAATACAGGTCCATCACCGCCGCGGCATAGAGCCAACCCTCTGCCGTCCAGATGTAGGTGAAGTCCGCGACCCACTTCTGGTTGGGCTGCGACGCCTCGAACTCGCGCTGCAGATGGTTTGGCGCGATGTGGTTCTCCAGCCTGCTGGCAGTGTCCCCCGGAAGCTTTCTGCGCTTGCGCCTGGCTTGCAGCTTGGCCAGCTTCATCAGGCGGGCCACGCGGTTGAGGCCGCAGTGCTCGCCTGCCGCCTTCAAGTCGTGCCACACACGTGGGCTGCCGTAGGTGCGGTCGCTGAGCTCAAAGCTCTCTCGAATGCTGCGCGTAAGCCTTGCATCGGCTTGGCTGTGTGCGCTGGCGGCCCTGCCGAACCATTCGTAGAACCCGCTGGCCGAAACGTTCATGGCCCGACACATGGCCCGCGTGGGCCACACGTCTTGATGACGAACGATAAAGGCGTACTTCACTGCGGGTCCCTTGCAAAGTAGCCGAGCGCTTTTTTTAGGATGTCGCGCTCCGTGGTCACCCGCCGCAACTCCCGCTGAAGGCGCTCGACTTCAGATGCCGATTCGCTGCGCAAAGGCTTGTTCGCCCGCATGTCCATGACACCGCCATGCTCCTGGCTGACCCATCGACGCAGCACGCTTTGCTCGATACCAAGGTCCCTCGCAATGTGCGTGACCCTCGCCCCAGGTTGCTTCACCAGCTTCACCGCTTCCCGTTTGAACTCGTCCGTAAATGCTCTTCTCGTCCTTGGCATGTTTGCCTCCTAAACACATCATGTCATTCGATGTGTCCGGGAAACCGGGGGAAGCCCA
>NZ_BQXI01000078.1:0-1404 GCF_030158955.1 Acidovorax sp. SUPP1855 | reverse complement strand
CGGCCCCACCTGTCCCTAGAATACAAAACGCCCGATGCGGTGCACCGGGCGTCTCTTGCAAGCCAATTACGGCTAGGGTTCAGTCCCGCATAGGTGTCAACCTATTCCAGGACGGGTCATTCTCGTGTTGATGTCGTTAACGATGATCGTGGGCTCATCGATGGTTGCCGTGATCGCCGATCCCGCTTCGGCAGTCAGGGGAACGGGGTTCTACCTTGGAATTGCAGCTGCCTTCGCTTGGTTGGCGCTTATCGTGATGAACCTCGCCTGGCTGAGGGAAGAGCGAACGTCCCTGCTCTGGCCGATGGGTGGTGGATTGGCTGGAATGGTATGTACAGCGGCCTTCTTGCCCTTCATTTTTCTTTTCCTGCCCTGCCTTTTGCTGGGCCTGTATCTGTGCAGCTTTCATTTGTCCCGTAGCGCCAGCGATGAGACCGGAACTAGTCAGTAATTGGCTCACAGTAACTCACGATTTTGCTAAATTTTTTCCGTCAGAAATCGATATTAAAAAAATCATTGCATAGCATAGGCCTGGATAATTTCAGGCTGCTGTTAGGACTTTTCGCGAATTTTCTGCGCCACTTTGCCGACCTTGTAGTCATTTAGTGCATAAAAAAGTATTCTGGGTTCTGTAGTAAATAACATTCAATTATAACAAATGGAAGCCCTGGCTTTTTAAAGTCTGCTGAGTCTGCCTTGAATACCCAGGCCATCACTTTACGGCACCAAAAAATCCAGATGAGTGCCTTCGTTTAAATTCGGCTGAACATACGCTTCGAACCTCTTCGCCAATATTTAAAAAATACTTGGTGCTAGACGCGTTTATATGCTCACTTATGAGCGGATCCTGTTCTGTGCGACAGTGTGCTCATAGCGTTCGGAAGATGGTTTCGCTGCTCAGACAGAACGCCCAACTCATCGTGAGCGACCCTTGTAGGTAAGAATAAATATTGAAATACCGAAGATGAGCTGAATGACATACCACATGATTCTGTTCTTCTTTTGGCCATTGACCAGTGCCAAGGTGTCTCGGTGCGTGCCATCAATCTGGACGGCCAATATGCGTCCATCCGTTAAATAAGCTGTCACTTCTTTTCCTGCATCGGCCTCCATGCCTGGGTATCCGCACCGATATCTCGGGCAATCCAAAATAATAATGCCCGCGCTACGAAGCTTCAAACTCTTTGCAGTCAATTCCAATTTTCCAGTAGCGCGAACCGCACCTTGACTGGACAGGACATGTAGCTTGTAAAGCTCATAAATTTCCGTCCCCCCCAATAGGGAACCTCTCAAAACCCATCCGGTCCCTTGTTGATCGAGAACGCGTGCTCCATCCTTTGCCATGATCACTCCCCGTAGCGCCCTGAAGTTCGACCTGTTCGCTGAGGCCTCGCGCCAACACAA
>NZ_BQXI01000077.1:0-1524 GCF_030158955.1 Acidovorax sp. SUPP1855 | reverse complement strand
GTTGCTTCACCAGCTTCACCGCTTCCCGTTTGAACTCGTCCGTAAATGCTCTTCTCGTCCTTGGCATGTTTGCCTCCTAAACACATCATGTCATTCGATGTGTCCGGGAAACCGGGGGAAGCCCACTGAGCATCCTTCGCTCGTGGAAGCGCACCATAGACAAGCACGTGCGTGAAGCCACTTTAAAGAACATGGCTGGGCACTCCACCTTTCACAAGGAGCTCCGCTTGGCGATTGCTGAATCCGGGAAGAGCCTTAAGGAAATTGCAAAGGCTATCTACTTGGACATCAAGTCTTTGACGGGATGGCATGAGGGAGTAATGCCAATCTTTAAGGCGATTCCCGCCGTCCGGCGACTGGAGATCTATCTAGGAGTGCCCACTGGCTTCCTCGAGAAGAAGATCGTTTTTCAGAAGGAACATGAGCCGAAGGCGGCGCAAGCGCTCGCCGACCGTTACGAAGTACGAGCGCGCGAGGCCCGAAAGGACCCATATTACGTCGCGACCTCAGACTTCAGTGCGCAGTTGTTGTTCGAGTGGTGGGCGTTTATGGCCTACAAGACTCAGATGCACCCCATCGGACTGAAACGTTCAAAGCGAGCTGCTTGGCGGGTTCTGCCAGCTGAGAAAGCTGGCATCGGCGTGAGGGATGAACTGCTTGTGTGTGCTGCACCCAATATGGTCGCGTCGAGTGCACTGCGCACGTTGCTCTTTCTTCGGGGCTATTTTGGATTTCTGACAAAGCCGACCACCGGAAATCGCGCGACGAGTGGCTTAGGTTTGAAACTTGAGGACGTGGGAACTCTCGCGTCTTTGGCTATACCGGAGTTTGTGGCTGCTTACATGGAGTTCGTCAAGGCCCGTTCTGGAAATCTTCTTCACAACGGACACGGAAACGCAGCAGGAATCATTGTTGGTGTTTGCCGGGAGATTGAGGGATACCTTTGGCAGCAACCTGAAGTTTTCGAAGAGCGGGTCGCGCAGTTTGCAAAGAATCGTCCGTGGCACACGCTTTGCCAGCAAACGGTGGCCGTTTGCAAATCGTGGCAGGCCGCCTCTGCCGGAAAGAAATCTCGCGATCCCAAAGAGCTTCTGCAGCCGTTGTTCGCGCTGAAAGACATACTGGCTCCATTCAAACGGGCTATTCAGAAGCTTGACTTAGCGGCTGCCGCGGCCGTGCCTGGGTCTGTTCATCAGGCCCTATTCAAGCGCGACGCCCTCATTCTCGGGCTCAGTCTCTTCAACCCTTTGCGCCACCGCACTCTGACCATCACAAAGTACATTGCCCCGGGTCAGCAGAGTGATCTCATCAGCAACCTTTTTCAGGCGGAGGACGGCCACTGGTGGCTGCGCTTCGAAAAAGGCGACTTCAAGAACGATGAGTCAAAGCCTGAGGACTATGGGAGCCTCTCACAACCCCATGTTTGACGAATCCGAACAGGAATGAGTGGGCGCCAGCAGCCGTTTGAGCGTGATGAGGCCCAGCAGCGGTCTGCGCCTGGGTGCATGAGGGGCCTTGCAGGCC
>NZ_BQXI01000076.1:0-1712 GCF_030158955.1 Acidovorax sp. SUPP1855 | reverse complement strand
CCCAGCTGATCGAACCCATCCGGGTTGTTGCTCGCCACCTTGGAGGTGAAGTCCTGCGGATACGTGGTGATCAGCAGGCCCTTGTCCGCCCGGATCGACCCCCACAGGTCCGTGCGCAGCTCGAACCCGTACCCGCGCTGCGAGCCGCTGCCCTGGTGCATCAGGTACCCCATGTTCAGGTACGTGTTGCCGTAGGTGTTGGACAGCTCCAGGTGCTCGATGCCCTTCTTGTCCTCAAAGCGCAGCATGCTCGCCCCGCCCCCGCCCTTGCTCCAGTTCGTGAGCGTGCCCGACTGCGTCTTGTTGTCCGGCAGCTTCCACGGCGGCATCTGGATGCCGTTGTACACCCGCCCGGTGATGATGGGGTAGTCCGGATCGCCGTTCAAAAAGTCCACGATGACTTCCTGCCCGATGCGCGGGATGTGGATGCTGCCGTAGTTCAGCCCCGCCCACGGGTGCGACACCCGCACCCAGCAGCTGGAGTTCTCGTCCATGGCCCCGATGCGGTCCCAGTGGAACTGCACCTTCACGCGGCCGTACTGGTCGGTCCAGATCTCCTCGCCCGGCGGGCCCACCACCACCGCGGTCTGCGGGCCGGTGGTCTTGGGCTTCGGGGTGGTGCGCGCAGGCGTGTAGGGCAGGCTGGTGGGCTGGGCCTGCAGGGTGAACTTCTGGAACGAGCCCTCCTCCTGCGGCGTGCCCTTGGTGCCCGGCGCCACGGCGCTGACCTGGGGGTTTTCCTTGAAGTGGTACTCCAGCCCGGTCAGCAGGTACTGCTGGTTCTGGTCCTCGCGCGGGTGGTTCTCCAGGGTGAAGGTGTAGCCGGGCGCCAGTGCCCGGTGGCGCGACTCGCCCCGCACGGTGCTGTGCCCGGTCAGACTCGATTGCAGCCGAGAGCGGGCGTAGTTCTCGCCATCACCGAACTCGGTGTACCCGCCCGGCCACTCGTAGATCTCGTGGCTGTCGTGCGCATGCCCCGGCGGGGTCTGGCGCATGTTGGACAGGTCGGCCTTGGGTTTCTTGAAGTCGTAGTCGTCGTTGTAGTGCCGCCCGGGCTTGATCTCCTGCGCCAATTGCCAGGCGTGGATGTTCTCCTTGTCGGCGACGGCCGCCTTCTCGGGCGGGTAGAACGGGATGACGGCCGCGCCCGCGAGCGGGCTGTGCGAGGCGACGATGTCGTCGGCCAGGGTGAGCACGTGCTGGCCGGCGCTGTGCTCGTGGAAGTAGTAGATGCCCTCGTGCTCCATCAGGCGCGAGACGAAGGCGCAGTCGGTCTCGTTGTACTGCACGCAGTAGTCCCAGGTGCGGTAGCTCTGGGTGAGCTTGCGCTGCAGCGGGTAGCCGTATTTGCCGAGCACCTCTTCGATGATGTCGGGCACGGTCTTGTTCTGGAAGATCTTGAAGTCGCTTTGCCGCGTGGCCAGCCACAGCCAGGGGCTCAGGCGGGCCTTGTAGGTGTAGAAGCGGTGGTCCTGGCCCTGCAGCCCGAAGCGGGTGACGATGCCGTCCAGGTAGCGTGTGCCGCCCCCTTCGGTCTCCACCACGATGGTGGCGCTCTTGCCCAGCAGGGCATTGGGGTCAATGGATTTGCTCTCGCTCAGCAGGTCCACGTCCAAGGAGAACAACTCGGAGAGCGCTTCTTTGCCCTGCAGCTGGCGAAACTGCAACTGCTCGCCCAGGGGCGTCTGGATGGTGACTCGGCGTGTCATGGG
>NZ_BQXI01000075.1:0-1825 GCF_030158955.1 Acidovorax sp. SUPP1855 | reverse complement strand
CGACCGGCTGGTGTCGTCCCGCCTGCAGGGAACCTCTCAAAACCCCTGTCTCAGCCACTTGGCGCGCTTACAAATCACGAGTTACGGCGTTCAAGCCTTGCAAATTCGGAAGTTTTGAGAGGTTCCCTGATGCGAAAGAGATTTTCGTTTTTTGCATCGCAAGTTCGCATCTGCTATTTGGAAATTCTCCTTGTCAATTAATATGGTGGAATTACTATTGTGGAGATATTTTAATGGGCGGATGTATTTCGACCTCGGGCAGTGTTTCTCGGCATCGCAATAGTCATTATGCTGAATCGCAGGCTGGAAAGTCCTCGACTTCGTCTAGTGCAAATAATACCCCCTCACACGAATTTTCAACACGCACTTCGGTCAGTTCAAATACAGCGCCTCGTCAGGGTTTTGGTGAAATTCAGAACTCTCAAGTGCTGAAGCGGAAAAAGAAACTGCACGGTACCAATCGAACGGGATTGCCTGGCCCAGATACGAATAGCAATCTGACGCGGCAGCAACAGTCGCTGGTCGGGGTGGCGCGTTGGCCTGATTCCCGCTACAACGACGAAAACTCGTCGAAGCAACAGTCATATGGCCGATCATTTTGGAATGCCACGCGAAAGGCTGGGTCACAAATTGCGAACGGGAAGATTACCTCGCTCGATCAACTCTGGAATCATGTCAGCGACTGGCGAGGTAAAGCGGCAGGCAGTTCCAGCGGCACCTTCGGCTCCAACAAGCGCGACCCAAGGTACAACTTGCCCCGTGTCACCGGTGTAGGTGGCCGATATGATTACATCCGGGAACGATATGCCAATCGTACAGACGGAAATATGAGGAGAAATCTTTATGGCTTGCCGCCGTCAATGAATTTTCAAATCGAGGACGAAATCAATGGTGAGCCCATATCCCTGACGACTCTCGTAATCAGCGCGGATGTTACGGCCGACCGAGATGACGAAATTTATACGGGACTTCGTTCGAGGGGTCAGGAGCAATTGGGCGAACCGTTTCATATTTTACACACTCAGGCGGCGGACGTGCCGCGCATCATGGAGCACGCCGAATCCCTCTACAGCCTTGCGCTCGATCCGGACATCGAAGACGGCCAAGCATTGCAGGTAATGGGTGAACTGCATTGGTGGCTCGCGCATGCGATGCCCGATGTGCGGGGAAGCGCGGCTAAAGCCGAATTGAGCGTGCGATCCATTGCGCAAGCCAGAGGCATGGATCTGCTGCCATTCCCGCAAGGTTTCGTGCCCGATCTCGAGGCAATGACTACGACGAGGTTTGATTTCGTGAACCAGTATTTGGACGTCCTTGGTTGGGCCTGAAATCTAAGATAGGAACCTCTCAAAACCCAACCGCTCTCTTTCTGAGCAAGAACGCCTGAGCCGCCGATAGGGAACCTCTCAAAACCCTGATTCCAGCCATTCGGTGGCCTTATGGGAGCCTCTCACAACCCCATGTTTGACGAATCCGAACAGGGACGAGTGGGCGCCAGCAGCCGTTTGAGCGTGATGAGGCCCTTCGGCGGTGTGAGCCTGGTGCATGAGGGGCCTTGCAGGCCCGGTGGCTCAGGCTTTTGCCGTTTGCAGGCGCACCTGTGCCTTGCCAGTGGCGGGCTTGAAGAAAGCATCCACGCCCCGATGCAGGAACCAGGCCAGTCGCTTCATGTTGTCGCAGGCGGCCATCATCGTCATGCCCACCGTGGCGCGCGCCTGTCCGATGGTGCGCACGAACTTGCCCCCCAGGTGGCGGATACCGGCGAACACGTGCTCCACCTTGGCTCGTTTCTTTGCGATCCGCTGGTTGCGCTTGTTCTGGCACT
>NZ_BQXI01000074.1:0-2962 GCF_030158955.1 Acidovorax sp. SUPP1855 | reverse complement strand
TCTTGTGTTGGCGCGAGGCCTCAGCGAACAGGTCGAACTTCAGGGCGCTACGGGGAGTGATCATGGCAAAGGATGGAGCACGCGTTCTCGATCAACAAGGGACCGGATGGGTTTTGAGAGGTTCCCCGATATCGCTTTGAAATCGGGGATTTACCTGCGGCCCATGTCTAAGAAAGAGGCCATTGTCGCCATGGCAGAAACACTCATGGCGTTCTATGAAAAGCAGGATCAACCGTATCGGCATGCCGCGCTGGCTCAATTTTTGTTGAAATACAGTCCCAATGACATTTGCGCGCTTCTGAATCTGTTCGCGGCGACCCAGGAAATTCGAAGACAGGAGTTTGTGAAAAAGTATCCTATAGCCAACGACACTCCGATTAACGAGCGGCCGAGGCTCCTGATGCTGAATGATCAACTCGAGTCAATTTATGATCGGGCTTATGGGCTGGGTTGGCGGCCATTGGAAATTTCTGCCAAAACTGGATACGGCGCAAATGCAAAATTTCAAAATTAGCAAAGGGGGAATGGTAATGAAATGGTTTAAATGCATATTGCTTGTTGGTTTTCTGGGTTTAGTAGCACAGGGGCCTGCACTAGCACGATATATACAGGCCGATCCGATTGGGCTGGAGGGAGGATGGAATCGGTTCTTGTATGTGGATGCTGACCCGCTGTCTTATGTTGATCCGGACGGACTGGTCAGAAGAATCCGTGATCCTTTGGACCTGATGCCGCTTGATGGCAATGGTGGCGGAATAGGTGGTGCAGGTCGGATGACAACTCCGAAATTACCATCTACATCCCGTGTTAGCAAATTTTTTGAATCCCCCAGTGAAAGCCCCATTTGGAATGGTATGAATAATTATCGAAATAATATTCGTACCAATGGAGAGGCGGGCAAAAATAAACAATATTACCAATGGGACCATACTCACGGTGATATTGAGGTTTACAACCGATATGGAGGCCATTTGGGCTCAATGAATCCTATAAGTGGTGAAATGCACAAGCCTGCCGTTGCTGGGCGACTTCTTAAGGGGTTATAAAATGATAAAGAATTTTCAGCACTGTTGTGAGAGTATGAAAAGTCATGTGCTTTCGGGTGATTTGAGTTTGGAGTTTTTTCCGAAATTTAGGGAGTATGGAATTTTGTATAGAAATGGAGGAAGTTATCAGCTGGTGACGTTTTGCCCGTGGTGCGGAAAAAAATTACCGAATTCTTTGCGCGATATTTGGTTTGAAACTATTGAGCAGATGGGGTTGGATCCGGAAGATGATATTCCAGAGGAGATGCAGTCTGAAGTTTGGTGGCTAAATGATAACTATGAAGATAAACGGAATGACGGGCTAAGCGCAGAGCGGCCAGGTCGCGACGAAATATAGCGAAGCCATGAAATTCGACATGCGGTATCCGGGGCAGGTGTGGGATGAAGAGACGGGACTAGCGTACAACCTGAATCGCTATTATGACCGGGAAGGCGGGCGGTAATACAGGCCGATCCAATCGGGCTGGATGGTGGGTGGAATCGGTTTGTGTATGTGGATGCCGACCCATTATCCAATTTTGATCCTGATGGGCTCGTTAGAAGATTTCGAGATCCTCTCGATCTGATGCCGCTAGAAGGTAATGGCGGAGGTGTGGGTGGTAGCGGCGGAATGGGCGCTGGACTCACCTCTAACGCAGCGCGTAGAGAGGTCATGACCCGAGCTGGCATACCCACTAGTCAACAACCTATTTCACAGTCCAGAAATTCTTCAGGCAGAGAATACTCCTACGATGTACCGTCACCGGGTGGCGGACCTCAAAGGATGTCTGTACAGCAACAGACTCTTGATAGAAGCCATATCAATCAGCCTCACTGGGAAGGTGGTCAAGTAAAGATCGATTCATCCACTGGACAGGTTCGTTATAACAATTATGGTTGCCCCGCATTGATTGATGGTAAATTTAAAGTGGATTATTAACTATGCTATCAAATTCTGAAAGAATGCGCAAAAAAATATTCATTGCAAAATACCTCGGAATGCTTTCAAAACTGGTGGCGAAGCCCGTTTTTGAGAAAAATATAGGAAGCATCAATGATGCCAAGAATATTCGTGCCCAAAGTCAAATATTCGAAGGCATGTCTTCGCAAAAAATTGAATTGAATTTTTCAATACATGAGGCCGAAAGACTTGAAAAGATATTTATTTGTCTAGGCGCGCTAAATTTTTCAAATGTTTATCTGTGGGTGGAAAATTCAATTGACTGCGGCCTCTTGAAAATAGATTCATTGGCAAGTATCAATGTGGAGTATTTGTTGGGTTCTGCTGATTGGGGAATTATGGGGCTTTTGTCGGAAGACATGAAGGACTACTTGTTATTGGAAATCAACGAGTATGATGATGGATTGAAGGTTGGATTGGATGCCAAGGGGGCTAACTGGGGCGCCATTGATTTTTCGCATATACAGTGACTGCATGTTTGTCCTCCATTTTTCTCGCTGGCTGCATAAAATTGCAGATAATTAAATGAAGATTTAAGAAGGCGAACTGGAAAATTTCCTACATGCTTTCTGTGAATCCAACGCGCATTTCACATTGGTTCAATATTTCCAAAGCTGCCGTACTGGCGTATCGATTTTCAAAATATTTGATCGGCCGAATAAACTGGCCTACAAAATTGCCAGAAGCGATAGTTGCATTTTGTTTTTCGATCCTGATGAGGAAGAGTTTGGGCTGGCCTATCAATCGAAAAATGAAATTGTTTGTGCAGAGTTGATCGGCGAGTTGATGTTCGCCATTCAGGAGATGGATCGTCGGCACGGAAGGAATATGAACCGGTCGTCGACTCAATGGGGAACCTCTCAAAACCCATCCGGTCCCTTGTTGATCGAGAACGCGTGCTCCATCCTTTGCCATGATCACTCCCCGTAGCGCCCTGAAGTTCGACCTGTTCGCTGAGGCCTCGCGCCAACACAAG
>NZ_BQXI01000073.1:0-3171 GCF_030158955.1 Acidovorax sp. SUPP1855 | reverse complement strand
CTTGTGTTGGCGCGAGGCCTCAGCGAACAGGTCGAACTTCAGGGCGCTACGGGGAGTGATCATGGCAAAGGATGGAGCACGCGTTCTCGATCAACAAGGGACCGGATGGGTTTTGAGAGGTTCCCTGATGGCGGTGTGGCGCCGCAAATCCCAGCAGGGGATCCTAGTTCATAGCGAGCAAGCCAGCCAATATGAAAGCGACGACTTCAAACGCTTCTGCACAGCCCGCAACTTAGAGCAGAGCATGGACCGCGGGGACAATTGAAGCCTCCTTGATTTCCTGTGCCAGTCAGAAGTAGAGGTCAGGGAATCGTTTTATACGGTACTCGACTGGCGGCACGCGACCCAGCGCTTCATGTGGTCGATGGTGGTTGTAGCGCTGAAGCCAATCGGCAGTCATGGCTCGCACCTCGGCCAACGAGTCGAAGACGTAGCAGTCCAGCACCTTGAATCGCCCCGGGATTCGCGGAGGCTGTTTGGTTTAAGTCAGGCCGTCACCGTGGCGGCCTGATTGGCGAGTTGCCGGTAGTAGTTTGCCTCAGCCTCTGCCGGCGGTATGTAGCCGATGGGCTCGAGCAGGCGATGGTGGTTGAACCAGGACACCCATCCCAGGGTCGCGAACTCCACCGCCTCCTTGGTCTTCCATGGCGCTCGACGATGAATCAACTCGGCCTTGTACAGCCCGTTGATGGTCTCGGCCAAAGCGTTGTCGTAGCTGTCGCCCTTGCTGCCCACGGATGGCTCGATGCCAGCTTCGGCCAGTCACTCCGTGTAGCGAATGCTGACGTATTGCGACCCCCTGTCGGAGTGACAGACCAGGCTGCCGTCGCGTTCGGGCTGTCTGGCGTACAGGGCTTGCTCCAGCGCATCGAGCACGAAGTCAGTGCGCATTGAGCTGCTCACGCGCCAACCCACGATGCGACGGGCAAACACGTCAACGACGAAGGCCACGTACAGCCAGCCCTGCCAAGTCGAGACATAGGTGAAGTCGCTCACCCACAACTGGTTCGGTCGCTCGGCACGGAACTGCCGGTTGACCCGGTCCAGCGGGCATGGCGCCCTGGCATCACCGACGGTCGTGCGCACGACCTTGCCGCGCATCACACCGCGCAGCCCCAGCTTGCGCATCAGGCGCTCGACCGTGCAGCGAGCCACGCTCACGCCTTCGCGCCCCAGTTGGCGCCACACCTTGTCAGCGCCGTAGACCTGCATGTTGGCCTGCCAGACGCGTTGAATCTGCGGTATCAACTGCTTATCTCGCAAAGCCCGAGCGCAGCGTTTGTGTGGCTCGCGCAGCAGCGCAGCATGTCTTCGATAAGCCGACGGAGCAATCTGCAAGACCTTGCAGAGCGGCTCGACCCCGAAGGTATCGCGATGCTTGTCGATGAAGTCCTTCAGGACTTGAGCCGGCGGTCGAGCTCCGCCTGGGCGAAAAACGCGCTGGCCAGCTTCAATATCTCATTGGCCCGCCGCAACTCCTTGACCTCGCGCTCCAGTTCCTTGACCCGCTGAGCCTCGCTGGTCGTGACGCCTTCACGCACGCCAGCGTCGACCTCTGCGCGCTTGACCCATTCGTTCAAGGTCTGCGGCACACAGCCAATCTTGGGGGCGATGGACTTGATGGCGGCCCACAACGACGGGTACTCCCCACGGTGCTCCTGCACCATCCTCACTGCACGCTCACGCACCTCAGGCGAGAACTTGTTCGTCTTCTTCATGGCTCAATCCTCTCAGAGTGTTGAGCCTCCTCAAAACCCGGGGCGATTCACCTCGGTGCAGTAGGTCTTGTTGAAGCGCTCGACATAGGCGTTCTGGGTAGGCTGGCCGGGTTGGATGTGACGTAGCTCGATGCCTTTAGCAGCGGCCCAGTCGCATAACGCCTGGGCGATGAATTCCGGCCCGTTGTCCAACCGGATCGACAACGGCGCGCCGCGCACCTCGACCAGTTCGCTCAAGGCCCGGATCACGCGCGCTGCCGGCAGACTCGTGTCGACCTCGATGGCAGCGCTTCGCGGTTGAACTCGTTGATGACGTTGAACGTCCTGAAGCGCCGCCCCGACCAGAGCGCGTCGGCCATGAAATCGCAGCTCCAGTGCTGATTGGGTTCGCGCGCGCGGTCCAAGGGCAGCTTGATGCGCGCGGGCAATCGCTTCTTGCCGCGCCTGGGCAGATTGAGCTTGAGATCGCAGTACACGCGCCACATCACGGTCTTGCCCCAGAGCTTGCCTTGATGGCGAGCACTGTCGTAGATCAGGCCGAAGCCATGCCGCGGGTTCACCGCGATGTGCTGTTCGAGGAACTCGATCACCCCGGAATCGTCGCGAGCCACGGCCCTGTAGCGCAAGGTGGATCTTGCGATCCCGCTGGCTCGACAGGCTTGACGTTGGCTCAAGCCATGGTCCGTCATCAGCGCTTGCACGACCCGCTCGCGGCGCTCCGGGGTCAGAGCTTTCGCTCGATGACATCCTTGAGCTCGCTGTGCATCAGCGCCAGCTCCGCGTACATGCGCTTGAGCTGCGCGTTCTCGTCCTGCAACTCTCGCAGTTGCGCCAGGCTCGACACGTTCATGCCGGCGAAGCGGCTCTTGCACTTGTAGTAGGTCGGCTCGCTGATGCCGTGCTTGCGGCACGTCTCGCCAACCTTGCCGCCAAGCTCGACCTCCTTGAGGATCGCAACGATCTGGCTGTTAGTGAATCTGGATTTCTTCATGTAGAGGCTCCATGGGTTTGGATTCTCTACTCCCAGTTGGATCAAGATTTCGAGGAGGCTTCACAATGCCGTCGTCGCGTCGTTCTTCAGCAGCCCGAAAAGGAGCGCATCCAAAAGCGTATCTACAAAACTAGGGATTTGGGGCGCCCCGATGTCTTCGACTACATCAAGGCGTTCTACCACCGAACCCTCGGCCACAACCATCTCGGCAGTATCATTTTCCGAAGAGTTTGAACGCGCCTCGGCTTGAGGTTGGGGTGGTCTACAGGACCGGGCGGGCAATCCAGTTAGTGATGCGGTGCAGGCTGTGTTGGGAGGAGGGGTTTGATGACAATTTTTTGTCATCTTTCTCCTACGGGTGTGGGAAAAGTGGTCTATACTTGCGGGCTTGGCAGGTGAGACGGATGACTGAGTTGTCCGGAGAGTCTGACAAGAAAGGTTGGTTTTGAGTTGTGGCCGGGT
>NZ_BQXI01000072.1:0-5515 GCF_030158955.1 Acidovorax sp. SUPP1855 | reverse complement strand
TGCTGATTGCAGCAAAGTTTGAAACAAAGAAGAGATTCTGAGTTTCGGTTCATTAAAAATATACAGCCGATAAGCGTGGGCGTTTGATGGCGAGTGCCAAGTTCTTTGGAACTAGTGCTTAGCACTACAAACGCTCATGAGATAGAAGTGAAGTTCACTTCAATTCTTTTTTATGAGTTGCTCGAAAGAGCGAAAAAATCAAGATCGAACTGTAGAGTTTGATCCTGGCTCAGATTGAACGCTGGCGGCATGCCTTACACATGCAAGTCGAACGGTAACAGGTCTTCGGATGCTGACGAGTGGCGAACGGGTGAGTAATACATCGGAACGTGCCCGATCGTGGGGGATAACGGAGCGAAAGCTTTGCTAATACCGCATACGATCTACGGATGAAAGCAGGGGACCGCAAGGCCTTGCGCGGACGGAGCGGCCGATGGCAGATTAGGTAGTTGGTGGGATAAAAGCTTACCAAGCCGACGATCTGTAGCTGGTCTGAGAGGACGACCAGCCACACTGGGACTGAGACACGGCCCAGACTCCTACGGGAGGCAGCAGTGGGGAATTTTGGACAATGGGCGAAAGCCTGATCCAGCCATGCCGCGTGCAGGATGAAGGCCTTCGGGTTGTAAACTGCTTTTGTACGGAACGAAAAAGTTCTTTCTAATAAAGAGAGCTCATGACGGTACCGTAAGAATAAGCACCGGCTAACTACGTGCCAGCAGCCGCGGTAATACGTAGGGTGCAAGCGTTAATCGGAATTACTGGGCGTAAAGCGTGCGCAGGCGGTTATGCAAGACAGATGTGAAATCCCCGGGCTCAACCTGGGAACTGCATTTGTGACTGCATAGCTAGAGTACGGCAGAGGGGGATGGAATTCCGCGTGTAGCAGTGAAATGCGTAGATATGCGGAGGAACACCGATGGCGAAGGCAATCCCCTGGGCCTGTACTGACGCTCATGCACGAAAGCGTGGGGAGCAAACAGGATTAGATACCCTGGTAGTCCACGCCCTAAACGATGTCAACTGGTTGTTGGGTCTTCACTGACTCAGTAACGAAGCTAACGCGTGAAGTTGACCGCCTGGGGAGTACGGCCGCAAGGTTGAAACTCAAAGGAATTGACGGGGACCCGCACAAGCGGTGGATGATGTGGTTTAATTCGATGCAACGCGAAAAACCTTACCCACCTTTGACATGTACGGAATTTTCCAGAGATGGATTAGTGCTCGAAAGAGAACCGTAACACAGGTGCTGCATGGCTGTCGTCAGCTCGTGTCGTGAGATGTTGGGTTAAGTCCCGCAACGAGCGCAACCCTTGCCATTAGTTGCTACGAAAGGGCACTCTAATGGGACTGCCGGTGACAAACCGGAGGAAGGTGGGGATGACGTCAAGTCCTCATGGCCCTTATAGGTGGGGCTACACACGTCATACAATGGCTGGTACAGAGGGTTGCCAACCCGCGAGGGGGAGCCAATCCCATAAAGCCAGTCGTAGTCCGGATCGCAGTCTGCAACTCGACTGCGTGAAGTCGGAATCGCTAGTAATCGCGGATCAGAATGTCGCGGTGAATACGTTCCCGGGTCTTGTACACACCGCCCGTCACACCATGGGAGCGGGTTCTGCCAGAAGTAGGTAGCCTAACCGTAAGGAGGGCGCTTACCACGGCAGGGTTCGTGACTGGGGTGAAGTCGTAACAAGGTAGCCGTATCGGAAGGTGCGGCTGGATCACCTCCTTTCTGGAAAACTGCATTCAATATTGAACGCCCACACTTATCGGTTGTTGGAAGAGTCGGTCTGACCGACATGGGTCTGTAGCTCAGCTGGTTAGAGCACCGTCTTGATAAGGCGGGGGTCGTTGGTTCGAGCCCAACTAGACCCACCAAATCTTCCAAACATCAGATGCGAGGATCATTGGGGGATTAGCTCAGCTGGGAGAGCACCTGCTTTGCAAGCAGGGGGTCGTCGGTTCGATCCCGTCATCCTCCACCAACCAATCGGTATCAATGCAACACCAAAGAGGCTTTGAAAAAAGGCTTCTTTGTTGTTGATCGAGATTACTCAGATCAATCGGCTGTTCTTTAAAAATTCATAGAGTCGAATCAGCGTTGCTGATGGAAACTGCACATTCGTAAAGGTTTAGTGCAGACCGTGCCATCAGCAACATGAAATTTGATTGCGTCAAAACGAATTGAAACTTTGTTTTAGTTCAAGTAATGACGAATCGTTCTCTAGGTAGCAATACCAAAGAAACATTCACATTACGGCATAACGCGCGAGGTGAAAGACCTCGCAAGTACTTGAAAGAAAATGGAGATGTTTCGAAAGAGACGTCAAAGTTATAGGGTCAAGTGACTAAGAGCATGTGGTGGATGCCTTGGCGATTACAGGCGACGAAAGACGTGATAGCCTGCGATAAGCTTCGGGGAGCTGGCAAATAAGCTTTGATCCGGAGATTTCTGAATGGGGAAACCCACCTCGCAAGAGGTATCGCATACTGAATACATAGGTATGCGAGGCGAACCGGGTGAACTGAAACATCTCAGTAGCTCGAGGAAAAGACATCAACCGAGATTCCGAAAGTAGTGGCGAGCGAAATCGGAAGAGCCTTCTAGTGATAGCACGACTGTTAGCAAAATGGGATGGAAAGCCCAGCCATAGCAGGTGATAGCCCTGTATGCGAAAACAGACGTGTGGTACTAAGCTAGAGAAAAGTAGGGCGGGGCACGAGAAACCTTGTCTGAATATGGGGGGACCATCCTCCAAGGCTAAATACTCGTAATCGACCGATAGTGAACCAGTACCGTGAGGGAAAGGCGAAAAGAACCCCGGGAGGGGAGTGAAATAGATCCTGAAACCGCATGCTTACAAAAAGTAGGAGCCCGCAAGGGTGACTGCGTACCTTTTGTATAATGGGTCAGCGACTTACATTCAGTGGCAAGGTTAACCGAATAGGGAAGCCGTAGAGAAATCGAGTCCGAATAGGGCGTTCAGTCGCTGGGTGTAGACCCGAAACCAAGTGATCTATCCATGGCCAGGATGAAGGTGCCGTAACAGGTACTGGAGGTCCGAACCGACTAGTGTTGCAAAACTAGCGGATGAGCTGTGGATAGGGGTGAAAGGCTAAACAAACTTGGAAATAGCTGGTTCTCTCCGAAAACTATTTAGGTAGTGCCTCAAGTATTACCGTCGGGGGTAGAGCACTGTTTTGGCTAGGGGGTCATGGCGACTTACCAAACCAAGGCAAACTCCGAATACCGACGAGTACAGCTTGGGAGACAGAGCACCGGGTGCTAACGTCCGGACTCAAGAGGGAAACAACCCAGACCGCCAGCTAAGGTCCCTAAAATTGGCTAAGTGGGAAACGAAGTGGGAAGGCTAAAACAGTCAGGATGTTGGCTTAGAAGCAGCCATCATTTAAAGAAAGCGTAATAGCTCACTGATCGAGTCGTCCTGCGCGGAAGATGTAACGGGGCTAAGCCAGTTACCGAAGCTGCGGATTCACAGTTTACTGTGAGTGGTAGGAGAGCGTTCTGTAAGCCTGTGAAGGTGTCTGGTAACGGATGCTGGAGGTATCAGAAGTGCGAATGCTGACATGAGTAGCGTTAAAGGGGGTGAAAAGCCCCCTCGCCGTAAGCGCAAGGTTTTCTACGCAACGTTCATCGGCGTAGAGTGAGTCGGCCCCTAAGGCGAGGCAGAGATGCGTAGCTGATGGGAAACAGGTCAATATTCCTGTACCGATGTGTAGTGCGATGTGGGGACGGAGAAGGTTAGCTCAGCCAACTGTTGGATATGTTGGTTCAAGCCTGTAGTCGTGCCTGGTAGGCAAATCCGCCAGGCTTAGATGAGGGGTGATAACGAGTCTGCTTGCAGACGAAGTGAGTGATACCCTGCTTCCAGGAAAAGCCACTAAGCTTCAGCTACACACGACCGTACCGCAAACCGACACTGGTGCGCGAGATGAGTATTCTAAGGCGCTTGAGAGAACTCAGGAGAAGGAACTCGGCAAATTGATACCGTAACTTCGGGAGAAGGTATGCCCCAAGTAGGTGAACCTGTACAAGGCGAGCCCAAAGGGGTTGCAAAAAATCGGTGGCTGCGACTGTTTAATAAAAACACAGCACTCTGCAAACACGAAAGTGGACGTATAGGGTGTGACGCCTGCCCGGTGCTGGAAGATTAAATGATGGGGTGCAAGCTCTTGATTGAAGTCCCAGTAAACGGCGGCCGTAACTATAACGGTCCTAAGGTAGCGAAATTCCTTGTCGGGTAAGTTCCGACCTGCACGAATGGCGTAACGATGGCCACACTGTCTCCTCCTGAGACTCAGCGAAGTTGAAATGTTTGTGATGATGCAATCTCCCCGCGGAAAGACGGAAAGACCCCATGAACCTTTACTGTAGCTTTGTATTGGACTTTGAACAGATCTGTGTAGGATAGGTGGGAGGCTTTGAAGTGAGGACGCTAGTTCTCATGGAGCCAACGTTGAAATACCACCCTGGTGTGTTTGAGGTTCTAACCTAGGTCCCTTATCGGGATCGGGGACAGTGCATGGTAGGCAGTTTGACTGGGGCGGTCTCCTCCCAAAGCGTAACGGAGGAGTTCGAAGGTACGCTAGGTACGGTCGGACATCGTGCTAATAGTGCAATGGCATAAGCGTGCTTAACTGCGAGACTGACAAGTCGAGCAGATGCGAAAGCAGGACATAGTGATCCGGTGGTTCTGTATGGAAGGGCCATCGCTCAACGGATAAAAGGTACTCTGGGGATAACAGGCTGATACCGCCCAAGAGTTCATATCGACGGCGGTGTTTGGCACCTCGATGTCGGCTCATCTCATCCTGGGGCTGTAGCCGGTCCCAAGGGTATGGCTGTTCGCCATTTAAAGAGGTACGTGAGCTGGGTTTAAAACGTCGTGAGACAGTTTGGTCCCTATCTTCCGTGGGCGCTGCAGATTTGAGGAAGCCTGCTCCTAGTACGAGAGGACCGGAGTGGACACACCTCTGGTGTATCGGTTGTCACGCCAGTGGCATTGCCGAGTAGCTAAGTGTGGAAGAGATAACCGCTGAAAGCATCTAAGCGGGAAACTCGTTTCAAGATGAGATCTGCCGGGGCCTTGAGCCCCCTAAAGAGTCGTTCAAGACCAGGACGTTGATAGGTCAGGTGTGGAAGCGCAGTAATGCGTTAAGCTAACTGATACTAATTGCTCGTGCGGCTTGACCCTATAACTTTGATCACCATTCGATCAAGTTGTTATGCCAAGTGACGCAGTCAAAATACAAGCTGATTCCAAACTCTATGAATTCGCCGCCTTGATCACATCAAGGTAGCTCCAAGTTATGCCTGATGACCATAGCAAGTTGGTCCCACTCCTTCCCATCCCGAACAGGACAGTGAAACGACTTTGCGCCGATGATAGTGCGGGTTCCCGTGTGAAAGTAGGTCATCGTCAGGCTCTTACAGCCCAAATCGCCCCGACATCCAACGATGTCGGGGCGCTTTGCTTTGGAGAATGAAAAT
>NZ_BQXI01000071.1:0-6780 GCF_030158955.1 Acidovorax sp. SUPP1855 | reverse complement strand
ATGACACGCCGCGTCACGATCCAAACGCCATTGGGAGAACAGCTGCAGTTTCGCCGCCTGCAGGGCCGGGAATCTTTGAGCGAGCTGTTTGCGTTGGATGTGGACCTGCTGAGCGAGAGCAAGTCCCTCGACCCCAAGGCGTTGCTGGGCAAGCACGCCACGGTGGAGGTGGAGACCGAAGGCGGCGGTCGGCGGTACCTGGACGGCATCGTCACCCGGTTCGGGCTGCAGGGCGAAGACCACCGGTATTACGCCTACCGCCTGCGCCTGCAGCCCTGGCTGTGGCTGGCCACGCGCAAGAGCGACTTTCGGATCTTTCAGAACAAGACCGTGCCCGACATCATCGAAGAGGTGCTCGGCAAATACGGCCACCCCCTGCAAAAGCGGCTCACGCGGGCGTATCGCAGCTGGGACTACTGCGTGCAGTACGGCGAGACCGACTGCGCCTTCGTCTCGCGCCTGATGGAGCATGAGGGCATCTATTACTACCACCAGCACAGCGCGGGCCAGCACATCCTGACCCTGGCCGACGACATCGTCGCCTCGCACAGCCCGCTCGCGGGCGCCGCCGTCATCCCGTTCTACCCGCCCGAGAAGGCCGCCGTCGCCGACAAAGAGAACATCCACGCCTGGGAGCTGCACCAGGCCATCCACTCCGGGCGGCACTACAACGACGACTACGACTTCAAGAAACCGCGCGCGGACCTGTCCAACATGCGCCAGACCCCGCCGGGGCACGCGCACGACGCCCATGAGGTCTACGAATGGCCGGGCGGGTACACCGAATTCGGCGACGGCGAAGCCTATGCCCGGGTGCGGCTGCAGGAAAGCCTCACCGGGCACAGCACCGTGCGGGGCCAGTCGCGCCACCGGGCGCTGGCCCCGGGCTACACCTTCACGCTGGAGAACTACCCGCGGGAAGATCAGAACCAGGCCTACCTGCTCACCGGTCTCGAATACCACTTCAAGGAAAACCCCCAGGTCAGCGCTGCTGCGCCGGGCCCCAAGGGCACGGCGCAGGAAGAAGGCTCGTTCCAGCGATTCACCCTGCTGGCCCAGCCCACCAGCGTGCCGTACACGCCTGAGCGCACCACGCCGAAGCCTCGCACCACCGGCCCGCAGACGGCGGTGGTCGTCGGCCCACCCGGCGAGGAAATCTGGCCCGACCAGTATGGCCGCGTGAAGGTGCAGTTCCACTGGGACCGCATCGGCGCCATGAACGAGAACTCCAGTTGCTGGGTGCGGGTCTCCAGCAGCTGGGCCGGCTCCGGCTTCGGGGCCCTGTTCATCCCGCGCATCAACATGGAAGTCGTGGTCGACTTCCTCAATGGCGACCCGGACCACCCCCTCATCACCGGCTGCGTCTACAACGCCGACAACATGCCGCCGTGGGCGCTGCCGGCCAACGCCACGCAGTCCGGCATCAAGACCAAGTCGAGCAAGGGCGGGGCCTTCGGTGACGGACTGAAGAACGGCGCGGGCGATGCCAACGCCATCCGCTTTGAGGACAAGGCCGGGGCAGAGCAACTGTGGCTGCATGCGCAAAAGGATCAGCTCACCGAAGTGGAGAACGACGAGGACAAGTGGGTTGGCAACGACCGGCGCAAGACCATCGACCGGGACGAGACCAACGTCATCCACCGCGACCGCACCGAGACCGTGGACCGCAACGAAAAGATCACCGTGCACGGCTGGCGCACCGAGGAAGTCGATGGCGACGAGACCATCACCATCCACTCCAACCGCACCGAGCGGGTGGACCACGACGAAAAGATATCCATCGGTGACAACCGCAACGAAGACGTTGGCATCGACGAGACGGTGAGCATCGGCAAGAACCGCAGCAAGACCATCGGCAAGAACGAGAAAGACCAGATCGGCAGCAACTGGACCATCCAGGTCGGGAAGATGAAAACCGAGACCGTGGGCATGGTGGCCCTGCAGAACGTCGGCATGGCCAAGATGATGAACATCGGCATGGCCTACAGCGTGAACGTCGGCATGGTGCGCAACGACCTGGTGGGCATGCACTGGAGCCGCAGCGTGGGCAAGGACGACAGCGTGAGCGTGGGCGGGGACCGCAGCGCGCAGGTGACGGGCGGCGACAGCCTGCAGGTGGGCAAGGCGCTGGCTGTGAAGGCGCAGCAGATCACGCTGGAGGCGGACCAGGAGATCACCCTGCGCTGCGGGGCGAGCACCGTGCGGCTCACGCCGGCGCTGATCGAAGTGCTGTCCAGCCTGGACAAGCTCAACTGCTGAGGCGGGCCGGCGGGGACTGCCCTGCATGGCCTTCGCGCGCTGGCGCGGCCCCAAACCCGATGCGATGGCCAGAAGCCCCGAGGCGATTGGCGCAAAGACCTTACCTCTCCCCCTTGCCTGAACCCGGCAAACGATCCCAAGAAAGAGCGGCAGCATGAGTGGCAAACCAGCGGCACGGCAAAGCGACATGACCCAAAAGGGCGGGCCGATCGTTCAGGGCTCGGCCACCGTGCTGATCGGCTCGGCGGGGGGCGTGGCGTGCTCCGTGTGCCCGGGCGGCATGGCGGTGGGCAGCCCCGTCAACCCGGCGCTGGGGGCCAAGGTGCTGATGGGCGGTGACGAGCTGGACTTCAGCCTGCCCGGGCCGATGCCGCTCGTGTGGCAGCGCCAGTACAGCAGCTACGTGAACGAAGAGCACGGGGCGACCTGCGGGCTGCTGGGCTACGGCTGGAAGCTGCCCATGGAGATCGCCGTGCGGCTGGAGGCAGGGCGCACCGTGCTGCTGGACACCGGGGGGCGTGCCATCACCTTCGGCGAGCCGCTGGCGCCCGGCGAAGCGCTGTACAGCGCCAGCGAAGACCTGTGGCTGATGCGAGGTGGCGGTGCGGGCGGCGCGTTGCCTGCCGGCGCGCCTGCCTCGCGCATCCCGTGCGAGCTGCAGCCCTGGGCCTGGCAGCCGCGCTGGGCCCACGTGCCCCAAGAGGCCCGGGCCGACGCGCGGTGCGTGATCGCCGCCTCGGGCAACGGAACCACCGCGTGGCTGCTGTGGCCGGGGGAGGACGGGCACCACCGCGTGGGCCGGGTGCTGGACCGCTTCGGGCGCAGCCAGCACTACGGATACGACGAGCACGGGCGGCTGGCCGGCATCACCGACGGCAGCGGGCGGCGCTATGCACTGCACTACAACCGGGAGCGGGACCGGGAGGGGGCCGCCGCCGCGGCCCCAACCACCGCCACTACCACCGCCACCGCCCACCCGCTGCTCGGCCCGGACAGCGGCGAGCGCCTGACCGGCGTGGACTGCGTGCACAACCCGCTGGATGCGGCCTGCACCGGCCCGGGCTACCGGGTGCCGCTGGTGCGCTACCGGTATGACAGCGCGGGCGACCTGGTGGAGGTGCTGGGGCGGGACGGCCAGCGCACGCGCGAGTTCGGCTACGACCGGGTGCACCGCATGGTGCGCCACCGGGTGCGCAGCGGACCGCTGCACACCTACGTCTATGAAGACCAGGGCGTGGCCATGCCCCGGCCCGGCGCCCGCGTGGTGGAGCAGCACAACGAGCAGGGACTGTCGTACCTCTTCGAATACCGCGATCCCCCCGCCATCCCTCCCGCCACCCCGGCTGCGATCGGCCAGTCCGAGACGGACCCCGGCACCCCGGACCCCGGCACCCCGGACCCCGGCACCCCGGACCCCGACACCCCGCAGCCCATGCTGCAGCCCGTGCCGGTGAGCGAAGTGCGCGTGCGCGACAGCCTGAACCGGCTCACCCGTTACCACTTCGAAGGCGCAGGCGGAGACAAGCGCCTGGTGCGGCTCGTGCTGCCCGATGGCGCCGAGCAGCGCGACCGCTACGACGGCGCGGGCCGGCGCGTGGCGCACACCGATCCGCTGGGGCGCACCACCTGGTGGCGCTACGACGGCGCCGGGCGGCTGCTGGGCACGCAGCACCCCGACGGGCGCAGCACCCGCCATCGCTGGGGCGAGGCGGGCTCGGCGCAGGACGGCCTGCTGCTGCAGAGCGTGGGCCTGGGGGCGCTGCCAACCCACATGGACTACGACGCCTGGGGCCGGCTGCGGCAGGTCACCGTGGGCGATCCCCAGGGACTGGATGCCCCGGCCCTGGCCACCCGCTTCGAATACGCCCCCCTGACGGCCGAGGGCGCCATCGACCCCGCCACGCAGCCCTGGTGCGACCAGCCCGTGGCCGTCATCGACGCGCAGGGCGGGCGCAAGGAGCTGGCCTACAACGGCTGCGGGCAACTCACGCGCCACACCGACTGCTCGGGCCGGGTGCATGCCTGGCACTACGGCGCCTTTGGCGAAGTGCGCGAGAGCATCGATGCCCTGAACCAGCGCACGCGCTACCAGTACGACGGCGCGGGCCGGCCCACCCGCGTCATGGCGCCCGACGGCTCGCAGGTGCAATACCGCTGGGGCCCGAACGGCCAATTGCAGGCGGCCACGCACAGTGCGCAGCCCGTGGGGGAGGGGGATGCCGCGGGCCACAGTGCCCTGCCCAGCACCTCCGTCACCTACGGGCACGACCTGTGGGGCCGCGTCGTCGCGCAAACCCAGGCCGGCCAGGGATTCGCGCTGCGCTACGACGTGGCGGGCCGTCTGGTGGAGCTCATCAACGAGAACCAGGCCGTCACCCGCTTCGTGCACGACGTGCAGGACCGGCTGGTGCAAGAGGTGGGATTCGACGGGCGCGTGCAGGTCTATGGCTACGACGCCGCCGGCCAGCTTGTGCACAAGAGCGACGGGCACGGGCAGGGCCACCACCCGGGCGTGCAGGGGATGGCCGGGCAAGGAATGGCCGGGCAGGGGACGGCCGCCCAAGGGCTGGGTGCCCAGGGGCTGGGCGCCACCGTGAGGAGCCGCAACCACCACGATGCGGGCGGGCGCATCGTGGCCCGCGTCCTGGTCCGCTCCCCGGGCCTGCCAAGCGCGCAGGGCAACGACACCAGCGCTCATGACCGCGGCGAGAGCCTGCAGATCCAGGCCTACGAGTACGACGACCGCGGCGCCCTCGCCGTGGCCCGCACGTGGAGCGCGCACCTGCCCTGGGCGGCAGAACAAGGCCGCGCCCACCCCCAGACCCAACCCCAGACCCTGGGCGAGCAATGGCTGGACGTTCCCGCCCCGCTGCTGCAAGCCCTGCTGGCCCTGGGCGCAACCTCTGCCGCAGAGCCCGATCCGGCCCTGGCCGAAGCCGCGCAGCGCCTGCAGGCCCAGCGCCTCATCGCCGACACGCGCGTGGCCCTGGAGCGCGATGCCTTCGGCCGGTCCACGGGCGAGGCGCAGACCCTGTACCGGCAGGCGCATGCCGCGCCCCTGCGGGGCGGCGAGCCAGAGCCCGAGTTCGAACACCGCATAGCGCACCGCCTGGGGGCGCTGGGGCAGCGGCTGGGCAGCCAGCTGCAGGGCCTGGGCGAGCTGGACTGGCTGGCCTACGGCTCGGGCCACATGCACGGGCTGCTGCTGGACAAGACCCCGGTGCTGGCCATCGAACGCGATGCGCTGCACCGGGAGGTCGGGCGCAGCCTGCAGCTGGAGGGCGGCGCGCAACGGGTCCATGCCGCAGTCACCCAGACCCGGCGCCTGGACCCCATGGGCCGGCTGCTGCAGCAAGACTGGCAAGGGCTGCCCTCGGCAGGCGCGGCGCAGGCACCGGGCCCGCTCGCCGCCCTGGCCGTGCGCCGCTACACCTACGACGCGCTGGGCCAACTGGTGGGCGTGCAGACCCCGTTGGATGCCACGCGCTACCACTACGACGTGCACCAGCGCCTGATCGGCGTGGCGCATGCGGTCGCCGATGGCGTGCAGCAGCGGCGCTGGCGGCTCGATCCGGCGGGCAACCGGCTGCCGGACCCCTCGGGCCAGGACGCGGCCCCGGGTGCGGACCGCCAGGACTGGGCGAGCCAGGTGCAGCAGAACCTGCACGACCCGGGCTTCGATCTGCTGCAGCCGCAGGGCGGTGCGCCAGGCCGCGCGGGCGGGCCGGTGCAGCAGTGGCCGGGCAACCGCATCGGCTGGAGCAACGGCGGGGCGGAAGCCGGTGCGGGAACCAGTGCGCAGGGGGGCACCCTGCAGTACCGCTACGACGCCTTCGGCAATCGGGTGCAGGCGCAGCACGCCGATGGGCGCACGCTGCGGCTGGAGTACGACGCGCTGCACCAGTTGGCGGCGGTGTCCGAGCAGGCGCTGGGCGAGCCGGGCTGGACGCCGGTGGCGCGCTACCGCTACGACGCGTTCGGGCGGCGTCTGGGCAAGGCCGTGGTCCGCGAAGGACGTCGGGAGAGCACCCACTACGGCTGGGACGGCGACCGGCTGGTGCATACGCAAGATGGGCAAGGCATCCGGCACACGGTGTACGAGCCGGCCAGCTTCGTGCCGCTGCTGCAGCTGCAGCGCAGGCAGGGGGCCAAAGATGCGGTGCAGTTGCTGATGCAAGCAGAGCCGGGCGAAGACGCCACGGATGCGGCGGACAGCTTCGCGGCCATGCCGCGGGCGCAGCGGGAGATGGTGCAGGCGGCGCTGAACACCGTGCTGGACCCCGCCAGCGGCGCGCAGGCACTGGCCCTGGTGCAAAAGCACATGCCGCAGGATCTGGCGCAGGCCATGGCGGGCAGCGTGAGCCAGTTGCAGGCCGAGCGACAGGCCCAGGCAGCGGGCAACCCGCTCACCATCCGGCACTACCTGTGCGACCACCTGGGCACGCCGATCGGGCTGGTGGATGGCAACGGAGAGAAGGCCGGCGAGATCACCTGGGCGGCCAGCTACGGCGCCTGGGGAGA
>NZ_BQXI01000070.1:0-7122 GCF_030158955.1 Acidovorax sp. SUPP1855 | reverse complement strand
ACAAAACGTCTAAATTGGTACGGCGTACCAGATTAGACAAAACGTCTAAATTGGTACGGCGTACCAGATTAGACAAAACGTCTAAATTGGTACGGCGTACCAGATTAGACAAAACGTCTAAATTGGTACGGCGTACCAGATTAGACAAAACGTCTAAATTGGTCGCGCCGTACTCTGCCCCATCCTGATTGCAGTTCCAACGGCTCATCGTGACCCAGCCTTTCCCCGCCGGATGCCGGTCGTTCCAGCCTTCTGCCGAAGCTCCTGGCGCAGCTTGTCCAGCTTGGCCCGTGCGGACAGCGCGGTGTCCGAGTCGTTGCGGTGCGGCTCGGACGCGGCAGCCTGTTGCGCCTCGGTGCATTCCCTGGCCGAACGGGCTTCCTGCTTTGCCGTGCGCTCGCGCTCGACCTCGCGTCGAGCGGCGACCCGATCGGCCATGGTCAGCACCAGCGTGCCCTTTTCGTGGTGCCGCACCAGGGCGTGCAGCCAAGCGGGCGGGTTGTGGATCGCCTTGTTGCTGGCCAGATGCCCTTGCAACTCGTCAAGCAGCTGCTGGCGGATGGCCTGCGGCGCCGTGGCCAGGACTTTGTTCACCCCGACGTGCCATTCCGCCTCCAGCCGGTCTGGCATGACCAGCGGTCCAGGTCTGGGTGCCGGCTGCGGTGCGCTCTCGTTGGCGAGTTCTGCCGGTGGCCCCGATGCCTCTTGCTGTTGGACAACGGGTTCCTGCTGCACTGGTGCTGGCGCAGCGGTCTCTTCGCGGCTGTCCGGGGAAGGCTCAACGTTCCGACCACGACCACACTCCGCCTCCTGGTGTACCGCTGAGTTGTCCACAGGGCGAGGCTGCCCAGGGTCGCGCGTAAGAGGAGTTGGAGGTTTATTGAATACCCTATTTATATGGTTTCGACAAAACGGCAATTTAGTTTCGACGTTTGGGCATTCAAGTTTCGACGTTTCGGCATTTGTCGATTCAAGTTTCGACAAAAGGGCAAACGATTGACACTCGGGCGTGTCAGAACGTGGCGTGGATGCGGATGGGATCGCGTCCTGTCCTGTGGAATTCTGCACGCCTTGGCGGATCGACGGACTTGACGCCCGGGGCGCGAACATGCTCATGACTTGGGAGACTGGCGCGCCGCTGGCCGCGCGGCTCTCGGACTGCGTGCCGATCGCACCGTGCACTGGCCGTGCCACCATGGGACCGAACAGCGGGAGCTGCTTTGCCGCGGGCTTGCCGGGCGAGGCCAGCCAGCGCCGCAATGGCTCGGCCGGGATCTCCGACACCTGGCGCACGGGTTGTGCGATCGGGGCGACCGACGTGGGCTTCGGCACGGACGGGACCGTGGCCGGAGCCGGCACGAGATGCATCGCCTGCTGCGGCTTCCTGCCCCGGGAGGGCAGCAGCTTTTGCTCCTGGCCCTGCAGGCAGGCCATGATCGCGCCCAGGTTGAGCCGGACCGTGGTGGAGTATTCATGGACGAGACCGGCCCGCTTGAGCCGCTCGCGCGCATTGCGCTGTGTCTTGGGCCCAAGGCACAGCGCAATGCGGATGTCCTCTTGGGAGACGCGGAAGTACCCGTCGCCCTGGGGGCCTCGGCATGATGCCCGGGCCACCAGCGCGCGGCGCTGCTGCTGCAGAAGATAGGACAGGTACAGGCCACCGGCCACGCTGCCCGTGAGATCGGACAGCGGCCGGTAGAAACTCACGCACTGGCCGAACCAGGGTGCGAGCGCCTCCCAGCCCAGCGGCGAGCCAGGCTTGGAAACGATCTGCTCCTGCGGCAGGTTGGCCCACGCGGCCAGTCGTTGCAGGTTGACCTTGAAGTGCAGCCGTGCGGGCTTGCCCGCCAGATGCTCGGAGAGCAGTTGCTCGCGCACCAGCAGTTCGCGCACCGTCGTCTGCTCGCGCGTCGTCAGGCCGGTGGCCTGCTGCCACTGCTTGGCGGTGAGGAAGAACCATCCACCGCGGTGCGCACCGGTCTTGGCCAGGTGCCGTGTCCAATACAGCGCGTGACCGAGGAACACCGCCGCCTTGAAGTTGTCCAGCCGCTCGGCCAGTGCCGGGTGAAACTGGATGAACCCCTGGGCCGCGAGCAGGCGCAGCGCCTCGTCCGGCGCTATAGAGCCGTGGGACGAGGGCTGCTCTGGGGCGGATTCGATCCGCCGAAGGCCGGTGATCACTTTGCGATTTGCCGCACTGTCGGAAGCGCGGGGAAACCAGAATCCATTGCCGCATCCTGCGGCTGCAACAAGTGGAGCATCTGCGCGAGCGGCTCGGCCTGCTCGATCAGGGCCCGGGCAATGACATCCAGGTGCAGGGAGTAGACGATGGGCTTGCGCTGTCCGGACTGCTCCGAGATCAGGCCGGCTGCGATCAGCTGCCGGCGGCAGGTTTCCTGCTGCCCGCGGCTGATGCCGGTTTCCTGCTCGCATTCCTGGGCCGACATGGCGAACACGAAGGTGTCGCCCTGGAAGCTCTCCCGTGGCGCATGGACCATGCGCGCCATGGCGCTGGACAGCCACAGCGCCGGCACCACGCCACCGGCGATGTCCACGTAGGCCCGGTGAAACGAGATGGGGGCCTGCCCGAGCCAGTCGAGCAGGACCGCCTGGCCGAGCAGCGCACCGTGCAGATCGTTGGCCGCGGTCGGGCTGGGCGTCAGGCTCTGCATGGATGTCTGTTCCATGGATGAGGGGGCCGTGGGCGCGATCGCCACGTCCACTGCCGAGCTGGTTGCCCGGCGCGCGCGCCGCTCATGCCGGTTGGAGAGGTGGGTGACTTTGTTCGCGCCCATGGGTGTGTCCTTTCAGAGAGAGCCGAAGTTGCTGCTGGGAGCACCGACCGATCCACCGACCGTGGCCACGGCCTCGTCGAACTCGGTCACGGTGGCGTGCAGGGCCTGGATGCGCAGGTCCGGAAAGCGCTGGTGCAGCGCGTAGATGCGCTCGCGCAGCGTGGGGTGCTCGCCCGAGCGCTCCATGTCGTGCCAGACCCGGTGAATCTCGTCGCGCAGCCGCTCGCTGGGCATCGAGGGCCGGCCGCTGGGCACGCCATCGGGAACCAGCAGTTCCCGCAGATCGCGGAATTCATCGGCCGTCAACTTGAAGAACTGGCAGACCATCTGGCGCGAGGCGCCGTGGCGGATGAAGTATTCGCGCAGATGCGCGTCTCGGCGCTGCCAGTCCAGGCGCTGCAGGCAGGCGGCGATCGCGCGCTGCGGCAGCGCGACGCGGATGTCCAGCTCGGTCTGCGCGATGTTGATCAGGTCGCGTGCGGGCCGGTGGCGCAGACTGTCCAGGAACTCGGGCGTGAAGCCCGCGGTCAACAAGGCATCGAAGCCACCCTGGTCCATGTGTTCCACGAGGTGCTCCAGCAGCATGCGCTTGAGCATGGGGTTGGTGATGGCCAACATAGGTCAGCAGTTCCCGTTCGATTGAGGAGCACTGCGCCAGGCCATGCGCGCGACCTGTTCCAGGCGATCGGCCTCTTGCTTGGCGTCCACGGCAACCTGGTTCAGGCGCTCGAATTGCGAGTTGTCCCAGCTCTCGCACTGGAAGACACGATCGGCAGCGATGCGCCACCTTGCCAGCGCCTCCTGCCAAGCAGCGTGCTCGACGGGCACCGTATGCGGCGCATCGATGAGGAAGAATTCGACCGCCATCAGAGCGTCCCTCCTGGGGTGACCGCATCCGGCATCGCGCAGACGATGCGATTCATGTCTGCACCCCGGGTCAAAGCGCACTCCACGGCCTGTTCCAGCGTCGGGAACGATCCCCAATTGGTGGAGCGGTCCCATGCGCCGCCATCCAGGCACCGCACGTCGTACCGGGTGCCCGAGGGCCAGGCGTCGAGCCACTTCGCGCGGTTCTCGCGCCAGTGGGCCCGGCCTGCGGCGGCGTATTCGTCCGTTCGCTGGGCGTAGAACGCATCCATCGCTTCGATGGTCTCGGTGCGGATGAAAGGCAAGTACCACCACTTGCCATGCGAGGGCGGACGCGCATCGTTGGGCGTGTCGTCGAACCCCTCGGGCATCCGGGGATCGATGGGGATGCCGTGGGCGAGGCCCTCGGCGATGAATTCGGTTCCGTCGCGATGGACGAACGTGGCGGGCATGTGACCTCTCCTTTTGCTTCGATTTCTTGCAGTGCCGCGTTTTGTGGATCTGACCTGGGGTGTCTCAGGCCGGGTGCATCAAAAGAGCGGCTCCCACCCGGGCAGGAATCGCTCGGGGTGGTTGAGCCGGATGCGCTCCATCACGGCCATGAGCCGGGTGAGCGAGAAGCCCACGTCGGGCGCGGCCAGGACCTGGTAGAGGTCCGGCAGCGCGATGGCGGGCTGACCATCGAGGGACTGCACCTGCACGGTCGCGGCCTCCAGGCACGCTTCCTCGAAGCCCTGGGGACCCTTGGCCACGGCCTGCGTCCAGCGCGATGCGTCCACGTCGGTGATCGTGGCGGTGATGCGCCGGTCGTACTGGCCCGACAGGGCGGCAAGCACCTTCCAGAGCGCTGCGCGCAGCACCACCTGCGCCTCGGGCAGGGCTTGGCCACTGGCATGGGCGATGTCCTGCTCGGGCAGATCGGCCAGGTAGCCGAAGGGCATGCTCTGGGCGTGGCACAGGATGTCGTGCAGCGGCACGACGTCGTTGAGATTGCTCAGGTGCTCCAGCACCAGGCCCTGCAGGTTGGCATTGGGGGATTCGGCCATCAGCAGGGACGAATCGGGGAGCGGCGCAGGGAGATCGGGGGCATAGGCCGGCGCGGAGGGCTGTGTGGCAGGCCGAGCCGGCGCCGAGCTGGGGGCCGGTGCACGGGCCGCAGGCACGGGGGCCAGCATGCCGGCCAGCGGCGTCTGGTGCGGGGTGGGCATCGGCACCGGCGCGGTCGCAGGCGGTGCGACCTTGACCTGCCGCAGCGTCTCGGCAGAGATGCGGGCATCGCTCTCCAGGGCGGAGATCATCGCGGGCACGGTCTGCGCATCCACCTTGAGTACGGCAGCCACGGTGTCGTGCAAGTCCTGCACCAACAACGGAACGTCCAGCGTGGGCGGTGTCACCTTCTCGCTGCCTGCCTGTTGTTGGGCGATCTTTGCCGCCTCCTGCGCAGCTATCGAGTTAGCGTGGCGATGCAGCGCCGCCTGGATGGCTTGCTGTACTTCCACGCGCCGGTCCAGCCGATCGCCGAGTTGGTGCAGGGCTCCGACCAGGGGCCGAATCACCGTGTTGACTTCCGTGGCGCGCAGCCAAGGCCCGATCGGTGACAGGAACTCCACGGCGAACGCGAAGTTTTGCAATACCTTGGCACCGAAGCTCAATCCCATCGTCTTGAGTTCGTTGTTCAACTCACTCGCCGTGAGTGCCTTGCCTCGTTCCTTCTCCAACTCGCCCTTGAAGGTGTTTACGCCCTGCGCGTTCTCCCAGAACGAGATGTCGCCCCGCATCTTGTTCTCGGCCAGGTGCGCGGCGATGGTGCGGGCATGGCCCGCCCAGGCCTTGACGATGACGTGCAGCCGCGCGAAGCGCGGGTCGCCGGCCTTGAACAATTCCTTGGCGATCATCAGGCGCGTGTTACCGCCCCCGTAGGTCGTGTATCGCTCCTGGCCCGGCCTGCGGGTCACCGTGATCGCATTGGTGATGCCATCGGCCTGGATGCTCGCCTTGATCTCGTCATACAGCGGATTGGGCTGCGTGCGCGGGTTGTACTCGTAGGGCTCCACGTCGTCCACGGACAGCAGCGAGAACGACATGTCCATGTCGGACCTCGGGTCCAGGCCCTCGGTGGCGTTGCGCAAGGGCGGAAGCGCGAGCGCCGCCCTCGCCTGCTCGCGGTATTTCTCGTTCCTGTCCGGCTTGGCAGCTGCTTTGGCGGCGGCGGTGGGGGCAGGCTTGGTTTCGGTGCTCATGGTGGCGTCCTGTGTTGTGGAGGGGCCGGCATCATGACCGCTCAGGCGCAGGCGCTCGGCCCGCTGCGCCGCCGTCAGCGTTTCGGGGGTGTGCGAAGGCATGGGGTTTCACCACCGTCCTTCTCACGCCGATGCCGTGCTGCCGGCAGGACCGGCTTCCTCCTTGGGCTCCGGCTCGGCCGGAGACTCATGTGCTGGCCGGATGGCCTGCACGATCTCGCCCCGGTGGTTGGGGGCGTACTTGTTGATGAGCGAGGGGATCAATTCCCACAGCAGCGCATGCATCACGTCGCCCGCCTTGATGGGGTCGATCCAGTGCACGGGCACTTGTGCCGTCGCCGCTTTCTTGTAGGCGACCGTGCTGGGCACGGTGGTGGAGAGGACGGACACGCGCCCGCGCATCTCCAGGAACTGGTTTCGGATGAGGCCCGACATGGCGTCCGAATCCACGGTGCGCTCCACGCGGTTGATGATGGCCTTCATGGCCGGAACGGTGAACCCCATGTTCACCGAGGACTCCAGGCGCTCCATGAGTTTGAGCGTGCCGTCCACGAATTCGCGCGCCGACACGATGTCGGGCGAGGCGGGGGCGATCAGGATGTCGGCTGCGTTGACAGCGGCATCCTGCAGATGGCCCACCGCGCCTTGCGTGTCGATGATCACCACGTCATAGTCGCGCTGCACGTCGACGCTGGCGAGCGACATGCGGATTCGCACGAGGCGATCAAGGCGGTTGGACAGCCAGTCCTGCAGCCGTCCGTCGCGTGTATCGGAGGCGACCAGGTGCATGAAACCACCCTGCACATTCAAGCGAGAATGGTCTCCCGGAAAATCCTCCGGAGGCAATTCGATATGGCTCACGCAATCGGCAGACAAAATGCCGCCCATTACCATGTTGGTCAGGCCGTTATCGGCCGTATGGGACAGCTTGAAATACCGGGTGAGCGATGGCTGAACGTCTGCATCGACCAGAAGGACGCGGTAGCCGAGATCGGCGAGCAGCCCTCCCAGGTTGGCCGAGAGGGTGGTTTTGCCTACGCCGCCCTTGGTGGCGACGACGGTGAGTGTGAGCATGGAATCCTCGCTGAATCAGGTTATGTACCTGATCCAGCGCGGAGGGGTCGGCGCAATATTTCTATCTTTTTATATTCTAAAAATAATCAAATTTGATTATTTTTCACCCTCAAAAGAGGTGCTTGAGAATATACATCGTATCTAGT
>NZ_BQXI01000069.1:0-7130 GCF_030158955.1 Acidovorax sp. SUPP1855 | reverse complement strand
GTTATGTACCTGATCCAGCGCGGAGGGGTCGGCGCAATATTTCTATCTTTTTATATTCTAAAAATAATCAAATTTGATTATTTTTCACCCTCAAAAGAGGTGCTTGAGAATATACATCGTATCTAGTCAGTAGATATTAAAAAATGGGATCAATATCCCGACAGATAGATGAAGATAAAATCATTTGCGACCACCTCCGCGCTGAATCGCACGGTGTGGACTGTAGGTGCATCCAGCTACCGGTGTCAATCGTCGAACCGCCGGCTTTGTGTCAAGACGATTCTTTTCTGACTTCAAACTGACTCGGTGTGCGATGGTTGATCACTCCAGCTTGATTACCGGGTTCGATGGCGGCACCGGCACGACCCAGCGGTCGGGTTCGGACAGGACGACGGCAGCGAGCCTCCCGACGCTGGCGCCGCCACGGCCCATGACCTGGTAGCGCAGGATGTTCACGCGGCCCTTGCCCTGGCCAGAGGTCATGCGGTGCCAGCCGGCCTTGATGACCTCGCGCTGCACCTGCAGGCCCGTTGCGTCGGCTTGGGTCGCCGGCCCGGTCTCCCGGGCGTAGAGCTTGAAGATCAGCGGCGAGACGAGCGCCATGCCTTCTTCCACGAAATGCACGGCGGCGCCGGTCTCGTTGTGCTTGATCTCGCGGCTGGCCAAGCCGTTTTGCAGCCAGCGCATGAAGGCGATGGCGACCTCGCTGGGCTCGACCTTGCGGGCGGCTGCTTCGTGGGGCAGCTCGGGCAGGTGCGGCGCCAGGACCACGGGCGTGGGCGGCGTGCGCGCAGACGTTTCTGGGGTCACGCCAAAGAGCGGACGCACGAAGCCGGGCTCGGGTCGCGCCGGCGGCGTTGCCGTGGATGGAGCCGTGGTGGGTGCTGGCGTTGGCGACGACGCCGGCGCGGGCCCCCTCGTTGTTGATGCAGCCTTGGGTTTGGGCACGGACTGTTCCGGTGTCGGCGCTGCAGGTGCTTTCTTGCCGTTCGGCGTTGGCGCATTCTTGGGCGCCACCAGGGGTGGCCTGGATGGCGCTGCCGGCATGCTGGGCCGCACCGGCGCGGGCGCGGCGGTGCGCACGTCGTCGTCCTCGTCCAGCCATCCATCATCGACGTCGAAGCCGTCGTCTTTGCCCCCGATGCGGATCACATCGTCCAGTGGCGGAAACGTGGGCTCGATGCGTTGGGGCACCTTCGCCTGCGCCGGCGGCTTGGCCGCTTCGGCAGTGGTGGGTGCTTGCACTGATTGAAGGGCCGTGGCGGCGGATGCTGGCGCAGTTGATGGCGCAACGTTTGCAGGAGTTGCCGCAGTCTCCTGCGCATTGCCGTTCGATGCAGGCTTGGGCTTTGGCCGGTTGAACGCGGGGGCCTTGAGCTGGTTCTCGTTGGGTTTCTGAGAAGTTGCCGCAGCCTTGGGCTTGTTGGGCTTTGATCCAGCTTCCGGCGTGTGGGATGCCGCAGGTTGGGGCGCTGGCGCGAGAGCTGCCGCATCCTTGTCGGGTTGCCTCGATGCACGCGCTGCATCAGCGCTTTCGGTGCCCTGCTGCACCGACACCTGCCCTGCCCCATCCTCCTGGTCGTCCTCTCCTGCTGCTTCATCCTTGCGCTTGTCCCGCACCACGATGCGGCCGGCCATCGGCTGGGGGTACTGGCTCGGATCGTCATAGAGCTTGGCCAGTGGAAACCTCAGCATGGTCAGCGAGTGGCTGTAGCCTGCTGCAACCGTGTCCTGATGCGTTGCGGCAGCTTCCTGCGGGTCTGTTGCACTGTCGGCACTGCTTGCTGCATCCTGGGCCTGACCCTGCACCGTCACGTACCAGATCGCCTGGCCGCTGTGCGGATTCACCTCGATGCAGCCGTACTCCTGCCAGGTGTCGAACAGCCGGTCGTTCTTGGCCTCGCCCGGCACGGCTTCCTCGGGAGCATGGTCTTTGATCCAGGTGCGTACGCCATCGGCCAAGCGCTTGGCCACGAACCACATCGAGCCGTCATGCACCCAGCCCGCCGCGCCCGAGCGGTTCAGCGGCAGCGCGGTGCCCGCGCGCAGCATGGCCTTCACCGCATTCATCAGCAGGTCGATGAGCGGGATCGCATTGCTGGTGGTGAACCGCGCCCGGCTGCCGTGCAGCAAGGCTCGCTGGGTCGATGCCTGATCGGCGCGGCCGACGATGCTGGCCACCAGGCCATCCTTCGTCCCCGAGAGGAAGCGGGTGAGCGCCTCCAGCGTGTGCGGCCGGCGCGCGAGAAACGTCACCGCCGTGGCCGGTGCGATCTGGCCCAGCAGCGTGACCGCCAGGCGCGAGTGCGCGCCATAGTCCCTTGCGGATTTGGGGGCGAACTCCACGAGGTACTCTGCCGCCCTGCCCGGCTCGATCCGCGTCATCGGTCCCCCGATCGGATTCCACCGGGTGCGCTCCGTCGCCCCAGGCGTGCGCCACGTGACGCGCAGATCCGTCATCGGCTTGGCAATGTCGTGCAGCAGCGAGGAGAAGAACACCACGTAGGTCCACTCGTCGCGCTCGGCATCGATCTGCTCGATGGGTGCCCCTTCGGGCAAGAAGTGCCCGTTGCGCCAGGTCATGGCCGCCAGGAGCATCTCCAGGGTGTGGGCCAGCAGCCCGCCCACATGCGCGTGGTGATGGGCCTCGGACGCCGGCATCAGCTGCACCATCTCTGCGTAGCGGTGGATCGCGGGCAGCAGATCGCGCTGCCATACGCTTTGCGCCAGGCGCGACTGGCGCCACATGTCCTGCATGGCCTTGTCCGCGTTCACGCACCCCAGCAACTCATCGGCGGGCAGCAGGCGCAGCCACCCCTGCTCCGAGCCCTCCACGGCGATGCGCCGCGGCGTGGTGGGTGGGCTGGGTGTGGACGGTGTGGGTGCCGCGGCGGGAAGGGAGGCGCGTGCGGGCGCGCCTTGCCCGCCGAGCATTCGGCCTGCATCGCCCCATCGGCTGCGAAGCCATTCGAGCGATCGCTTCATGCGGGTGCCAGCAGGTAGCGGGACAGTTGCTCCAGCCATGGCTTGGATGCCGGGCGGCTGTCATCGACGCACAGCCAGTCCTCGTCTCCATGCGGCATCTCGATGAAGTCCAGCCAGCACTGCTCCAGCGGACTCCACAAGCACGCGGATGCCTCGGGCCGGTGTTCATTGCCCCACCAGGCGCGCACGCGTACCAGGTCCAGGGTCAGCAGATCCTGCACGATGGCAAGCCGGCGGGCGTGGGCCACCCGAACATCCAAACTTGCGGCAGCTTCACCGGGGATGCGGCAGACATGCCGGAGCAACACGTCGCGAACGCAGATGTTGGGTGCTTGCCAGTCCTCTAGGTGGCGCTCCAGCCCGTCGTAGCGGCCCAGCCATTGCAGCAGTCTTGATGTCCAGTTGGCCAGGCCCAGCGAGGACAGATGCTGCACGATCGCGTAGACCGCGTGGGCGTGATCCAGCGCATCGCGGCCGGAGTGCGGCCATCCCGCGTTGGGGGCGGGGTTGCTGTGCTGCGCCCTCAGTCGCGGTTGCCGCGCAGGGCTGGGCGGCGAGAATTCTGGGTCCAGTGCTTCTTCCATGATGGCGCAGCACTGTATTGACAACGGGCCAGGCAGGCCAGCGAGAACCCTGCGCGACGTCGCGGAGGGTTTACGCTTGATAACGCGGTGCCGATCTGCTAGAGCATGAACGAAGCAGATTAAACTAATTAATAGTTACGTCATCGAGTTAACTTTGGCATCAGTCACGCCAGGCATCGAACTTCTGCATAGCGTGACTGGATGCAGAATGTAAAGCAGTTATTTGCCGTTAAGTTACGCGCCGCCATGGAGGCGGCTGGCTACGCACCAAAGCCCGCAGTGCTGGAACGCGGATTCAACACCCGGTATTGGGGCAAGCCCATGACCCTGCATGGCGTGCGTCGCTGGCTGCAAGGCGAGACCCTGCCAAGTTATCCCAAGCTGCAGACGCTCTCCACTTGGCTGCGTGTCCCGATAGAAGAACTGGTGGCAGGTGCCAAGGCACCCTCCCCGGCTGCTTCGGCGGCACGCATCGGAAATGGTTGGACCGAGGTTGGCTACGACGATCGCCAGGTCGTTGACCTCTACCTTGCATTGCCCGTCAAGGAACGGCGACTGGCTCGGGACGTGATCCTGACGATCGCCCGCGCTCATGAACTGGGCGTAAAACGGAAGTGACTGTGTTCAGGGTCAAACCCGAATGCCGGTCCGATTTGCTGGGCTTTATACTGGGTATTTAAACAGCTATCGGAGAGTTCACCATGCAAGCCACCGACACCCGCTACTGCGTTGTCCTGTGCGACAGCGCAAGTCTGCCCGCGCGTGAGCGCATTGCGGCCGAGGCTGCCTACGCTCGCTCCCTGGAGCGCCTGCTCGGAGGGCCGGAGGGTGTCGTGGAAACCCTCGCATCCGTGCAGCGCATCCAGGAGCAGGAGGACGATGACGCATCGCCCGAGGCCCGCGCGCTGGCCCTGGCGACGATCAACCGCTGGGCGAAGGCCGCCGCGGCAGCGCGCCAGGCCGGCATGCGCGAACTGCAAGGCGAGGCCGAGGACGGCTACTTCGAGGTCCGGCTGGACTGACCACCGTGGACCAGATCGCCATCGCCATTCTGGGCGCTGCGGCAGCCTGGCTCTCGCAGTCCCGTGATCCAGCGCAAGCGCGGTGGGCCTGCATCTTCGGGATGCTGGGTCAGCCCTTCTGGTTCTATGCCGCCTGGAAAGCCGACCAATGGGGCATCTTCGTGGTGTGCGTGCTGTACGCCATCGCCTGGATGCGGGGACTGTGGGTGCACTGGCTCTCGCCTCGGCGAGCAACGGGCGTGGAGACGATCCAGATTGCTCCAGGTCGGGAGCGTTGATCTTGAGTTGTTGGGGAGTAAACTGGCAACATGGAATTGGAAATCTATCGCGCACTGGTGAAGATCAATGTGTCCCCCGAGGACGCGCAAGCCGTGGCCGAATCGATCAACAAGGAGATCGACAAGCGCTACACCTTGCATGCAGCTCAACTGTTCACTAAAGCTGATGGCGGGGAATTGAAAGCGGACGTCATCAAATGGTGCGTCGGCACCATGTTTGCTGCTGTGGGCCTCTTTGCCGCGATCACCAAACTCTGGCACTGAATCAAGTTACTCCACCCCTTCGGCCCGCCTCGTGCGGGCTTTTTTCTTGGTGCGCCCAGCGTGCTGCATCAGCTTTCGCAGTCATTGGGGGCAAGCCACCTTGCCGCGAGCCTTTCGGTCATGCTGCAGCTGCTGTCGAATGAACCGTAGAGAGGCGCCGGCCAATCGACATGAGGTGCATCGGGAGCCATCATGGGCTGCCAAAACCGTTTTTGATTGACGAATGCAGTCATTGCATTGACGCTGCAACCAATTCGCTTGCCTTCCCTGAATCAGTTGAATTCGCTGATGCCAGCACTTGCGTATGCATTTGCAAGCGTCATAGCGAGGCGGCAAATTTTCCTCCGGGCGCCTGAGCGCAGCACCCACAGTTGAACTCGTGATTATGCCTGACAGCATCTGCTCGATGCGAGCCCTGGGGTTGATTGATTGTATGTTGTATTGCACTACAAAATACAATTAATACAAGCTGGCTTTCAAGTCGGCAATGAGCTATTCGCAGAACCTTTACGGCAGAATCGAACTGCGCGCGGACTCACGTGGTTCAGCGCATTCATTCAACATGAAATGCATTAATACGGGAGGAATGATGTTTGGGAAGTGTCTATTGGTTGGTATTTGCGCGATCTTCATGACGGGCTGCTCATCGAACTCTCCAAGTGAAAAGGATGTCAGAAAGGGGCTGGAGGACGCTTTTGCCTCTTGCAGCCTGGCAAAAATCAAAGACGTCAAACGGTTGAACGGAGAGCAGGGATCTGATGTTAATAAGTATCTGGTGGATGTCAGCTTCGTGCTGAATATCGAGCCGGTCCCCAATGCAAGTGAACGTAGCGCGAAAGCCCAAAAGATCGAAGAAGAAAGCAGGGTTCGCGCCAAAAACCTTTCAGATCAAATATCAAGTCTCAATACACGGGTTGAGGAACTGAAAGGTCGTCGCCGAGAGGAGGTGGATGCGGCGCAGAGAGACATCTCCACTTACCGGAATTCAGACGCACATTTGAGAGCCAGTGTGGAAGAGCGGTTTCGCATGAGCAGCGAAATCCACAAGAAAATGAACGAATCGCTCAGCCGCTACGATGATCAGATCAAACCGCTTAGTGAAAAGCTTTATGGATTGCAATTAAGCCTTGCCAACTCCGGAGGTGAGTCTGCTGCAATGCGTAGATCATTGGTGGAAGACTTCTCTCGCCTTTGTGCGATTCGAGGTCTATTCGCAGAGCGGGTATTTATGGAGGAGATGGCGCGTGGAAATATCAACAGGAATAAAACGCCGCTGGGAGGGAGTTTTGAACTGCACTACAAGATATGGATGAAGAAAACGGATAATGGTTGGATTTTTAATATGTGATTGCGTCATCATTGATGCCGGCAAAATTCTTCACGCATTCTTGAACAGCGCAGTTCGATAGTTGATTCGACTTCGTGTGTGGCACGAAATACATGAGTGCCCTTTCACTCTCCGCCCACGAACTGCTGGACCGCCTTGCTGCCCGGGCTGTCGCAGGGTCTTTCGGGATCATGGGCCGGCGCCCCGCCGCCGGCCCATGACTCCTCGCCCGTCAAAGCCCTTTCCCCCGTCCCCGTAGGCCCTTTCATGCGTCCGACGATTTGAGGAGGACGCATGCCCTTTGGATAGGCCCCTTCACCCCGTAGGAAGCCCTTTGCCCGTAGGCCCCCGCCCTCGGGGGACGCCTTTCTCCTGCATGCGCCTTTCACCCACGGTATTTCACGGAATTCCGCAGCTTTTCTTGCCTACCATCTGACGGAACGCGCGTCAAGCGTAAACCGTCCGCCACGTAGCGGAGGGTTTCGGCTTGAGGCCACCCCCCACAAAAAAGACACTGCCGGCCATTGGCGACGTTTGCCCGGCTGGGTGACGTCTTTGGCCCGCAGTCTCTTCGGCTTGCGGGCGTTTTCTCTACAGGTGGTGGATTCATGGGGCAGGCGCACGCAAGGGCGGCAGGTGCAGCGGCACGGGCTGCGGTCATTGGCACGGC
>NZ_BQXI01000068.1:0-7368 GCF_030158955.1 Acidovorax sp. SUPP1855 | reverse complement strand
TTGCTTCACCAGCTTCACCGCTTCCCGTTTGAACTCGTCCGTAAATGCTCTTCTCGTCCTTGGCATGTTTGCCTCCTAAACACATCATGTCATTCGATGTGTCCGGGAAACCGGGGGAAGCCCACTCCATGCCCTTGGTGATCAAACCGATAGATCAGGCTGCGGCCAAACCCCGTCAATCGCTGAAGCTCTTGCGCAGCCAACTGGGTTAGATCATCTACCGTTTCAGCCGCTTGAAGTTTTGGAAGAAAATCACGCGCCACACCGTAGATCGGCTCTTCCGGACGCATCACTTTGGACTGCGGTTCGCACTCCACGATCAACTGCGTGGCGTGTCGGTGGGCCCAGCAGATGTGTCTTTCCTGTGCAAATTCCAGCACCCCGACCTGCACTGAAGTGCCATCCGGCGGAACCGAACGAAGCGCTTCTTGTTCGAGTTTCGCCAAGGCTGCCACAGCGAGGCCTGCCCAGTTTGCACTCCACGCCCGCAGAGCCAAAGTGTCTCCGTCCAGGACCAGCATATGGCCATGAGACTGTATGGCGCCTGGGATTTGGATGGGCTCTCGGTCGCAAAGCGTAAGGTCAGGGCTTGAATTCAAGGCGTCATCAAGGTCAGCTGAAACGTTGGGAAAGCAGAACGCAGCGCGATGGGCCCTGGGTTTGCCTGTGAAAGAATATTTCTACCACGAGAAGGCATTCCATGCCTGAATTCGTCATCGATCGATGCTGGCCTGCAGGCGGTACGGGCTTTGATCGTTGACTGTTCATTTGCGATGACACAGTGATACGCGGGCGGGATGGAAGGAAAGAGCGCGCCTCGTTCGAAGCGCTGAACAAGCGGATGCCGATGATTGGCATGGGGAGACTTCACTCGCCAATTTCCAACCGATGAATGAAGACTGAGCGGAGGTCAGACTTTTACATCGATGGAATCGCGATGGATCAGCAGGTTGCCAGAAGTGGAGCGGGTGAAGGGAACAAAATTTCTTGACCCATCAACCTCAATCAAATCAACAACTTAGCTCAAAAATTGCCTATATTTTAGGCAGAAATGTGTGGGTTAGATGTGTTAGGCGATGGTATGCTAACACATGAATTGAAGTGCAGAAGTGGTGGCAGGACCCTGATAGGAAAATTTTCGTAAAACGTTGACAACTTGGGAATTCCTGTTATCATGTAGGCTGGTTTCACAGTGGTGAAGCCGAAGCCGTTGGTTTACGCTAGCGGCACATCCTACGAAAGTAGACCAAAGCCACCGATAGGTGGCTTTTTTTTGTCCGGTACAGATACCATATGCATATTTGCTACATTGACGAATCCGGGAACTCTCAGTCAATTCTGACGGGAACAGATAATGTCCAACCTATGCTTGTGCTGCTTGGGTTATTTGTAAATGGAGATCGCCTTTGCGAGATAACTAAAGATTTCATCAGGCTGAAAAGGCGATTTTATCCAGCATTATTCCCGGTTAGTCAGCAAAAAATAGACACACTGTTGCTTGAACTTAAAGGTTCAGACATTCGGACAGACATAAGAAAAAACCCATTAGAGAGTGCGATTGTTGAGCATCACTTTCGATTCTTAGATGAGATATTTGCTTTGCTGAAGAAGCACGAAGTTAAATTGACATCTAGAATTTGGGTTAAAGGGTTTGGCAAGGTATTAAACGAAAAGTCCGTATATACCAAAACTACCCAGCAAATAGCCGTTAGGTTTCAAAAATATTTAGAAGAACAAAAGTCTCTGGGTATCATGGTAATGGACTACCGTGACTCCATGAAAAATTCTTGGGTTGCTAATTCCGTCTTTACCCAACAGTTTAAAGTGGGCGGAAATGCATACCCCAACATAGCAGAGATACCCACTTTCGGAGTAAGTGACAATCATGCAGTTCTTCAGATCTGTGACTTGATATGTTCTTCGGTAATATACCCTATTGCTGGGATGAAGTTTTGCAAACCTTTAATAAACAATGCGCACACGCATGCTAATTATGTGTGGTTAAGAGACAGATACTCACGTAGGCTGAAAGCTCTGCAATTTCATTGCGTTGTTAGCGGGCAGCAATATTGGGGAATTACGGCAAGTAATGAGCTAGATAAGGCTAACAACTATCTTTTTTAAACTACGTCAAATATAACTTCTTTCTCATCTGCATGAGTTCAATGACTCATGGATTAATTCCCTGGTTGTCAGTAAAAATTGGCACAGTTCCCCTCAGATTGCCAAAAGCTATTACAACATGGTCCTCAAGGTTAATAAATAGTAATTAAGGCGGCTTGTTGAGCTGCCTTTTTTTTGCCTGAGCCATTCGCTCAAGCAATCTCATTTTTTGAATTTGCAGCGCTGCCAGTCTCCTTTGCGCATTAGCTCGCTGCGCTGGGTCTTTGGCAGTAGCCACATCAGCCACTGCGGCATCTATAGCCGTCTGTAAATTGCCTACTGACTCCTGCAGAGCCATCACTGCATCAAATGCTGTAGAAGGTGCTGGAGAGGCTTCTAAGGTGCTTCCTGACGATGCACTTGAAGCACCAGATTTAACAGCCTCAACTTTTTTGATGGCTTCTAGCTTTTGAGTGTCAGTGCTTATTTTTGAAACTGTAGCGGGTTTTGTAGCTAAAACATTACTCTTCAAATTAACTTGCACAGATTTCAGCGCATTTCGCATGAAGCGTGGCACCTTTTTCTCAAGATAATTTGAAGAATTATATTGCTGCCTATCTGTAATATGCTTTTTTAAGCGGCTTGCAACCTGCAAAAATTCCTCTTTATTCAAGAATTTGGGTTGTCGGGCTTTATTTGACTCTTGGATTATTTGCTGGTAGTTTGCATGCTCACTATAGATTGAGCCTCTTAATCTAACGTGCTTCTTGTCAGAGCCAATGGATATATAGTCAGCACCTTTCCGGAATACTTTAATGCTTTTGCTCTCTAAGAATTTGCAGAGGTCATCCCTGTTTTTTATCTTTCCACTGCGGATGCTGTGCTCCAAAACCTCATGAATGAGGTTGGTTTTTTGAGAACGCTTTTGCCCTTTGGGCACTTTAGCTTCAAATGCAGACAAAGCCTTCTTGAGGGGATCTTGCACAACCTGCGCATATCCAAGCTTCTGATTGTTGATAGCTACCCAGGAGTTGAAAAATTCCAGATTTCTTTTGCCAGGCGGATGAATATTCAATCTCTTACCTGTGCTGATTTCTGTCATGGGGGTAAGAAAATGAAGCTCAGTGTTGCCCTTATCTTCATGCCGAACCCATAAAATATTGAAGTTTTCATCTTTCTTGAGTCCTGCAAAAAAACTCTTTTCAAAGTTGAAGATGACTTTTTCAATCTGCTCTTGGGTCGGTTTTTCCTGATTGCTAAACGCGACAACACCAGATTTATATTTGAGTTCTCTGGTGCATGAGTCAATCAACTGTCCTGTTATTTTTGCATCACCCGCAATAATTTCAGGTTTCACAGAGCGAATTTTTCCTGTGTGATCTTTGTCACCTATCAGGTAATTGATGGCAGAGCTTGCCTTTCCTTTACCAGTGTCAAAAATTTTCACTAGCAAATATTACCCCATCTTCTTGATTATTTTTAAGATGGACTTCTTGAAAGAAGAAATTTCAGCCAGCATTTCCTCTTCTATTTTTGAGTTGCGATTGCATTTTCTGGCGATCTGATTGAGGTTGTTTCCAATCTTTGAAAGCTCAGCCAAAAGATTTTTGATATTGCTTTTTATCTCGGAACGCCTTAACTCATTGCTTGGCGCTAGCAAACTTTCTCTGAAATATTGAGCGAGCGAATTAAATTTTGAGCCATGCGCTGAGTGGCATATTTGTAAATATTCGGTGTGAGATACACGGAACTTCAGTTCTTTCTCTCTAATTATTTTGTTCTGATCAAAACCTGATTGACCTGTTTTTACTTTTGCTCTGCCTTTCATTTTTGCCATCCTCCTTGTTATTTTTCTTTTTCTGCACTCAACCTAAAAGTGTTACTCTGACTTTTTAAAATGAAAGGTAACACCTGTCCTAAAAAGCGGGAAAGAACTTAAAGGGGTATGGGGGAACCCCATAAATTACAACTAGACCGGATTTCCGTGTCTAAGTTGGATCACCTTGCTTATATTTTTATCTGCCTTCTTTTTCTATTATTGCAGAGAAAAACCGTTTGTCGAATTCTAGAAGTTATTTGACAAAATGCACTATACAAATTTTTATCCCTTGTATAGTGCCGCGCAAAACCACCAAATTTCAGCTTGGAACGAGGAGTGTTACTTTTACGGGGGTGAAGTTAACTCCAGCTATAACCTGACGCATTTTTGATTTCTGCAGCGATGGTTTCAGCAAGTTCTGGTGGCATATATTTGGTGATTTTTACTTGCCTTCCATTTGCATTCGCGCACACATACGCAGTGCCTTTTCCGTTCCTTGAGCTCGTTTCCGTCAGAGTCGTAATGGTTTGGATGTCAGAAAATGGAAGTTGATTGCCGCCAAAAATGATTCCTACACTAGGCTTGATCGTCAAGGAAGATTTTTTATTATTAAATTTCCAAATCGAAAAAAGCCACAAGGCCACTGCCAAAATGTTCCAGAAAATTACCAAACCCAATGGAAATTCGTTCCTCACAGACCGCGAGTCGTAGAACGGCATCATTGCAGGACTGGTCACTGCGCATGAGACAGGATAAAGCGCCATCATCAAAATGCCGGCGAAATTTGATCCGCTGTGTGCACTAATCCGTTGAGTTTTGAAGTTCAATTCAATTGAACCATCTGGATAAATAATCTTGTCATAGCCTTTTTCGAAGCTGCTTTTCATAAATTCTCTCTATGAGTTGAACGCAATGCTTCCAGCCGATCAACTGGAAGGGTTGCTTTCTACCACTTTTGTGCTTCCTGTCAAGTGAAGTTGGTATCAACCTATGGGGTTGACACGGAAGGCACACAGATGAAAGATGACTTTGAGAAGAAGATTGCTGTAGAGGTGGGCGCTGCCATCAAAGCCAGGAGGCTTGATGCAGGCATGTCCCAAGATCAGCTAGCAGAGCGGCTAGGCGTGGGTCCTGAGGCTGTCTCTAGGATGGAACGCGGCGTTGTAGGCTTGACCATTCCGAAGCTCGTGGAGCTGGCCAACGTCCTCAAGTGCTCTATTGAAGACTTCATACCTGGCGCCAGTGGCTCAACCCAATCAGGCGCCAATGAGATCGCTCAGTTGCTTGAGCCCTTAGACAAGAATAATATGAAATTTGTAGTTGAAATGGTTCAAAAACTATCAAGCCACTTAGGAGATAAGAAATGAGTTACCTAAAAGATATTGATGTGCGAATATGTACCTCAATGGAATCTTATGACTGCACATCTGGAATTTTTCAAATTTTACAACGATCCCAAATTGGTCAATGACACCAATATCAGCATTGGTGATTATTTGATTGCCTTGGTGTATCCTAGTATCTTCATCATCACACCCAGTAGAGAAGAAAAAGAGGTGAATGTCAATAAGCCTGGCTTAACAATTAAACCTGACAGTTATCCAATTCAAGCTTTTTTCAATGAGAACCCTGAGTTCTGCGAAGCTGTTATTGAGACGGATGAAGGATTGAGTAAATTTTTTGAAGACTGGTCAGCAAGTCGATAGATGCAAAGCACCTTCGGGTGCTTTTTTTAGCTTCGCTAGCGCTACTGTAAGTGTAGTGCATCAAATCGTCATTAGCACTTTGTTGCTTAAAGTAGAAGGCTATCCGATAATTCCCATATGAGATTGTGTGAGAATTGACCGATCATCAAAAAAGGGAGCATTAGTTAAATTTATGTCAGGCTTAAAAATTTCTTCTCCTATCGGAAGGACTACAGGTAACAAACCCCATGAGGTCATGGCTGTTCAAAAAGCATTGAACCACCATTTAAAATCCAAGATAGGATATGTGCCTATTAAAGAAAGTGGATTAATTTCACAGGAAACTCTGGAGGCAATTTATATCTTCCAGACGATGAGTGGAATTTGCCCGGCGGATTCAGTGATCTTTCCAAATAGCATCACCCATCGCACCTTGAATAAAAATGCTGTTCGTACAGCTAATCCTTTGGCTGCCCGTATGTCCTCAGATCGGAGTGATGTAAGGCAAGCAATTATTAACAGGCTAGGAGTAATTGAGCGCAAGCAATGGAATGCCATCAATCCTGCCAAATTGCCGGGAAATGACTGGGATTACAAAGCTATCGCCATTCACCATGCGGGCAATTCTTTCACTTGTGGAGCTGCTGGAATCGATTCACTTAGACAGGTTGAAAAAATCGATATGAGCAAGTTCGGTCAGGTGAGCTATCATTATGCAATAGATTGCTCAGGCACTATTTATGAAGCTCTTGATATCAGAGACAAGGGAGCTCATGTGGCGAAATCTAATACAGGAATAATTGGTTTAGTTTTCCTTGCTGATTTTAGTGCGAGAGGCGAAGCTGGGAAATATGGTCCAGGGATTCTCAATGTGGCAAAAAAAGAGGGGCTGAAATCTGCCGGTTCTGAATTTTTAAGTGTCCAAAAGGATAGGCTTGATGTCAGTCGTGATGAGCCTCCAGAGGTGCAATTGACTAGCGCGGAAAAATTGGTAAGGACATTAGCCGAGTTTTTTCCCATAAAGAAATTAGGTGGTCATCGTGAATTTGCTGTAGCTACTGGAACTAGTCGCGCTTGCCCGGGAATTTATGGAATGATCATTGCAGAGCAGCTTAGAAACAGGGTTGGATTTGAAAGGCCATAATGAGAATTCGCGTCCGTTACCTTTTTTTAATTTGCGTGCCGCTGTTTTTTTTATCCTGGATTTTTATTGGTTTGGATGATTACGTTGGAGACCATGAGGTGGGTTCACATTGGAACCCTTTTATCAAGTCGAAACCAACGTTCCAGATTATTTTTAAAAATCCTATTGTTGATATCCTAGATATCAGGCCAATTGAAGAAATCGACGAGAAAACAAAAATCGATTTTTTGGAATATTGTTCAATACGCTGGGGAATTAATGATTTCAAAAAGTGTTATGAGCGAACGGTGTCTTACATAATTTGATTTTTCGCGCGTTTTCCTTTTTTATTCACTTTCGTTCATTCTACTTGCGTAGCTCCACTTCGAGATCCAGATATTTATTATTCTCTGAAATCCAGATCTGTATTTTGGCCTTCGGCATAGATTTTTCCGCTACCGAGATCACCCCATAAATGGGGTATATATCTGATGGCACCATATTTGCACCATAGTAGGGAGCCTCTCACAACCCCATGTTTGACGAATCCGAACAGGAATGAGTGGGCGCCAGCAGCCGTTTGAGCGTGATGAGGCCCAGCAGCGGTCTGCGCCTGGGTGCATGAGGGGCCTTGCAGG
>NZ_BQXI01000067.1:0-7400 GCF_030158955.1 Acidovorax sp. SUPP1855 | reverse complement strand
AGCAGCGGCCCCACCTGTCCCTAGAATACAAAACGCCCGATGCGGTGCACCGGGCGTCTCTTGCAAGCCAATTACGGCTAGGGTTCAGTCCCGCATAGGTGTCAACCTATTCCAGGACGGGTCAGTGTCCCGTGGCCGCAGCCCAGGGATCACAGCGAGTAGTACATGTCGTATTCCACGGGGTGGGGAGCCATGCGGAAACGCGTGACCTCACCCATCTTCAGGTCGATGTAGGCGTCGAGCATGGAATCGGAGAACACGCCGCCCTTGGTCAGGAAGCCGCGGTCCTTGTCCAGATACTCCAGCGCCTGATCGAGGCTGTGGCACACGGTCGGCACCAGCTTGTCTTCCTCGGGCGGCAGATGGTACAGATCCTTCGTGGCGGCTTCGCCGGGATGGATCTTGTTTTCCACGCCGTCCAGGCCGGCCATCATCAGGGCCGAGAAGCACAGGTACGGGTTGGCCGATGGATCGGGGAAGCGTGCCTCGATGCGGCGGCCCTTGGGGTTCGCCACGTAAGGAATGCGGATCGATGCCGAGCGGTTGCGGGCCGAGTAGGCCAGCTTCACCGGGGCTTCGAAGCCGGGCACCAGGCGCTTGTAGCTGTTGGTGCCAGGGTTGGTGATGGCGTTCAGGGCACGTGCGTGCTTGATGATGCCGCCGATGTAGTACAGGGCGAAGTCCGACAGGCCGGCATAGCCGTCGCCAGCGAACAGGTTCTTGCCGTCCTTCCAGATGGACTGGTGCACGTGCATGCCGGAGCCGTTGTCGCCAGCGTAGGGCTTGGGCATGAAGGTCGCGGTCTTGCCGTAGGCATTGGCCACGTTCCAGACCACGTACTTCAGGACCTGCGTCCAGTCGGCGCGCTCGACCAGCGTGCTGAACTTGGTGCCGATCTCGTTCTGGCCAGCGCCCGCCACTTCGTGGTGGAACACTTCGACAGGGATGCCCAAAGATTCAAGGATCAGGGACATTTCAGCGCGCATGTCCTGCGTGCTGTCGACGGGGGGCACGGGGAAGTAGCCGCCCTTGACCGTGGGACGGTGGCCGCGGTTGCCACCTTCGAGCTTGGCGCCGGAGTTCCAGGGCGCTTCGTATTCTTCGATCTCGAACATGACCTTGCCGGGCTCGTTGGACCAGCGCACGCCGTCGAAGATGAAGAATTCAGGCTCAGGACCGAAGAACGCCGTGTCGCCCAGGCCGGAGGCCTTCAGGTAGGCCTCAGCGCGCTTGGCGATGGAGCGGGGGTCGCGGTCGTAGGCCTTGCCATCGCCCGGCTCGATCACGTCGCATTGCAGGAACAGCGTGGTTTCCTCGAAGAACGGGTCGATGTTGGCGGTGTTGGGATCGGGCATGAGCTGCATGTCCGAAGCTTCGATGCCCTTCCAGCCCGCCACCGAAGAGCCGTCGAATGCGTGACCCGAAGAGAACTTGTCCTCATCGAAATGGGACACGGGCACAGTCACGTGCTGTTCCTTGCCGCGGGTATCGGTGAAGCGAAAGTCAACAAACTTGACCTCGTTCTCCTTCACCATCTTCATCACGTCTGCAACGGTCTTTGCCATCAGGTTCTCCAGGATTTAAGCGCTTGTTGAAAAAAACACCACGAAAGAAAAGCAGGTTGCGTGCCAGCCAGGTGCTGCAATGCACTAAGGCGGAGCACGCCCTCTTCCAGATCTGCCGCCCCACTGAATTTGCACCATTGAAGTGCAATTCATGGCGCAAAACAGGGCTCTAGAGATTTCGCACCATTTCAGGGCCGCAGTTTGCACCAAATTCATGCAATGCTGCCTGTAACTCGGTCCAGGCGGCGGGCACCAACTCTGCGGGGCCTTTGACGCCAAGCTCGATGTGGCGCCCATGCACGGGATGGTCCACGCTCGGCAGGCTGAAAACACGTACCGACGCGTGCTGGCTTTCAATCCGCTCCATCAACGGCGTCAGAGCCGCCTCCATCGCGCCGTAGACCACGACGGAATGCTCGGTTTGGGGGGCGCGATTGAACCACTGCGCACAGTGGCGGTCCAGCACCCATTCCACCATCGGCCAAGCCATCACGGGAAAGCCCGGCACGAAATGCACGGCACCGCCGGCACCGCCGTCGCATGAAAAACCAGGAATCTTGTTGTACGGGTTCGGAATGATGCGGGCCCCCTCGGGAAACACCCCCATGTTCAGTCGGTGAACATTGTCCGCACGGTCGGGCTCATAAGGCACGCCCTGCTCCGTCGCGACGTCCTGCATGCGCTCGCGAATCAACAACTCTGCCTCCGGATGCAACCGGAGCGGCACGCTCAGCGCGCGCGCAGCGCATTGGCGGGTGTGATCGTCGGGCGTGGCACCGATACCGCCGCAGGAAAACACCACATCCCCGGAAGCGAAGGCACGCTGCAGGGTCGCGGTAATGCGGCCTGGGTCATCACCCACATAGTCGGCGTAGGCCAGTTGCAAACCGCGTGCTCCCAGCAGCTCGATCACCTTTGGCAGGTGCTTGTCGGCGCGCTTGCCGGACAGGATTTCGTCGCCAATGATGATGAGTCCGAAGGAAGGCGTCATGGTGCGGGGTTTGCGGGTGCAATGGGGGTAAGGATGGGAGTGGGTACAGCGCCAGCACCGCCGCCGGCACTACCGCCGGTTTGTTCGGCACGCAACTGTTGGAGCGCGTCCAGCGCGTAGTGAGTGAACCACAGGGAAGAGAAGGCGAACACCAGGGTATAGATCCAGACGGCCAACGGAATCAGGACTAAAAACGCCGCAGCGAACAACACCCCGGACGCCCAGACGATTCCAGGCGCTGCCCCCAGGTAGCCGCACAAGATGCCGATGGTCAGCAGGCGCATGCGGTGGCGCTTGAAAATGGCTTCGCGCTCCTGTCGGCTCGCATGCTCGGCCAACGCGTCGAACGCCATGACGCGGTAGGTCAGCCAACCCCAGATCAGCGGTGGCAGCACCAGCACCAGCGGTGGAATGAGCCAGAGCGGAACGGACACCACCAGCGCCGCCATGGCGGCCATCGTCGCGCCGAGAGACCATGCCAGGCTGGCCACCATCGACGCGCCGCGCTTGCGCTCCAGCAATGGGAAACGGCGCTTGGCCACGACCGTCACGAGCGCAGGCGTCATGATCACTGCGACCACCAGCACCGAGAAGATCATGATCACCGGCGTCGAGAGAACCACCACGATCAAAGGAGCGATGGCGGCAGGTGCCTGCTCGATGCCCCAGGCCTGAAACCATCCCCAAACCATCGCCAGAATGTCCGATGACTCCAGTGCGGCGCGGACCGCCTGCACCGCAATGCCCCAGAAAAAATGACTGGCCACCCAGGCCAACAGCAGCATGAGCAGCAACGGCAGCAGGGAAAGCGCAATCACGCGGGGATGCAGGCAATAGGCGGCAGCGCGCCAGAAGGAATCGATCAGCAATGCCATGGCGCAAGCATAGCGTGGGCAGAAGTCCGACCGCTGGCTAGGCTTTGCCCAGGAGACGCAAAACACCTCGCCACTGCTGCGCCCAAAACCCCTGCCCATAGTTGCGAACACCGCCATCCGGCCCTGGCTGGACCTGATCCCGGACACCGGTAGGGTCGTATCGCAGTTCGAAATTGGCAGTCCGAAAGAGGATGTCCCACCAAGGCAGCAACACGCCGAAATTGCAGCCACCCAAGACCGTGACGGGCTTCTGGATGGGTTCGGCCGGGACATAGCGCTCCGCCATGACCTTCGATGGAGACCGGACCGGGCGCATCGTCACCGATTCGTGCCCGATGCCGATCGCATGGTGCAGGCGGTGAAACCGGGGACTCACCCAGAGACGCTCCCCCCAGCGGCCGAACCACACACGCAAATTGGCGTGATGAAAGTTCTCGCTCAATTGGGTCAAGGCCACGATGGCCACGAATTGGCCAGGTGCCACACCGATCAGTTGCGCCACGGTGACCACGATCGCATCCCGAAGCAGGTCATCCAGAAGGTGGTTGCGGTTGTCGCTCCACATGGTCATCTGCCGCTGCGAGTGGTGCAGCGAGTGCAGCCGCCACCACCATTCGAAGTGGTGTTGCCCGCGGTGAATCCAGTAGTCCAGGAAGTCAAACACTGCCAGATAAACCAGCAAGCTGACCCAAGGCAGGTCGGTCACGCCCGGCCATAGCGCATCCAGATGGAACGTGCTGATACCGTCCATGCGCAGCGCGCCGAAAAATGCGTCCCACAGCGGATCGACACTGAAGAAAAGTGCCAACCGAAACAGGCCGAGGCGGTGAATCAGTGTGTAGACAATGTCCGTCCGCACGGCGGCACGGTCGAGCAGGGGCTCTACAGGCCGCCAGCGCTGCAGCGGCGCAATGATTGCCAGCATCACCACCAGCTGCAGCAGTCCGACCAGCAGCCACCCGGTAGCGGCATAGCCATCCTCCAGCAGTCCCGCCATGCCCGTCGCGAACATCACAGGCTGAATGACCGACTCGAACAGCCATTGCTGTGCGGTATCAAAACCGTTAGTCAACCAATCCATCGCTCACAACTCCTGTCCTGTCCATCGACTGATCGGACTCAACGCTTGCCCGTCAGCCAGTCGCGGTAATCGGGATGGTCATTCAGCGTTCTGAAGCAGAAACCGCGCTGCTTCAACCCGTCGATCAGCGGCTCCAACACCGTTGGAGCCCACGGGTCCTTTCGCGACCAGATGCCCAGATGGGCCAACAGAATGTCTCCGCTGCGAATATTGTCCAGTGCTTTCTTCAACAAGGCTGCATTGCTGAATTTTTCACTGGGCAGTTCATCGCCCAGGAAGCCTGCTGGCGACCAACCCACGTGCGCATAGCCGCAGGCTTTGGCAACGGCCAGAAGGCGAGGCGATGTCTTTCCGCCAGGCGCCCGGAAAAGTGGAAGGGGCGCCGTCCCCGTCACTTCGCGCAAGCGATCTGAAGCCCTTCGTATCTCGCTGCAATACTGCTCAGCGCTGAGGGTCAAATCCTTGCCTGCCTGAGGGCCAGAAGAGGAACGCACATGGAATTGCGGCGCAGTCGGCGTGCCAGCATCGGCACGCCAATAGGTATGGTCCATCGTGTGAGAGGCAAACGCATGCCCTTCTGCCGCCCGTGCATGCCACCACGGAGCCCAGGCCGTTCCCAAACTGCCATCGCCCGTTTTTGTTTTTTCATTGGCTGCAAAAAAAGTCACAAGGACTTTTTTTCGTTTGAGCACATCGGCAACCAAGGGGGCAATTTCCATGTGCCCCGTATCGAAGGTCAGGTACAGCGGTTTTTGGCAATCGGCTGCTTCAGCCGCTTCCGCCGTACTCACGGCCCCAGATGCTATCAAAAAAATAGCATATAGACCCACGAAGGTCGAAGTGCGCAATGCCATTTTTTTCCAGTTTTATCTGGGAGCGTGCTGCAGAGTCCAGACGCCGTGAGGCGATTTGCCCACATTGATTTTTTGAACGACCTTCCGCTCTACCGTGTCGATGACCAACATCTTGCGGGCCCATCGGGCACTGACATAAATCCACCGGCCATCCGCAGAAACGTCCATGCAGTCTGGCCCACCGGGCGCAGGATAGGTATCGACGACTTGCCGTTTGACCATGTCGATCTTGCTGATCGTATTGGCGACCCGATTGCTGACATACACATGGCGCTTGTCACCTGCACCGCGGAACGCATGGGCACCGCTGCCGGTCTTGATCCTTTGGACGCTACGGGGCGTATTTTCAGACACGTCGAACACCTCGACACTGTCACTGCCCGTCAAACCGATGAACAGAAACTTATCGTCCGGGCTTCCGTAGATGTCGGCCGGCATGGCTCCCGTCTTGATCCGCCATTTGACCTTCTGGGTTGCGATGTCGATCGCAACGAGTTCATCACTGTCCTGCATCGTGGAGTAGACCGTTCGGCTCTGGCTATCCACCCACAGATGGCTCGGGGTTTTGGCTGTCGCAACCCTTTGTACCAAAGTCAGGTCTTTGCCATCCCAACGATAAAAGTCCACGTGGTTCAAGCGATTGGCCGCGGTGATCAGCCATTTCATGTCGGGAGTGAACCGCAAATGGTAAGGATCAACAATGCCTCGCACCGTACGTTGCACCTGGGCGGTCTTGGGATCGATGAAGGTCAGCGTATCTGCCAGCGCATTTGCCACCACGAGAGATTTCTCGTCCGGTGTCAGGTACATGTGATGCGGCTCTTTCCCCGTGGGAATCCGCGAGGTTTCCGTCCAGGTAGCCGGATCAATCACGCTGATATCCGCTTCAAGCGAGTTCAGCACGAACACAGGAGGGGGTGACGAAGGGGCCGCACTGATCACAGTCGCAGCAAAAAAAGCCCACCCCAACAACGCACCGCGGAAACATCCGCCAAATGAAAACTTCACAGCATGTACTTTCACAACACGCGGCAGTGTAGCCGGTGCAAGTACACCGTATCTGCCCATTCGGGTAACAACCCGGCACCTCATCAGCCCAAGGCAAGAGACGACAAAAAATTGATAGTCAGCGGCAGGCTAGCTCGTCAAGGCCGCAAGATCATTGTCATCAAGCCATTTCCACTGTCCTGGCGCCAGATCGGTTGGCAATGCCAGATTGCCGATACGCGACCGGTGCAGGGTCTCCACACGGTTCCCCACTGCAGCAAGCATGCGTTTGACCTGATGGTACTTACCCTCCGTCAAAGTGAGGCTTACACCGTGATCGGATGTCTGAACACAAGCAGCGGCTTTCACCGCAACAGGATCATCATCAAGTACGACGCCTTCGAGCAAGCGGGAAATTTGAACTGCGCTCACAGGGTGTTTCGTCGCCACTTCGTACACTTTGGGAACATGTTTTTTGGGAGAACTCATGCGATGAATGAATTGCCCGTCATCGCTGAGTAACAGCAGTCCCGTCGTGTCTTGATCCAAGCGCCCTACCGCTTGCACACCCTGTATTGCACTTTTACAAGGTCGTTGTCGCAACGGCACAGGCAGCAATGTGTAAACACTTGGATAAGTGGAAGGTTTCTGAGAGCATTCGGTCCCTGATGGCTTGTGAAGCATCACATAGGCTTTGGGTTGGTACACCCACGTTTCCTCTTGAACCTGAAACCGCAATCCATCCGGCGTTACATCAACAGAGGAATCCGCGCAAATGCTGAATGCATCAGCTTTCGGGTCAAACAAGCGCACTAAGCCTCGTTGGACCAACCCTGCACATACCCTTCGTGTTCCGAAACCCTGGGAATAAAGAATATCTTGTAATTGCATGTGACTACAACTGTATCGCTTGATTCAAAATTTTCATTCTCCAAAGCAAAGCGCCCCGACATCGTTGGATGTCGGGGCGATTTGGGCTGTAAGAGCCTGACGATGACCTACTTTCACACGGGAACCCGCACTATCATCGGCGCAAAGTCGTTTCAC
>NZ_BQXI01000066.1:0-7903 GCF_030158955.1 Acidovorax sp. SUPP1855 | reverse complement strand
GGTTCGAGCTGCGCACGGACCTGTGGGGGTCGATCCGGGCGGACAAGGGCCTGCTGATCACCACGTATCCGCAGGACTTCACCTCCAAGGTGGCGAGCAACAACCCGGATGGGTTCGATCAGCTGGGTGCGACGCTGGCCAACACCTCTTCACTCATGCAGGAGGCCGGGCAGGCCGTGTCGTCGGTGAACGCCACCATCGGCGCATTGGCCGATGCCAAGTCCTCGCAGATCGCCAGCATGGGGGCAGGCATTGCGGCCATGACCGGGGGCGCGGCGGGCGGCTTGACCTCGCTGGCCAAGATGGCAAGTTCCCGCTCGGGTGGCGATGGAGGAGGGGGCGCGGAAACGGCCATGCCCACCAACACCGACCCTGCCATGCCGGATGCGCGTGGCCTGATGGATTTGTCCAAGGACATCACCAAGCCGATCGTGTCCATCGTGAGCCCGGAAGGGCAAAGCATGATCAGCCCCAAGCCCATCGTCGTCAGTTCGGGCCAGAGCACGTCGGTGCATGCACAGCAGCACGTGACCATCTCCAGTGGCGCGCAACTCACGCAGTTGGCCAAGGCCGGCATGCTCACGCATGTGACTTCGGGCGGGCAAAGCAACATGGTTTCGGGCGGGGACGTGGCCTCCGTGGCCCAAACCGGCAACATGAACCTGGTGGCGGAGCAGAACATATCGCTGTCCTCCACTAGTCTGAACGCTAACGTGCTGGCCAAGGAAAACGTGGTGGTGAATGCGCAGAGCGACACGGTGTTCGTGAACGCGGGCAAGAACATCACGCAGGTGGCGGGAGAGAGCGTGACCTTGGTTTGCGGCGCGGCGTCCATCACCTTGAAGGCCGATGGCACGATCGTGCTCAATGGCGTGAAGGGCGTCTTCAACTTCCAGGACGACCTCGACCAGTTCGGGAAAAAGATCAACCTCAATTGCTGAGGCCCTCCGCCTGCGGTCTCATTTCATAAGAAAAAACATGCTTTATCACTTCCAAGAAGGCCGCATCACGGCACCACCCCATGTGACGGACCGCACCATGCACCTGTTGGCGCCCGAGCCCGGCTCCGGCGGCATGACCATCGCGATCTCGAAGGATCCGCTGGAGGCGGACGAAACGCCTCCGGAGTTCTTGAAGCGCCAGTTGAACGATCTTTCCCGGCAAGTGAGCAAATTCACCCGCAGCGAGATCGAGCCCGCATTTTTGGGGGCCGGTCAGAAAATCGGCGGCTCGAAGTTTTCAGTGAGCTACAAGCAGCAGGGCAAAACGGTTTACCACGTGCAGTCGCTGTTCCTGCTGCCGGACACGCGCCAGGTGCTGAGCCTGACGTTCTCGCTGCCTATCCCTTTCACCGATGAGCACCACAAGATGGTGAGCGATGTCTTGGGGAGTTTCGTCTTGCGTGAGTGACGACGGGGCGACGACCCGAACGCACGTGCCTGAAGGCACGGCTTGAAAAAAGATGGAGACAAAACATGGGTGGACTGGCGGCGGCGAGGCTGGGCGACGACATCGGGCACGTGTCGGTGTGGTCGAGGCTGGCGCGGGTGGGATTGCGGCTGGCGTCGGGGATGGTGGAGACCTTGCTGGTGGCAGGTGCGGTGGCACTATTGGCCGGGGTATCGGTGGCCACCATGGGCTGCGGGGCAATCCTGGCGTGCGGCCTGCTGGCCGGCTTCATCGGAGGGGCGACCGGCTGGAGCAGCTACAAGGAAAAGAAGATCCAGGAGATGACCGAAGACATCGGTGAGCTGGAGATCACGGGCAAGCTGGGCGCGCAGGGAGCGGGCACCGTTCTCATCGAGAAACGCCTGGCCATGCGGGCCGTCGCCGATTTCACCGCCTGCACCAAGCACTCCTCACCCAACCCCAATTTCATCGCCGAGGGCACCGACAGCGTCTTCATCGAGACTTTTCCCGCTGCGCGCAAGGGCGACAAGCTCATGTGCGCCGCGCAGATCGCCACCGGCGCGGACACCGTCTTTTTCGGCGGCAACAAGACCGCCTACCTCAACGTCGCCGACGACAAGCTGTGGTGGGAGACCGCGCTGGAAATCGGTGTCGGCCTGGCCATGGGGCGCGGCAACTTCCTGGGGCGGGTGGGGTGCCTGGCCATGGGCGCCGTCGTCGGCATGGCCGGCGAGTGGCTCGGGCGCGGGTTCCGGTCCCTGATCGGCTATCCCGTGCACCCCGCGACGGGCGGCAAGGTCTTGGACGGCAGTCGCGACACCGACTTCGTGCTCCCCGGGCCCTTGCCCATCGAATGGCGGCGCTTTTACAGCAACCACGACCACCGTGAGGACACCGTGCACGGCGAGGGCTGGAGCGTGCCCTACGACATCGAACTGCACGTGGTTCGCCCAGCGCCCGGCAGTGGACAGGCCGGGCGCCTCGTTTACGTCAATCCGCAGGGGCGACACATCGAGTTGCCCTGGGTCGAACCAGGCAACGCCCTCTTCAACACTGGAGAGGGCTTCATCGTCGGGTGCACCGCCGGGGGGCACTTCGAAGTCAGCGGCCTCGACCACATCCACGAGCAATTCGGCCCGGCACCCGAAGAGCCCGGCACCCATGTCCTCAAGCTCCTGCGCCTGCGCGACCGTTTCGGGCACTGGATCGCGTTGCGCTACGACAGCGCGCGGCGCCTGGCGGGCCTCACCGACCACCTGGGGCGGGTGCTGCGGCTGGACTACGCGGGCCACGCCCGCCAGGTACAGGCCATCCACCTCGTGCAGGCCGCTCCCGGCGAGCAGTTGGGCCTGCTGGCCAGCTACCGCTATGCGGCCGAGAGTCCACGCCAGGATCGCCAGGGCCCCGGTCATTCGCCAGAAGGTCCTGCGCCCGGCCAGCTCACCGAAGTGCTCGACCGCACGCGCAGCCTCACGCGGCGCTTCGCCTATGCCGAACGCCTCATGGTCCTGCAGGCCGATGCGGGCGGCTTTGAATGCCACTACGCCTGGGAGAGTGCCTTGCAGGCCAGCGGCCCCGAGCGCCAGGACGGCGCGATCGGCCCACAGGGCCAGCGCCTGCGTGACCGCCGCGTCGTGCGCCACTGGACCGATGACGGCGAAACCTACGACATCGCCTACACCCTCGGCGGCGAGGATGGCCCGGCGAAGGGAGGGGCGCAAGCCGGCGGAGGCGGGACCACCGCCACCGACCAGTTGGGCCGCTGCCAGCGCTGGCATTGGGACCGCCACCACAACATCACCCAATACCAGAACCCCCTAGGCCACACCTGGCAGTTGCGCTGGAGCGAGCGACGCGAACTGCTCGCCTGCACCCGGCCCAGCGGCGCCACCACCACCTTCCAGTACGACGAGAACGCCTTGCAGATCGGTGTCATCGACCCGCTGGGCCACCTGACGCGCACCCTGTGGGACAGCCGCTGGTTCTCGCCCCTGCGCGTGACAAGGCCCGACGGCGCCACCTGGCGCTGGGAATACGACGACCGGGGCCTGCCCACCACCGAAACCACGCCGGACGGCCGCACCACCGAGACCGCCTGGGACGCCAGCGGCCTGCCCGTGCAGATCACCGACGCGCGGGGCGGGCGCAGCACCCTCGTGTGGAACGAGCGCGCGCTGCTCATGCGCCACACCGACTGCTCCGGGCAAAGCACCCACTACGCCTACGACGGGCATGGGCAGTTGCAAAGTGTCACCGACGCGCTCGGGCAGGTCACCCGCAGCACCTTCGATGCGCGCGGGCGCCTCGTGTCCGTGGCCCTGCCCGACGGCAGCAGCCAGACCTTCGCGCACGACAGCGCCGGGCGCCTCGTGCAGCACACCGATGCACTCTCGCGCGCCACGCGCTATGGCTACAACGCGCGGGGCCAGCGCCTCTGGCGCGTGGACGCCGAAGGGCGGCAAAGTGGCGTGCGCTACGACGTGGCGCACCGCATGGCCGAGTTCACGACAGAAAACGGCGCCAGCTACCGCTTCGGCTACGACGCGGGCGACCGGCTCATCGAAGAAGTGCGCCTGGACGGCACGCGCATCGCGCTCGAATACGACCCCGACGGCCAGGTCAGCGCCATCACCCACCACGCGGGCGGCGGCGATGGCGTGTTCGGGGACATCGAAGCCCAGGCCGCCGAAGGCACCCTGGCGCAAGGACCCAAGGTGCAGAGCGCCATGCCCCCGCGGCGCACCGAACTCGTGCGCGACGCGCTCGGGCGTCTCACGGAAAAGCGCTGCCAGGGCCAGATCCTGCGCTACCGGCACGATGCCGCGGGGCGGGTGGTGGAGGCTGCTCGCCTGCGGGTTGTAGGAGAAGGAGAGGGCGAACATGGCCATCAGGAGCCCGCCCGGGAAGAACTGCTGCACACCGTGCGCTTCGAATACGACGCCGTGGGCCATCTGGTGGCCGAGCACGCCACGGATGCGGTCACCGGGCACACCCACCGCCTGCGCCACGCGCACGATGCGCTCGGGCACCGCACGCGCACCGAACTGCCTGCCGTCGCTCAGCCCGGCGGCCGGGTGCTGCAGCGCAGCCTGAACTACCTGCGCTACGGCTCGGGGCACCTGCACCGTATCGACCTGGGCCTGCGACAGTCGCTGGAGGCTGGAGGGGCCGCCGAACCAGCAAGGCAAGAAGGGGACGACCTGACCGTCTCGCCGGCGAGCGAGGCGCAACGGCTGATCGCCGATTTCGAGCGCGATGCGCTGCACCGCGAAGTGCACCGCAGCCAGGGTAGCCTGGGCACACGCTACCGACTCGATCCGCTGGGGCGGCGGGTTGGCAGCTGGACACGCTCGGATGCGGGCCTGCAGGCGGCAGGCTGGGAGCGCGAGTGGCATCAGCAGCAGGTGGAACTGGCCGAGCACGGTCCCAGCCATGCCACCGGACTGCTCAAACAATACCGCTACGACGCGGCGGGCGAGCTTCGCGACAGCGTGCACAGCCACAAGGGGCGCAGCAGCTTTCAGTATGACGGCACCGGGCGGGTGGTGCAGGCCGTGCGCCTGGGGCCGGGGGGCGGGCAGGGCGTGCCGAATGCATCGGGCGCATCGGGCGCCGAGCACACGCAGGAGCGCTTCGAATACGATCCCGCCGGCAACCTGATGGACTCACAGTCAAGTCATGGGGTGGGGCCGGGACCGGCGGGCACTGGTTCGCGCGGCTACCTGCGCGACAACCTCGTGCGCGTGTACGAGGACAAGCGCTACGTCTACGACGGCCTGGGCCGCCTGGTCCAGAAAAAGAGCGGGCGGCACACGCTGCAGCACTTCGAGTGGGATGCGGAGGACCAACTGGTGGCCGTGACCACGGTGCGCCGCCCAGGCACGGCCGAGGCAGCGCGACAGGTCACGCGCTACCGTTACGACGCGCTGGGGCGGCGGGTGGCGACCGAGGACGCGTTCGGGGTGACGGAGTTCGTGTGGGAGGGGATGCGGCTGATCGAGGAGCGCCGCGGGGCGCAGGTGACCAGCTATGTGTACGAGCCGGGCGGCTATGTGCCGCTGGCGCGCATCGATGCGCAAGGGGGCAGGGCCGTCGAAGGCGTTCAGACGGCTGTGCCAGCCACGGGGCGTGCCAGAGGACAGGCCGCGCCACGCGACGAGGCGCCGGACAGCGCGCAGATCTACTACTTCCATGCCGACCCCTCGGGCGTGCCGGAGGAATTGACCGACCCCGAGGGCCAGGTGCGCTGGCGCGCCAGCTATCGCACCTGGGGCGGGGCGCTCAAGGAGCAATGGGAGTCGGTGCGCATCGACGGCAGCGCCATCCCCGAGGCGCAGGCGCACGGACGGGGCGAGGCGATCGAGCAGAACCTGCGGCTGCAGGGCCAGTATTTGGACCGGGACACGGGGCTGCACTACAACACGTTCCGCTTCTACGACCCGGACATCGGGCGCTTCATCAGCGCCGACCCCATCGGCCTGGCAGGCGGCAGCCATCTGCATCTCTATGCGGACAATCCACTGCGGTGGATCGACCCCTGGGGCCTGGAAAAATACGTCATCATCGGAGAGGGGCAGGGCGCGGTAGAGGCTTATGCCAAGGCGATGAGAGAAAACCCCCGGCTGTCGGGACACGAGTTCAGAACGATCAAGAAGGACTGGTTTGGAATCATCCGTTCCAGTGGCGCTTCCACGGAAACCATGAGTTCCTACCAATGGGAGCGCAAGGCTGTGCAAGGCAATATCGACTGGATCAATGACCGCCACGCGGAGGGTTATAAATTCATCGATATCGGGGCCGATGGGGCAGAAAATCGAAGCTCTTTCTACCTTGCGGAGAAACAGGCTTTGACGGATCTTGGCGTCAAACCGGCGCGAGGAAATGCGGCGGCCATTGCTGCCGCGCGAGCAGCGGCGCCTGTGAGCGCTCGACCGAAATCCAAATTGGGATGCTGAATGGGTTCTTCTTTTTCCAACGAGTACATCGCCACCTGGATCCATGTGCCCATACCGCGGCATGGCGAAGAAAGTGCGCGCAATTTCTACGAGAAAGACCTCGGGTTCAAAAGAAGCTACAGCGAGTTTCGGGTGGCGGAAGATGGCTTGGTGCGTTTGCAACTCAAGTTCGTGGAGCACGTCGAGCAAATCAACGCGCTCCAGCCGTCATCGCTGTGCAGCATCTTTCTGAAGGGCGACTTTCTCTCACTGTGCGAGCGCTGGTTGCGCCAAGGCGTGTCCATCGAATTGCTGCAACTCGATCCAGGAGGCTTCACCGCGGTCGTTTTGGACCCCTTCCTCAATCGCCTTGAGTTTCGCGGCGATGAAGAGTCCAGCGATTTTTCGATCGACACGAGCCAATGGTCTTTTTTTCGTCGCGTGTAGCCGTTCGTCAGCCCATTCCTTCGGGTTTGATTTGAGCGCGCGCAATGACGGGTTTCCAGCGCGCCTGTTCTGATTTGATGAAAGCGTCGAACTCCGCACTGGTGTTTCCAACCGCCAAAGCCGTTTCCTGAGACAGCTTTTCCTTGACCAAAGGGCTTCGCGCTGCCTTGACAGCCTCGGTTTCCAGTTTGGCCAGATGGGCCTTGGGCCATTTGCTGGGGGCCATCAGCCCGTACCACTGCGTCATTTCAAAGCCTTTGAACCCCTGTTCAGCCACCGTGGGCACATCCGGCAATTGGGGAAGCCGTTGTGCAGTCCCCGTGGCAATGCAGCGCAATTTCCCGGCCTTGATGAAGGGCAGCAGGGCCGGTGCGCCCACGGCTGCGGCCTGCAGACGTCCGGCCATCAGGTCAGTGAGCATGGGGCCCGTTCCCCGGCTCGGCACTTTGGATACCAGCGTGATGGGCGCAAAGTCCCGGTTGGCGTCGTATGCCAGTTTCGGAAAGATGTAGGGGTTCACCGCCAACGTGCCGATGTGGCCCAGGATCAAAGTGTGCTCGTCGGTACTGTTGGCGACTTCCTGCATGGCGATGTTTCCTGCAGCGCCCGGCTTGTTGTCCACGAATACGTTCTGACCGATGGTCTTGGACATTTCTGCAGCGACCGCGCGGGCTACGATTTCGGAGCTGCCGCCGGGCGCAAATGGGACCACCAGTCGCAGTGGTTTCGTAGGCCAGGTGGATTGGGCACTCCCGATACGCCATGGCAGAAGCGAAACGGCTGCGGCAGAGCCCGAGAGGACGAGGCGACGGCGGCTGAGTACCGCCGGATGTGAAATGCGCATGGCTTGTCTCCATATCGTTGTGGTCAAGCAAACTGCGGATGGTGCAGATGCAGGGGCTTGCTCAGCTTAATGCAAGGCGGGCGTGGCATTGTGAGAGTCAAAGCAGATCACGCAAGCATCCGTGTTTTAGTGATTTTACATAATATACATCGTATCTAGTCAGTAGATATTAAAAAATGGGATCAATATCCCGACAGATAGATGAAGATAAAATCATTTGCGACCACCTCCGCGCTGAATCGCACGGTGTGGACTGTAGGTGCATCCA
>NZ_BQXI01000065.1:0-8170 GCF_030158955.1 Acidovorax sp. SUPP1855 | reverse complement strand
GGTTCGAGCTGCGCACGGACCTGTGGGGGTCGATCCGGGCGGACAAGGGCCTGCTGATCACCACGTATCCGCAGGACTTCACCTCCAAGGTGGCGAGCAACAACCCGGATGGGTTCGATCAGCTGGGAGATGGGCTGGCGGGGACTGCGGCGTTGATGGAGGAAGCCGGCCAAGCGGTCAACGCAATGAACAGCGCCATTGGCGCCATCAATGGGCTCAAGACCTCGCACATGATGGAACTGAGCGCAGGCATTGCCGCCATGACCGGGGGCAAAGCGGCAGTCGCCACGCTGTCCAAGGCCTCAGCGGCGCTGTCCGCGTTCAGCGGCGGATCGGGTGGCGACGGCGACGGCGGCGGTGGTGGTGGTCCTGAAATGCTACTGCCTTCCAACACCGACCCGGCAATGCCGCAGGCACAGGCCCTGCGTGAACTGTCAAAGGACATCACCAAGCCGATCGTGTCGATCGTGAGCCCTGAAGGGCATTCGATGATCAGTCCCAAGCCCATTGTCATCAGCTCGGGGCAAAGCGCGTCCATGCATGCCAAAGAGCACATCACGGTGTCCAGCGGTGCACAGCTCACGCAACTGGCCAAGAGCGGCATGCTGACCCACGTGTCCGAAGGCGGCCAGCGCAACACCGTGGCGCAGGGCGATGTGGCGTCGGAAGCCCAGACGGGCAACATGAACCTCACCGCGCAGCACAACATCACCTTGGCCTCCAAAGCCGACACGGCTACCGTGATCGGGAACCAGAACGTCAACGTGCAGGCGACGAGCGACTCCGTGCTTATCAAGGCCGCCAAGCACATCCGTCTGCAGGCCGGGGAAAGCATCACCCTGACCATTGGCGAAGGCGAGGGCCATGCGTCGATCAAGCTGACCGATCAGGGCGTGGTCGTCATCAAGGGCAAGAACGGTCTGATCGATCTTTCTGAACTATTGGACGTGCACGGCGCGCCCATTCAACTCAATTGCTCATCCGGTGAGTAAGGCGGAACGCCGCCCGCCGATCGATCGCTTTTCCCCCATAAAACCGAAAGCACGGAATGCAGTTTCATATCCAAGAGGGCACGTTCGAATTGCCCGCAGGCCTTCAGGACAACAGCATGAACATGCTGATGACGGGCACGAGCGGGCTGGACCTGAGCTTGATAGTGACGCGCGACCGCCTTGATGCTGGCGAGAGTTATGGCGCGTTCATGGAGCGCCAGATCAAGTCCGTGACTTTGCAGGTGAAAGATTTCGAAGTCACGGAGAGGCACGAGCAGAAATCTGCAGCTCAGGATGAACTCATCGGGCTGGAGGTTTCGCAGAAGTTCAAGCAAAACGGCCAATGGGTTTATCAGCGCCAGCGCTCGTGGCTGCTGCCGGACAAAGTCCGGGTGCTGGTGTTGACGGCCGCATCGGTGGCGCCTATCACCGACACGCAAATGCAGCGTTGGAAAACCATCTGCGCCAGCTTCCAGCCACGCGATTGAGCCTGCTGTTGGGCAGGGCATCCGTTGCCTTGCATTCCCGTGCCAATGCGCACCGTGCAAATCGCCTTTTGCCAAACCATCCATGAGCCAATTTCCGCAAGCTGCCCGTCTCCACGATCCGATCGCGCACAGCAATGCCAATTCTCGACTGCTGGCGAAAGTGGTGGGCATCGCTGCAGGTGCTGCCATTCTGGGTGCTGTCTGCGCCGGCACCATTGCGGCGGGTGTGGCGGCCGGTGTTGCCGCTGTTGGCACGGTGGTCAGTGGTGGGCTGGCTGCGCCCATTCTGGTGGGCGCTGTGGTGGCCACCGGTGCGCTGGCTTCGGTGGCAGTCAGCATGGTGGGTGGAGCCATTGGCGAAAAGATTGCAGATGCGATCGTTCCCGAGAGTTGGGAGGTCACCGGCAAGATCCTGACGGCCTCTCAGGACGTGATCATCAATGGCAAGGGAGCCGCTCGGGCGACCGATGAGGTGCCGCTGGATGAGGTCGAATGTGGCAAGCACACCATCAAACCCGTCAATCTGATTGCACAAGGAGCGGCCCAGGGTCCCAAGCAAACCATCATCAACGACGCGCTGGCCGCGCGCAAAGGTGACAAGGTAATTTGCGGAGCGTCGATCCATGAAGGGTCCGCCAACGTGTTCATCGGCGGCGAGCCGGAAACCGTACGGGACTACGATGACGAAGTGTCGTTCGCCCTGCGTGCGGCACTTTTCGTGCTCGAAGCTCGCCGTTTCTATAAGAACGCCAAGTGTCTCTGGAGGATGGCGAAGAATCCGAGGGCCGTCCTGAAGGACATCAACTGTCTGCTGAAGGCTGCACAGGCTGCAGGCTCTGCGGCCATGACGCTGCCCGCCATTTTGGGCAATCCGGTGCACATCGCGACCGGGGCCAAGCTGCTGTCGGGTGGCAATGACCTGGATTTCGTGTTGCCAGGCGTGCTGCCCATTGTCTGGCAGCGTACCTACAACAGCCTGGACCTGCGCACGCAAGGCCCATTCGGCCAAGGCTGGAGCACCCCTTACTGTGTGCAACTGCACCTGGGCATCAATGCGCAGGGAGAGCCGACGGTCACTTATTTCGATATGGACGGGCGCGATGTCACTTTTGCCGCTCCGGCGCACGGCGAGGGCTATTTCAGCGTGGCGGAAGGTTTCGGCGTTTTCCGTAGCGAGGGTGGTGATTACTTTGCGGTGACCGGCGATGGTCAATACCAGTGGTTCGGTGCACCTGAAGATGCCGTACCGGGCGGGACAAGAGGCCAGGGCGTGCTGCAGTTGCGGCGCATCGAGGACCGAAACGGCAATTTCCATGCCCTGCGCTACGACGCGGACTACCGGCTTACCCATGTGGCGGACAGCACGGGCCGGCTGCTGGAGTTCGAATATGCGGAGGCCAGCCGCCGTCTGCGGCAGATCGTGCTGCGTATCGGCTCGGAAGACGAGACACCGGAAGTGCTCGTGCGTTACCAGCATCAACAAGATGCCGGCCATTCCCAACTCGCGCAGGTGATCGACCGTAACGGGGAAGTCGTCCGGCGCTTTGCCTACGACCAGGGCCACATGATCAGCCACAGGCTGCCTACGGGTTTGGTCTGCCACTATGCGTGGGAGCGGTTCGATGCGGCGCTGGGCGAGCGCAAGGGCCCGCACCTTCGAGTGGTGCAGCACTGGACCGACGATGGCGAGCGATACCAGTTCGCGTATGACCTAGCCAAGCAGACCACCGGCGTGACCGATGCTCAGGGCCGAACCCAGCATTGGACCTGGAATGCCGATCACGAGATCGTCTCTTACACCGACACCCTGGGCCGTGTCTGGACCCAGGCATGGAGCGACACCAAGCAGCTCTTGCAGCACACCGATCCATTGGGCCGAACGACGACGTGGACCTATGACGACGCCGGTAACGTCACCGCTGAGACCGACCCTCTGGGCCGTATCCAGCGCATGCGGTGGACCCCGGCCCCGGCCTGCCTGCTGCAGTCGAGCATCGATGCTGCAGGCGCCGCCTGGAAATACCGCTACGACGACTACGGCAACCTGCTCGGAGAAACCGACCCTCTGGGGCAGCAGACCACCTATGCCAACGATGAGCGCGGCCTGCCGCTGGTCATCACCGACGCACACGGAGGGCGCAAAAGGCTGGCTTGGGACGCCCGAGGCCTGCTGACGGCCTACACCGATTGCTCGGGCAAGACCACCCGCTTCACCTATGACCGCCGCGGCCATCCGCTGACGGAAGCGGATGCGCTGGGGCAATCGACCCGCACTGAACACGATGCCAAAGGCCGTCTGCTGCGCATCACGCGGCCTGATGGCAGCTCCTACCAATACCAATACAACGCGGCGGGCCAGTGCGTCATCGCCACCGACGCGATGGGGCATGGCACGAGCTACAGCTACAACGCCCGCGGCCAGTTGATCGGTCGCACCCGCACCGTGGGATCGCAGCACAGCAACATCCAACTGGGCTACGACGCAGCCCACCGGTTGGCCGTTCTAATCAACGAAAACCGACAGGCTTACCAGTTCGCCTACGACGCCGCTGACCGGCTCGTCAGCGAAACCCGCATCGACGGCACGCGGCAGGTTCTCGAGCGCGACGCCGCTGGTCAGGTGGTGGGGGTGACGGAATATCCCATGCCCGGCGGGGGTGACGAAGTGCCGGGCCATGCTCCGATACAACCGGTTCGCACCCGTCTGGTGCGTGACGCAGGCGGCCAACTGGTGAAAAAGAAGGTGGCATCACTGAGTGCTGAAACCGAACAGCCAGAGGTGCAGATGCAAACCGCATACACCTACAGCCCAACCGGGGAACTGGTGCAGGCGGAAGAGAAAACCGCAGAGGGTCAGTTGCTGTCTCGCCATGCATGGCAGTACGACAAGGCGGGCCAATTGCTGCAAGAAACGGCGGTGCACCCTGTGGTGCCCGGCGCTCCGCACAGCAGCACCGTGCGCTACCAATACGACGCGCTGGGCAATCGCATCGCCATAGTGCTGCCCGATGGACGCACCATCAACCACCTTCACTACGGCAGCGGGCATTTGCACCAGATCAACCTGGACGGCGCCGTCGTGGCGGATTTTGAGCGTGACGATCTGCACCGCGAAGTGCTGCGCACGCAGGGGCGGTTGGCCAGCCGGTTCGCTTATGACGGTGCAGGCCGTAGAAGCGCGGCCTGGGTACGCCCGGCCATGCTCCGGGTCGGCAATGGCACTGGCCAGTGGAGCCCGCAAAGCGCCGAGTGGAACGCGCGGCTGCAGCAGCCGGGCCTGGATGACACCCTGCTCAAGCGCTACGACTACGACCGCAACGGCGAACTGCAAAGCCTTCACCACAGCCGCAATGGGCAGACCCGCTACCTTTATGACGCGAGTGGCCGCGTTACCAGTGCGCAGCACATTGGACATCCGCAACTCAACGAATCATTCCATTTCGACCCGGCAGGCAACCGGATCAACGCCCTGGAAGCCGGCGCACTCGCGACGCAGGGACGTGGCTGGGTGCGCGACAACCGGGTGAAGGTTCTGGAGGACAAGCGCTACGACTACGACGGTTTCGGCCGGCTGATCCGCAAGCGGATCGGTTCACATACCGAGCAGCACTTCCGGTACGACGCGCAGCACCGGATGACGCATGCAGCAGTGGTGCGAGCAGGAGGCAATGGTGAGCCTGTGCGGCAAGTGTTCTGCTACCACTATGACGCGCTGGGACGGCGCATTGCGAAATCAGATGACTTCGGTGCCACGCTGTTCATGTGGGAGGGCATGCGGCTCTTGCAGGAGCGCCGGGGTGAAAACACCAGCACATACCTGTACGAACCTGAAAGCTACAGTCCCCTGGCGCGCATCGATGGCGCGGGGCAGATCGAACCCCACCCAGCGGCGCAGCATGCCTTCGGTGCCGATGCGAAGGAGGGTAAGACGCGGTCCGTTCCCATGACGAATCCGGATTGGGAAGACCGGTTCAACGTGGTTGCGGCCAACGACGCGAATGAGGGCGGCAAATCTCACTCCCAGATACCGGAGCCGAGTTTCAGCCGCAACGCAGCCGTGCCCAATGCGCAGGTGTACTACTTCCACAACCAGCCCAACGGACTGCCAGAGGAGTTGAGCGATAACCGGGGCAATCTGGTCTGGCGGGCGCAATACAAAACCTGGGGAAGTGCCGTCAGCGAAAGCTGGCAGGCCTTTGACGATGTGGGACGCCCGATGGGGCAGGCTGTTGCTGGCGGGCAAGCGGTAGCACCGCAGAACCTTCGGATGCAGGGGCAGTACCTGGATCGCGAGACGGGGTTGCACTACAACACATTCAGGTATTACGAGCCGGAGGTGGGAGCGTTCACGACGCCAGACCCGATTGGGTTAGCGGGTGGAATGAACCTGCATCAATATGCGCCGAATCCGATTGCTTGGGTTGATCCTTGGGGGCTGGCGCCGAATACAAAAGCTCCGATATCGCTACCTGACGGCTATAGAGGCAGGACAGATAGATTTAATACTTCATCTGGAACCTCTTTCGAAACTCATGTTTATGCACCTAATGGAAAGGAAGTGGGTGTGTATGGGCCAGATGGATTCTTCAATAAGCACGGCACAAAGGGAAATCAGGTCGTCATACCGGAAAAAGTATTTAATGCTTTGAATGGAATTAATGTGGATGAATTGAGGAAAAATGGTGGATTGCCGGCAAAGGGAACACCTGGTAGTAGACGTGCTGTCAGAGAGTATACAGAGAAGATCCGCGCAGGCGGTAACTCCGGAGTTCCTCAAAAGCCAGGTTGCTAAGGATCAATGAAGTGAAAATAGTTAAATGTGAGGTTACGAAATCCGGCTATTATTTAGATAGTAGCGGTTATGAAAAGTATCTAGAGAATTATAAGGATAAGTTTCCTGTAAAAGCATATGCTTTTGCCTCCGCTGATTGGCATTATGATCATCGTGATGAGAAGTGTCCTCATGATGCAAAAATAATTAGCATAACCGCAAGAGAATTTTTGAAAAATGACTCGCCTGAAGTTGGCTTGACTATCGAATTGGAAGGTTCGTATGGAGGTCGGACTGAAATTTTTTACTATGGCGTTCAATCATATCTTGTGAGAAAAAGAAAAACCAATTGGCCTTTGGGTGACAGTACTCATGGTGAATGGTTAATAGATGAGGTCACAGTTGGCGAAGATGGTTTATTGAATCATGAGATCGCATTGTCCGATGGGCGGATATTCATAAAATTTTACGATTGTGATTTTAAATTCTTCGAGAGTTAATGAGTGATCTATGTCAAGATAAATTTTATATAATAGATCGGTGCACATAACGAGCAGCACTTCCGGTACGACGCGCAGCACCGGATGACGCATGCAGTATATAGAACGGCCTCAGGAGATCTAAGGGCTGCGGACACCCAGCATGGACGAATAGAGCATACGGATAGTAAAGGTCGTCATATGGATGATTTTAATTGACGGGAAAAACAAAGCCCGCAGATAGCTCTGGAAAGCACAATTTAAAATGTTAATAATGGAGTTGTATGGCTATCAAGTTAATTGACTATTCTGGGAATTTGTCCCGCGGCACAATTTTGAGATGCACCGGGAAGAGTCCTTATGAGGATTTTGTGGATTTTATGGTTGTAGAGTGTTTTAATAAAGCTGATGGCAACTATTATTTAATGGTCTCTTCCGGGTATAAGGCTGGAATTACTTATGCTGTGCTCCCTCTGGAGTCTCTGCCTTCTGGAAATGATGGATATGCTGTTGATTTAGGGTGGTTGACGGCTAATTGGCAAAAATGGGGGTATTTTGAGTGCCCCTTGAATGAGGTTTTTGTTATTGAAAATAAACCTCCAAAAAGCGTCGATTAAAATTATTGCTCATGGAGGGCTTGCTGCCTGAGGACTTAAGCGGCAATCAGGTGTCGTCAGTAGGTAGCATGCAATAAAGCAGCTGGCGAGAAGATTTTTTACAAAGGATAATTCAATGAAAATTCATAAATTGAGGTTCTGCTTGAATTTTGTGGCTGTATAAGATCTCCTTGCACTTATGATTGAATATATAGATAGGAATGATTTTTTGAAAAAACTTTTCCCAGAAGGAGATTTTGGAGAAGTTTTTTATGGACAACTTGGTTTTGATGTTGGGGGGCGGGTGACGGTCAGCTTGCATGTTAAAAATAGACCTGCAATAGAGGTTGAAAAATGGGGTGTGTGGGGTGTTGATTACAATGTAATTGTTGCTGAGCTGTTGGGCAAGACACACGGAGATGTCGTTCTGAAAAATCAAATTGATTTTGATTTTGCAAAAAGCTCTATGATTCCAGAGGGTGGCGGATTTTTTATAAAACAGGAGGGGTCGAATTTCTCCTTGTGCCTACCCGTAAAGTATTTAATTTTCCAAGGCTGTACTGTTTATAAAAATTGCTTTGAAAGTTAGAGGCTGTAAATCAAACAAGTAATGCACGCAACCTGGATAGACTTATCAAACTTCGACAATCACCGCCTGAGCCACCGCGTGCAAGCCACCGACCGGTTGGGCCAAAGCCCCACCATCGACTGACACCAACGGGAGCCTCTCACAACCCCATGTTTGACGAATCCGAACAGGAATGAGTGGGCGCCAGCAGCCGTTTGAGCGTGATGAGGCCCAGCAGCGGTCTGCGCCTGGGTGCATGAGGGGCCTTGCAGGCCC
>NZ_BQXI01000064.1:0-9051 GCF_030158955.1 Acidovorax sp. SUPP1855 | reverse complement strand
ACTTCTTGACGCAAGGCCAGGGCGCAGGGCGGCAGGCGCACGATGCCATCGTGGCGGCGATCGAGGAGGTCATCAAGACCGGGCCGAAGACGCCGGATTTGGGCGGCACGGCCAACACCACGCAGGTGGGCGAGGCCATCGCGGCACGAATCGCCCGGGGCTGATCCACGCACGGCACGCCTTCGATGAGGGCGCTGCCAGCGCCTCTTTCCACGCAGGTCCTCTGTGCCTCTGCCAGCCGGGCAGGCGCTTGCCACGGCAGAGGCGGATGCCGTCCAGGCGCGCATGGATGAGCGCCCTCATGGCCGCTGAGGTCACGCCTTCGCGCCGCATGCCAGTCACGTCAGCAATCCGCTCCCGCGCCATGACCTGCCAGCGGCCCTGGCTTCGGCCCATGCTCAGCAGTCGCCGGCAACACAGCGGCTGATTCAGCACATGCACCCGATGGCACGCGGCCGTGTGCGACCTTGCACAGCCGCACGTTCTGGCGCGTCCAGGCCGATGGCGCGGCCCTCCCTCCGCGCCCAACGCAACCCCGCGTTCACTTCCTGAGCCCTCCCTGAACCGGTGCCGGGCAGGCGCTCCGACACCGCGCCTTCGGCACACCCCCCTCCTCTTTCACCCAGACGGCGATGGCGGCCCAGGCCTACAACGCTATGTGGGTCAGCGAACAGACCGCGCTCCAACCCGCACGCACCATCGCCCGTGCTGTGCAGAAAGAGAGCGGACCGATGGAGCGTGGGCCCCGACCATTTCACTGCAGCGCGCGTGTGCCGACACTGCGGCCCCTCCGGGACGCCTGGCTTCTTCCTCTTTCCTCTCTCACTCCAACCACCGCAAAGGATCGAGCCATGCAGGACATTCTCATCGTCTCGGGCACGCGCCCCGAGATCATCAAGCTGGCGCCTCTGTACCACGCGCTGCGGGCCTTCAGCTGGGCCCGGGTGCATTGGCTGCACACGGGCCAGCACGATGAAATGGCCATCCAGATGCTGGACTGCTTCACCATCCGGCCGGACATCGTGCTCCACCGCGAAGGCAGCACCCTGCAGGAATTCAGCGCCGGCTGCCGCCGCCAGATCGACGGGGTGCTGCAGGCGAAAGACTACGCGCTGGTCATCGTGCAGGGCGATACCGAGTCCGCTTTCATCGGCGCGCTGGCGGGCTTCTATCGTGGCCTGCCCGTGGCCCACGTGGAGGCGGGGTTGCGCACCTACAACCTGGCGCGGCCCTTCCCCGAAGAAGGGCTGCGCCAGATGATCAGCCGGCTCGCGCGGTTCCACTTTCCGCCCACCTCGCGCTCGCGCACCGCGCTGCGGTCGGAGGGCATTCCCGACGAACGCATCCACGTGACGGGCAACACCGTGGTGGATGCGCAGCACTGGACCTGCACGCACCACGGGGTGCGGCGTCGCACCACCGGCCGGGGACACCTGCTGGTTACCTTCCACCGGCGCGAGAGCTGGGGCGAGGGCGTGCGCGGCATCTGCCGGGCCATCGCCGATCTGGCGCGGCAGAACCCCGGGCTGCAGGTGCTGTTTCCGGTGCACAAGAACCCCGTGGTGCGCGAGCCGGTGCAGGCGCTGCTGGGTGGCATCGCCAACATTCAGTTGAGCGATCCGCTCGATTACATGGACATGCAGCAGGCGCTCGCCGATGCCTGGCTGCTGCTCACGGACTCGGGCGGGCTGCAGGAAGAGGCCCCGACCTTCGGCGTGCCCGTGCTGGTGCTGCGTGACGAAACCGAGCGGCCCGAGGCCGTGCAGGCCGGTTGTGCGCTGCTCATCGGTCCGTCGTACGACGCCATCGTCTCGCACGTGACGCGGCTGCTGGGCGACCCCCACGCGCACCGGCAGATGGCGCAGGTGCACAGCCCCTTCGGCGACGGCCAGGCCTGCCAGCGCATCGTCTCCGTGCTGGCGAGCCATCTGGTGCCCGCCGCACCCATGCCCTTGCCCCTGGCGGCCTGACACCATGCATCCGCTCGGACTTCTTCCCGCCTTCTCGGCGCAGCCGGTCGCCGCCGTGATGGCCTATCTGCTCATGTTCGTGGTGCTGTTCATGGTGCTGTACGGCATCCGGCACTTTGCGTTCACCATGAGCCGGCTCGTCGGCACACAGCGCCATCCCTATCTGGACATCGCGGTGGCCCAGTGGCCCATGATCACCGTGTTCATTGCCGCGCACAACGAAGAGAAGGTGATCGCCGGCTGCATCGAGGCGCTGCTCAAGACCGACTACCCCGCCGACCGCATGATGATCATTCCGGTGAACGATCGCTCCAGCGATGCGACGGCGCAGATCATCAACAGCTACGACGAACGGTTCCCCTCCCGGCTGGCTCCCTTTCACCGCACCAGCGGCAAGCCGGGCAAGTCGGCGGCGCTCAAGGACGCACTGCGCTTTGCCGAGGGCGACATCGCCATCATCTTCGATGCCGACTACGTGCCCGGGCGCGGGCTGCTCAAGCAGCTGGTGGCGCCCTTCTTCGATCCGGAAGTGGGTGCGGTGATGGGCCGCGTGGTGCCCGTCAACAGCGGTGCGAACCTGCTGACCCGGCTGCTGGACCTGGAGCGCTCGGCCGGCTACCAGGTCGACCAGCAAGCGCGGATGAACATGAACCTGATGCCGCAGTACGGCGGCACGGTGGGAGGCGTGCGCATGTCGGCCGTGGAAGCCGTGGGCGGCTGGCACGACGACACGCTGGCCGAGGACACCGACATCACCTTCCGGCTCATGTTCAACGGCTGGAAGACCGTGTACACCAACCGCTCGGAGTGCTACGAGGAAGTGCCCGAGGAATGGCCCGTGCGCATCAAGCAGGTCAAGCGCTGGGCCAAGGGGCACAACCAGGTGCTGGCGCGGCACTGGTGGAAATTCGTCACCAGCCCCTACCTCACGCTGGGCCAGCGCGTGGACGGGATGCTGCTGCTGTTCGTCTTCGTGATCCCGCTCATCATGCTGGCCGGCTGGTGCCTGGCGCTGGGGCTGTACTTCCTCAACGCGGGGTCGCTGCTGTCGCAACTGATCCCCGTGTTCGCGCTGATGGTCTACGGTACGCTGGGCAACTTCGCCGCGTTCTTCGAGATCGTCATCGCGGTGCTGATCGATGGCAACCGCCGGCGCCTGCGGCTGCTGCCATTGAACATGCTGGGCTTCATGGTGAGCCTGTTCGCCATCTCCGGCGCCGTGTGGAGCCTGCTGCTGGACGCGCTGCTCAAGCGCGAAATGGTGTGGGACAAGACGGCGCGTTACCGCAACGAGGTCAAAAATGCCTGAATACCACCCCATGCTGCTGGCCTTCGCGACGGCCTGCGCCGCACTGTTCTTGCTGCCTTTCGTGCCGGCCATCCGCGAATGGCGGCGCCCGACCGACAGCGCCGCCCTGCTGGTTCCACCCGACCATGCGGCCGATATCGACCACTTCGCCCGGCGGCTGCGCGCCGATGCGCAGGCCCGGCTGGGCCAGGGCGAGTCCACGGGGTACGAGTCCTTCGACCTCATCTCCCCCAACGCCGCGCCCGCGGCATGGGCCAGCGCCCGAGCCCGGCTGCTGGCGTGCGGCGACGTGACGACGCCCGCGGCCATCCTGGCGTTCCAGCCCGTGTTCGTGGACGGCAGCATGCACGTGGGTGCCGGCAGCGCGTTCTCCAGCCTCTATGCCACGCGCGACCTGGAGCTGGGCGACGGCAGCAAGATCGCCGATTGGGCCCATGCCGACGGAGAACTGCGCCTGGGCCCCGGCAGCACGGCCCTTCGGCGCGTGTCCGCGGGCGCGGCGGTGAAGCTGGCCGCCCCCTGCTGGTTCGAGCGCCTCCACGCGCCGGTGGTGCGACTGGGAGGCCCGGGCACGGGACAGCCGTCCACGGCCCCGCCCACCCCCACGCCGCCAGCCCCGCAGACGGCCAGCTATGCCACGCTGGCGCACGCCATCCAGCGCACGCCGCAGCTGTACATGGTGAGGGGCGACTGCACGTTGGCGGAACACTCCATCTACCGTGGCTCCCTGGTGGTGACGGGGTTCCTCACCATCAGCCCCTTCACCACCGTGATCGGCGACATCAAGGCGCGCGGCGGCATCACGCTGGGCGAAGGGGCCGTCGTGCACGGCGCCATCACCTGCGAGCAGTCCGCGTACCTGCTGCCCGGTGCGCTGGCGCTGGGGCCGGTGGTGTGCGAAGGCGATGTGATGCTCGGTGCGCGCACCGTGGTCGGGCTGCCCGATGCGTTGACGACCGTGAGCGGGCGCTGCATCGTGGCGGAGGAAGGCGCGGTCGTGCACGGCACGCTCTGGGCCCACGAGATCGGCATGGTGAAGCAGGCATGAACACCCGCCTCTCCCGCGCCCTGCAAGCCCTGGCCGCCATCGCGGCCATGGCGTTGCCCCTGCCCTTCGCCTACGCCGCGGGCACCGCCAGCAGGGCGGGCGCTGCCACACCGCTGGACCTGCAGGCGTATGGCGGCGACAGCGGCGCCATCACCATCCTGCATGGCGGCGCGGCCAGCGACCCCTACTTCACGTTGCAGGCGCTGCTGCTCGCACACGACAACGGCCTGGACATCCAGGGCCCGGCCGTCCGCTTCGCGGACTGGCTGGTGCCGCAGCAAAAACCCGACGGCACGTTCGACCGCTTCTGCCGCGATGACGGCGGCGGGTGGAAGGCCTGCAAGACCGCCGATGCCGACGACTCGCTGCTTGCGATGTGGCTCAGGCTGCTGCAGGCCATGCCGGCGCACGTGAAAGCCTCGCCCGCCTTGCGCAAGAGCCAGGCCACCAGCCGGGCGGCGCTGGCCCACCTCTACCAGCCCTCGCGTGGGATCTACATGGTGTCGCCGGTGTACCTGCACGGGCTGTTCATGGACAACCTGGAGGTTTGGTCGCTGCGCGTGCGCGAGCCCCTGAGCGCCCCGGGCGCCGAGCCGTCGGAGCGGCTGGCGCAGGCCATCCACGACACGTTCTGGGACCCGGTGAACCGCCGTTTCCTGGTGTCCACGCAGATGGAGCAGCGCGCGCAGCCGGCGGCCTTCTACCCGGACCACGTGGCCCAGCTGTTTCCGCTGATGGTGGGCTTTCCCCTGCTGCCTGACTCGGCCGACACCCATTACCGCGACTGGATGCGCCGGCACCGAAGCGAGTGGCTGGCCCAGGGCCAGACTGACTACCCGTGGGGAATCATCGCCGTGCTGGCGCTGCGCCGCAACGACCCGGACACCGCCCGCTGCTGGGTGCGCCACAGCGCCCCGCTGCGGCATTCGGCCCGCTGGGCGGTCACCGACGAAGTGTCCTTCCAGATCCTGGCCAGCAAGGGGGTGGGCGCCGCCCCTCCCGCGGCCGCCTGCCGCTAGCCGACCCGACCGCCCCATTGGAGCCCCCCGCATGCAACGCCACCCGGCCCTTCACTTTCTCTGGCTGCTTGCCCTGTGCGCGCCCGCGCCCGGCCTGGCCCAGGCGCCCGCCACAGGCCAGGACCTGATCATCCCCGCGCCGCCCGCACCCGTCGAAGAGCGCACCCGCAGCCTGCAGCTCAGCGCGGGAACGCAGCACCTGAGCGGGCCCTACGGCAACTGGCGCGACATGACGCTCACCGGCGGATGGAGCCTGCCCGGCCACGTGCTGCAGGGCGAGCTGTCTTCGCACCGGCGCTTCGGCGTGGGCGGTACCTACCTGGGCGTGGGCGATACATACCGTTTCGACGAAGACTGGTACGGCTCGGTGACCCTCGGCGCTGGCGACGGTGCGTTCTACCTGCCCAAGTACCGCGTGGACGCCACGCTGAACCGCAAGTTCCTGGCCGACCGCCGGCTGGTGGGAACCCTGGGCGCGGGCTACTACAGGGCGCCGGACGGGCACTCCGACCGCAGCGTGCTGCTGGGGGCCACCTACTACTTCGAGGCGCCCTGGATCGTCGAGGGTGGTGTGCGCTTCAACGAAAGCGCCCCGGGCAGCGTGAACACGCGCCAGCACTTCGTGGCCCTGACCTGGGGCCGCGCCAAGGCCGACCTGGTGACCGCGCGGGTCGGCTGGGGGGGCGAAGGCTATCTGGCCACCGGCCCCGCCACGCAGTTGGTCAACTTCACCAGCCGCGAGGCCAGCATCGCCTGGCGGCACTGGATCGGCCAGAACACCGGCCTGCTGCTGGCCGTGAACCGCTACAGCAACCCGCTGTACCGGCGGGCGGGCGCCACCGTCGGCCTGTTCCACGATTTCTGAGCAGAGACGCCATGACAACAACCACCCCCATCCCGGCCGATGCCGCGTATCCGCACGGCCGCGCCTTCGCCGCCACCTTCGAGGCCTTGCGCGAAACCGGCAGGCAGGTGCACAGCCGCCCGCACCGTTCCATGACCCCGCTGAAGGTGACGCCCTTCCTGCTGGTTCAGGCCATCGTGCTGCCCGCGGCGCTGTGTGCGCTGTTGGTGTGGGGGCGGCGCGATCTGTTCGACTTCTGGCGAGACGTCATCGTGTTCTGGTCGCAGGCCCTGGACATACCTTTGCGGCGGTTGCTGATCGACGGCCGCGTGGGCTCGAACGGCATGGCGCTCACTGCGGGCGCGAGCGACCGCCCTCTGCCCGGCATGGCCGGCATGGCGGCCGCGGCGGGCCTGGTGGTGGTGCTGCTCTTGGCCTCGCTGCGGATGCGCAAAGCCAGCCTGCCCCTCAAGTACCCGATGCGCATCATCGGCGTGGTGCAGGCGTTCGCGCTGGCCTACTTCTGGTTCATCCCGCAGCATTTTCCGTACACGATTTCCCGGCACAGCGAAGAGCTGATGTTCATCGGCTACGTGATGATGGTCGCCACGCCGGTGATGCTGGGCGCGGGCTACTACATCCTGAACGAAAGCCTGCTGTCGAAGGTGGGCAACACCCTGGCGATCCTGGCGTTCTTCGCGTTGCTCATCCCCCACCAGGTCATGGCGCAGGCCTTCCTCATGCACCACCTGTCGGTGCTCTACATGCCGGTGCTGTACATCTGCTTCGGCGCGGTGTTCGATGCGCTCGTGTTTGTCGCCCTGTACTCCTGGGCCATGAGCGACGTATCGCCCAACGCCATGCGCTGAGACAGATAAAGGATCAAGGCCAGCGCACCGCCCGGCCGGGCGCGCGGCCCGCACGAGTGGCCCCGCAACGAACCGCTCAGAGGCTGTGCGAGGGCGGCAACAGCCGGTCGTACTCGCGCTTGACCACGGCGTAGCACTCGCACGAGCGCTGCTCCAGCGCGGGTCGGTCCAGCACCTCGATGCGCCCGCGCGAGTAGCGGATCAGCCCGGCCTTCTGCAGCTTCATGGCCGCTTCCGTCACGCCTTCGCGCCGCACGCCCAGCATGCCCGCGATCAGTTCCTGCGTCATGACGAGCGTGCTGCCCTCCAGCCGGTCCAGGCTGAGCAGCAGCCAGCGGCACAGTTGCTGGTCCAGCATGTGGTGGCGATTGCAGACCGCGGTCTGCGACATCTGCGTGATGAGTGCCTGGATGTAGCGCAGCAGCAGCGGCAGGATGGCCGGATTGGCCACGTCGCCGCGGATGCGATCGGCCCGGATGCGAAACGCCCGGCCGGCGCTCTGCACCACGGCCCGGCTCAGGAGCGACCCGCCCCCCATGAAGAGGGAAATGCCCACCACGCCTTCCCGCCCCACGACGGCGATCTCCGCGGAGGAGCCGTCCTCCATCACATATAGCAGCGACACGATGGCGGTGGCCGGAAAGTAGATGTGCCGCACCGCCGCACCGGACTCGTACAGCACCTGCCCCAGCGGAAGCTCCAGCACATCGATGAGGGGCAGCCACCGCTGCAGGTCGTCTGCGGCCATCGCATGGAGTATTCCGTTGCTGGAGACTTCGTCAGGTTGCAGTGGCTGCAGTGGCACACGGGACATATTTTTGACTTGTTCGCCGGGATGTGTTTCAAAAAGTATATGGACAACGCGTTAGACGTTATGTGCGGTGGCGCACATAAGGGGCTTTGTTGCGGAAAGGCCATGCCCGAAGCGGCACCAAGCACGCTTCAGGCTGCGACTCGGGCGCTTCGATGGGACGGCGCCGTCCGGCGCCATCCTCAGTGATCTTGGAGCCCGCGACGACCAGCACCATCGGCCAACCTCAATGCCGAGCGCACATCACCCGGCCTGTTCGAGCCGTGCACGGCTCGGCGCCGGACATCTACGGCCAAAACATCGCCAACCCATCGCCATGATCTGGTCGGGCGCGCTGATGCTGGACTTTTTGACGCAATGGGAGGACAGGCGCAGGATGCGATCAAGGAGGCCATCAACACCGGACCGAAGACGCCCGACTTAGGGGACACGGCCAACACCACGTATGTGAGCGAGGCCAAAGCGGCGCAAATCGCCAGAGCTTGATCAACGCAGGTCCGGTGCTCTGACCACTCTGGCAGGTGCCTGAGCGAAATCTATGAACCTGAGCCGATGCATCTGCGATTACACACAATTTCGATGGACCATCGTCAGTTTCACGCAAGCCCAAGAATGCCCAATCCGGCGGCATTTAAAGGGAGGTACGCGAGTCCACACCAGCCGATGGTCCGCTGCCGATGAAACCCATAAGGCTCTATGACCGAACAAAAATTGGTTTGCTTGCCCGATGGGTGCAGTAAACCTGTCGAGGTTTCCGATCCGGGCGCGATGAACAGGGTGATCCTCAAGCTCCAGCAACTCTATCGGGCATCAACGCTGGCCGGAGACAGTGCCGCTCAGTACTGGGCAGATATCGCCGTGAACTCGAAGAGCCCGCTTGCCCCACTGGCGCATGTGCCTGGCGCCCTGGCCGTTCTGTGGACCCCAGACATTGCACCCACCACAGCCCTGACGCTTGGGACGGCAGGGTATGGCTTCGCGGCGCTGCCGAAGAATCTGATCCATTTCACCACCAGAGCCGGCGCCGCCGGCATAGCGCGCACTGGAGTCATCAGGGAGCCTCTCACAACCCCATGTTTGACGAATCCGAATAGGGAGGAGTGGGCGCCAGTAGCCGTTTGAGCGTGATGAGGCCCAGCAGCGGTCTGCGCCTGGGTGCATGAGGGGCCTTGCAGGCCCGG
>NZ_BQXI01000063.1:0-9847 GCF_030158955.1 Acidovorax sp. SUPP1855 | reverse complement strand
GGGCCTGCAAGGCCCCTCATGCACCCAGGCGCAGACCGCTGCTGGGCCTCATCACGCTCAAACGGCTGCTGGCGCCCACTCATTCCTGTTCGGATTCGTCAAACATGGGGTTGTGAGAGGCTCCCTAATGACTAGCCGCTTCGGGCTGAGTATATGGCGGCTAATTCTAATAGTTATAAATGATGGGAGTTATTGATGCGCACTGGCTTGGCTTTATTTTCACTCTCTGCCCTTATCTTGGGCGCCCATGGCGTCTCTTATGCTCAAAATGCTAGGGGCCCCATATTTATCGAAAAATCAGTCACAGATCTTCCATTTGCCAGCAAGAATTCCGGTGATGGCAGAAAAAATTATCTGATCTATCTGGATCCATTCTACATAAAAGATTTCATTGATTACGCAGTAGGGGGTGTGGAAAAATCAACGCTCGAAGAGCGAAAAAGTGCAATTAAAAATTTCGGGGAAAAATTCGCAATTGAATATGGAATTGAAATCGATAGAATTTCTTCTGTAGCCACTCCTTCGATCAATTCTAGATTTACGCGAGAAATAGCGGATAAAATGCTTCAGCATCCTGCTGTAACTGGGGTGCAGGAAGTTTTTGATCAAAAAATCCCTTTATCTCAATCAAACCCCGGCGACATTACCAGTGGAAATGAAACTGTTAGCTGGGCGTTACCTTATACCAATACCAATGATGGATGGTCAACCAGCAATAATTTTTATCTGATAGATGCGCCGCTAACCGCTCCAGTTCTTGCAAATGACGCGAATATCGTCTTTCAAAATAACCTCTCAGGAGGAGAGCCGACCGAGACTCTGCACTCAACATTTATTGCAGGCCTGGTAGGAGGGTTGTTCAATAACTATGGTGTGCGAGGGGTCAACTGGGGCATGGCCATAAAGGGGTTTGGTGTTGGCCTAGGTCATACACCCCAAATTCTCGAAAGAATAACGGCCGCAATGAACGAGGCTGAGGCAACTAATGATTTTGCCGTCGCAAGTTTGTCGATGAATAGACGGGACACGCCAAATGAATTTCAGTGGAATCAACCCGTAGGTAGATTAATTCGGGCGGCAAGCAACAGGTTATTTTTCACGCAATCAGCAGGGAACAATAATGGCATAGCGTGTGAAAATGCGTACGGTCACCAGCAAAGTGCCAGAGACAATGATGGAATCATGGTAGTCGGCGGTCTCCAGCGAGACGGCAGTCGTATGCTAGGTGGTACCAACCCACCAGCTCTTGCCTCCAATGCGGGCGCTTGTGTTGAAGCTTGGGCGCCTGCTCACGAAATCACTTCGTTAGACCCATCTGGAAATTTGCGCACGTCTAGTGGAACATCATATGCTGCTCCCATAGTGGCAGCGATTGCGGCCCGATACGGAAATTTAATCACCCGGCCTATCGAGAGAGAGGCATATATAAAGAACCTATTGGCTAATACTGGACACTTTGCCGATGGGCTGCCCATTAAAAAGGTCTCGTATCTGTCGCCTTCTTTTTTTTCAATACCTAGAAGACTGCCTTATTCAACCGTATACGCGCCACACAATACAAATATTGCCTCTCTTTATGATGGAAGGTTTTATGATCCGAGCTATTTTTGGGACGCCGGATCAAACAGCACAAGCATCACTTTAGATCTGGGATCTGTTAGATATATAACAGGGGTCAGGGTCACGATTAGAAGTTCAGCTCCCCAAAATGACGGAAACTTAAAGCCAATGTATTTTAGCTTATGGGGTGCCAATGCTCAGCCTGCTGATACACCGCTTGGCAGCTTTACCGAACCGGATCAATCCGACTCTGCTCCCATTTATATTGGAATTGGGCCAATTAATACTCAATATATCACTATTGAATCTTACAATCCCTATTCATCGGTAGCGTTTTCCGAGATCGAGGCTTACGGTTATTAAACCCCCGAGCCGTAAAAGCGGCCATCGCGATCAGGAGGAGGCACCTGAAGAAGTGCACAAAGCGTGACGGGGTTTTGACGCTGATGGTGCTTTTATGGACGACTTGCTTCGTTGTGGTGGCCGTTGCAGGAGCGGATTTTTTCGCATCCTGCGCGCAGGCCGCACCGGCGGCTAAAAGGAGACAAAGCAATTCCGCCAATAGGCCAATGGTGGCGAACCTGCTGTCAGAGCCATCTCACTGTGCCGACGAAGCAAACCGAGCGGTCTTGCCGAGCGCGCCACTCAACGCGCCGATGGCGCCACGGACCGGGGCCAACGCAAGCGCCCGAACCATGCACCGCCGGCAATCGCTGCCGTATTAAGCACGCCATACACCACCAGAGCGACTGCCTGTGCCAGAAAGACCTGCGCAAGAGTTCCTCCGTAATGCAGCGCCCCCCATCCACCGACACCCGCCACGAGCAATCGGGCGATGTTTCCGCCAACGGGCCAAGCCAAGCGCCCGGCACCTTGCGAGGCGAAGTAGAGCACCAGGCCCAACCCGAAAAAGCCATACACCGGACCGACCACCTGCAGATACTGCGAACCAGCCGCGTGCATGGCAGGGTCTTGCCCGAATAGGCCGAGCCAGGCATGCGGAAACAAGGCTGCCACGATGCCGATCAGCTCTGTTATCGCAAAAGCGACGGCCGCGCCGAACCAGGTGGCCTTCAATGCGCGGTCTGGGCGCCCTGCTCCCATGCATGTTCCGACGATCGTGACCAGTGGCGCCCCCAGTCCGAACACCAAGGGGACGAGGATGTATTCCAGCCGCGATGCCGTGCCATAGCCTGCAATGGCGGCCGGCCCGAAGTGCCCGACCAGTCCCGTGGCGATGCCAATGGTGAGATTGGTGGCAAGCGTCGATATGGCGCCCGCGAGGCCAACCCGCAAAATGCTGCCGAACAAGGCGCCGCGCCATTGAAGCCCTTGGCGAGACAGCCGCAGCAAGCTGTGCCGCGATTGCAGATACACGCACAGCGCCAGCGTTCCGCCCAGGTAATACAACACCAGCGCCAGCGCGCCCCCGGCAATGCCCAGGCCGGGAATCGGCCCCCAGCCGAAGATGAGGACTGGCGACAGCGGCACGAGCAGCACCGTGCCGGCGGTCGTGATTTTGGCTGGCAGCGCCATGTTTCCCGTTCCGCGCACCACCGCCGACAACGCGTTGAACAGCCACACCAGCACCGCGCCGGCAAACACCGTGTGCGAATAGGTGAGTGCTGCCTCCAGCGACGCGCCCTCCCCGCCCATCGAACGGTAAAGCGCCGCACCGCCCCACCACAGCACCACCGTGAACAAAAAGCCGAAGGCGATGGCAATCACCAGCCCGGCCCACGCCAGCGATTGAGCCTGCGCAAGGTCGCGGCGGCCTAAAGCGCGGGCGATGGCGGACGCGATGGCTCCGCCCATGGCGCCGGCAGACGTCATCTGCATCAGCATGACGATGGGAAAGACCAGCGCCATGCCAGCCAGCGCATCAGTACCGAGTCGGCCGATGAACCACGTTTCGATGAGGCCTGCCGAAGCCTGCGCCACCATGATCAGCACGTTCGGCGCCGCCATGCGCAACAGCAAGGGCGCCAGCGGTGCCTCCAGCATGCGGCGGGTGCGGGGATCCAGCGGGGGCGGCTCTGACGCCGAGGAAGCCGAAGCCAGGGCAGAGGCGGATGTGGCGGTGGAAGACATGGCGACTCCGGTCAGGCGGGCTGTGCCACGGCTTTTGCGGGCCGGGCCGGCCGCTGGATCAGCAGCACCAGGCCGGCCGCCAGCAGGCAGGCCGCACCCGCCGCGTAGAGCGCCGGGGTGTAGGTCAGCAGCAGCGTGCGCGTGAGGCCCGCGCCCCAGGCCGCCACGGCCGCGCCGATCTGGTGGGCCGCGAAAATCCATCCGAAGACGAGTCCGACCTTTTGCGGACCGAACGTGGCGCCGGCCAGCTTGACGGTGGGCGGCACCGTGGCGATCCAGTCCAGCCCGTAGAACATGGCGAACAGGCCCAGTCCGTAGAACGTGAACTCGGAATGCGGCAGCCAGAACAGCGACAGGCCACGCAAGCCGTAGTACCAGAACAGCAGCTTGCGGTTGTCGTACCGGTCGGACAGCCAGCCCGACAGGACCGTGCCGACGAAATCGAACGCACCCATCATCGCAAGCACCGACGCGGCGGGCACCGCGCCCATGCCGTTGTCCGCGCACAGCGAAATGAAGTGGGTCTGCAGCAGCCCGTTGGTGGACAAACCGCAGATGAAAAAGGTGGCGAACAGGATCCAGAACGTGCCGCTGCGCGATGCCTCGGCCAATGCCTTGAACGGCGTGGCGAAGTTCATCGCCATGGCCGGTGGCGGGGGCGTCGCCGTGGCCGGCGCCGTGTCGCCATAGGCGGCCAAACCCAAATCCGACGGGCGATTGCGCACGAAGGCCAGCGCCAGCATGCCCACCGCCGCACAGGCGATGAAGATCGGCGCGATGGCAGAGCGCCAGCCCCAGTGTTCGATCATCCAGGCCGCGAAGGGCAGGAACGCCAGTTGCCCCGTCGCTGCGCTGGCCGTCAGCAGTCCCACGACCAAACCGCGCCGTGCGACGAACCAGCGGTTGGCCACCACCGCGCCCAGCACCAGCGCCGTCAGGCCCGTGCCCAGGCCCAGCAGCAGGCTCCACAGAACGAACAATTGCCACAGCTGGCTGGCCAGCGTGACCAGCGCCATGCCGGTGCCGACCAGGGCAAGGCCCAGGCACATCACCGCCCGCAGGCCCCAGCGCTCCATCAGCACGGCGGCGAACGGCCCCATCAGCCCGAACAGCGCAAAGCGCAATGCCAGCGCGGTGGAGATCTGGTCCGTCGTCCAGCCGAACTCCCTGGACAGCGGCTGCAGCATCGCGCCCGGCAGGCCCAGCGCCGCCGACATCGTCAGCATGGTGAGGAAGGTGATGCCGGCCACCAGCCAGCCGTAGTGGATGCCATGGCGCTGCAGCCAGCGTGCGGCGGATTGGGACAGCATGGGCGGGCCTTTGGGTGAAGAAGGTATGGGGTGATAGCGGGGATGCCGTTCGGTCGAAACCCATCAGGGCTGCGCGTCAGCAGCCGCGCCGACATCCAGCAAACGCACCGTCTCGTCGAGCAGCGCGTGCAGGGCTGCCACGTGCGCCACGCCCAATCGCTCGTTCAGCGCCTCCTGGGCAATGCGCCAGTGGCGCTGCGCCTCCTGGCGCTTGGCGCGGCCCGATTCGGTGAGCTGCACGCTGCGGCTGCGGGCGTTGTCTCCCGCCGCCACCTCCACCCAGCCCGCTTCCTGCAGCGGCCGGAGGTTGCGGGTGAGCGTGGACGCGTCCATGCGCATGGCGCGCGCCAGATCGCCCGGCCGCACGGGGCCCAGGCTCTGGATGTGCGAGAGCAGCGAATACTGCGTGGTCTTCAGCCCGGTCTTGCCGACCTCAGTGTCGTAGTGCTGCGTGACCAGGCGGGTGACCTGGCGCAGTTTGAGGTTCGTACAGCCTCGGGGTTTCTGGGGTGCGTCCATGGCATATGATTGTATCTACAACAATTGCAGATGCAATCAAGGAGATGCCGATGGCGAAAGATGACACCCTGGCGCAGTGGCTTGCGCAGGAGCAGGCTGTGATGGAGCGCATGAATGCCGGGCCCGGTGCCGGCGTTGCCACGCCGGCGCAGATTGCCGGCAAGACCGGGCTGGAGGTCATGCAGTCCATGCTGGCCGGCCAATTGCCCTACCCGCCCATCGCGAAGACGCTGGACTTTTTGCTCATCGAAGTGGGCGAAGGCGCGGCCATCTTCCAGGGCACGCCGGGCACGGCCCACCTCAACCCCATGGGCACGGTGCATGGCGGCTGGTTTGCCACCCTGCTCGACTCCGCGCTGGGCTGCGCCGTGCACACGCGCATGCCGGTGGGGCGCGGCTACACCACGGCCGAGCTGAGTGTGAACATCGTCAAGGCCCTCACGCCCAAGGTGCCGCGCGTGCGCGCCGAAGGCCGCGTGATCCACTGCGGCCGCCAACTGGCCACCGCCGACGCCCGGCTGGTGGGACCGGACGGCACGCTCTACGCCCACGCCACGACGACGTGCCTGGTCTTCGAGATGCCGGCACAATCGCGGGCATGAGATTCCTCCACACGATGCTGCGCGTTGGCAACCTCCAGCGCTCGATTGATTTCTACACCAAGGTCCTGGGCATGCAACTGCTGCGCCAGTCCGAGAACCCTGAGTACAAATACTCGCTGGCCTTTCTGGGCTTCGACGGCGGCAACCTCGGCCAGGCCGAGATCGAGCTGACCTACAACTGGGGCACCGAAAGCTACGACCTGGGCACGGCCTACGGCCACATCGCCCTGGGCGTGCCGGACGCCTATGCGGCCTGCGAAAAGATCAAGGCCGCCGGCGGCAACGTGACGCGCGAAGCGGGGCCGGTCAAGGGCGGCACGACGGTGATCGCGTTCGTCACGGACCCCGATGGCTACAAGATCGAGCTGATCGAACGCAAGAACGACGTGGGCGCGGGAACCGGTTTGCGCTGACGGCGGGTCAATCGCTATATTTTTGATAGCGAAATGCCCTAGTGAAACATGCGCTGGGCACCGATTTGACCTGAATCGAAAAACCACCGAGCGGGCGGGCGGCTTGATCCGCTTTCTTGGCCCATCGGCCCCTGCCCGCCCGTCCGCGCGGGCAGGCCTTGCTTTGGCTCCCGCGGCTAGGCCTGTCCCTTGTGGGCCAACCGTGCCACCCACGGGCACGCCACCACGGCCACCAGGGCCACCACCGCGCCAGCCAGCGCCACGCTGCCCACATCCCAGAGCGAAATGCTGGCGCCCCCCAGCATGGCGCCCAGCGCAATCCCACCATTGGCCGCCGACACGTTGACTGTCCCGGCCAGCGCCTGCGCATCCGGCGCTGACTTCATCACACGCAGCTGACAGATCGGATAGAGCGCCGTATTGGCCACGCCCCAGACCGCCAGCGCGGCGACCAACCCAATGGGCTGCCGCGCCAACCACATGACCGCCACCATGCCCACCGCCAGCATCGCGCTGAACGCGGCCGTCGTCTCCAGGGGCCTGCGATCCACCCACAGGCCGCCCAGCCAGTTGCCGATCAAACCCACCGCGCCAAAGCCCATCAGCCACGAGCCCACCTGCGACGAAGGCACCTGCGCCACCTGCTCCAGCAGCTCGGCCAGATAGGTGTAGCCGGTGAACATCGCGGTGAACACCACCACGGACAGCACCGCGTTGGCGATGAAAGCCGGATGGCGCAGCAGGCGTGCCTGCGCCGCCAAGCCCACGCGCTGGCCGGCTTTCATTCGGGGCATGGCCATCTGCAGCAGCGCGGCCACCGCCAGCGACAGGGCCGCCAGGATCCAGAAGGCAGCGCGCCACCCCACTGCATCGCCGGCCAGGGTGCCCAGCGGAATGCCGAACAGCATGGCGCCCGAGATGCCCAGGTAGACCGTTGACACCGCCCTCCCCGCCCGCTGCGGCCCGGCCAGTTGCGCGGCGGTCTCGCTGGCAGTGCCCCAGAACACGGGCAAGGCCAGGGCCGGCACGATGCGCGCGATCGCCAAAACCCAGAGATTGGGCGCCATCGCCGCGACGGCATTCGACACAGCAAAAAGCACCAGCACCGCCATGAACAGGCGCTTGCGCTCGATGTGGCCCAGCCACGCCGTCAGCGCCGGCCCGCACAGCATCACCACCACGGCAAAGAGCGTCACCAACTGGCCGGCCGTGGAAACGGAAACGCCCAGGTCCCGGGCCAATGCCGGCAGCAACCCCACCATCAGGAATTCGGTGGTCACGATCACGAACGCGGCCACCGCCAGGACGACGATGGACGATGTCCCGGCTTTCGTGCCGGTGGGTTCGGTGGTGAGGGGTTCTGTGGCGAGCGTGGGCATACGGATGGGGATGGGCATACGGATGGGGATGGGGATGGGAAAAGCCTTCTTCTGGCTGATCCGCCAGCTTATTCACTCCAGAGTTTCTTCTGTTGGATGCTTTTTCCTGATTAAATGGAGAAAAATTCTGCAATCGACCCCCGGAGTGCCCCGCCATCGTGAACAGCTCGGAACGCCTCAAAGGCATCGACGTGTTTGTCGCCGTCGCCGCTGCCGGCAGCTTCGCGGCCGCGGCAGACCGGCTGAACCTCACCGGTTCCGCCGTCGGAAAATCCATCGCACGGCTGGAAGCGCGGCTGAGCACCCGGCTGTTCGAGCGCACCACTCGCAAGCTGCAGTTGACGGACGCCGGCACCGCCTTCCACCGGGTCTGCCTGCGCGTGCTGGAAGACATCGAATCGGCCGAACGCGTGCTGGCATCCGACACCGCCGAGCCGTCCGGCCGCCTGCGCGTGGACGTGCCAGCCACCTTCGGCCGCCGCCAGGTCATGGCCTGGCTCATGGCTTTCGCCGCGGATCACCCCGCGGTGCAATTGCACGTCTCGTTCACCGACCGCTTCGTGGACGTGGTGGATGACGGTATCGACGTCGCCGTGCGCATCGGCGGCGCCGACACCTGGCCCGCCAACCTGGGGCACCGGTTCCTCGGCAAGGAGCGCCTGATCTTCTGCGCGTCACCCGCCTATCTGGAGCGCAAGGGCGTGCCCGCCACGCTGGAAGACCTGCTGTCCTCGCACGACGCGATCACCTACGGCCGCGCGGACGGAACTGCCAGCCCCTGGCTCATTTCCCAGGGAGCCGGCCCGACCGAGCGGCGCGTGGTGGACAGCCGCATCGTCGTGGGCGACGGAGAGGCACAGCTCGACGCCGTGGTGGCGGGCCTGGGTGTCGCGCAGTTGGCGACCTGGCTGGCGGGGGAAGCGCTGCGTGCGGGGCAGTTGGTGCCGATCCTGCCGGATTACGATCTGGAGGGATTACCGCTGCACATCGTCTGGCCGCGCAGCAAGCGGCTGCTGCCGAAGGTGGATAGTTTGTTGGGCCACTTGGCGGAGCATTTACGCGTGCGTTGAAATGGGACTCATGGGAGGAGCGGTCTCTAGCAATACGAGGGGTTAGGCCCATTACCGCTTTTCAGCTTTGACGTTTGGGTTTCGGCTGTGCAGCGATTGCTGCCGGCTGCGGGCGATGTCCCGATGGCAGCTGTGAACACACAAGCCGACACACGTTCTTCCGCCACTTCAACCAGGCATCAGTTAGCACGCCGAATACGACCAAATTGGTCCGATTTAGGCCAGCAGGACGGCACATTTGCTCCAAGCCCTGTGGGTCAGAAAACAACTCCCAGCCTCGCGGATCGCCGTAAGTCCGAAAGCGAGCCGTATATCGTCATAGACTCGCGCGGCATCCTTAGGGTAGTCATTGGTCAATAGCCCTCGATAGACGAAAGCTGAGTGGGCTCGTGCCCGCCCTACTTTTTACGCCTGTCCTTCGTTCTGTAGGCGCTCCTGGCCCGGCTTGAGGATCAGGCCGTAGTCACCGCGCAGTTCTCGATCGACCAGATGGAATTTCTCGAGCCCCAGCCTCTCCCAATGCTCCTTGCCAATGTGCTCCAGCAGGATGATCTGAAAGCCTCCATGCTGGTCCATGTCAGTTATGAACTGGTTTAGCTCCTGCAGAACCTTGTCCATGCTGCGCACATCCGTGCTGGGTTTGCGCGCAGTCGAGAAATAAGGCGTGCTGATTTGATCGAGCACGAGAAAAGAGGGAATCCAAGGGATCTTGCGTGTCTTGGCGATCTCATGAATTGCTAAGAAGTAGGAGACATGCAAGTACAGATAATTGGATGCGTGGGCTTCCCCCGGTTTCCCGGACACATCGAATGACATGATGTGTTTAGGAGGCAAACATGCCAAGGACGAGAAGAGCATTTACGGACGAGTTCAAACGGGAAGCGGTGAAGCTGGTGAAGCAAC
>NZ_BQXI01000062.1:0-10294 GCF_030158955.1 Acidovorax sp. SUPP1855 | reverse complement strand
CCCTCGGCCAGGGGCTTGCCCTGCTCCATGGAGATCAGGGCGCCCAGGTCGTCCTGGTGGGCCAGCACCCGATCGTTCCAGCGCTTGATGATGGCCGCGCGCTGCTTGGCGGGCACCTGGCGCCAGGCGGGGAAGGCGGCATGGGCGGCCTCCAGTGCGGCCCGGGCCTCGGGGGCGCCGGAGTCGGGCACCTCGGTGATGACGGTGCCGGTGGCGGGGTCGGTCACGGGCAGCAGCGCGCCGGGGCCGGGGTGCCAGTGCCCCGCGATGAAGTTGGCGCTGCGGATCAGGTCGGGGCGGTGGAGAGTCAGGGGCAGGGTCAGGGGCATGGGAGGGACGGAATGGGGTTGGAATGAAATCGGGCTCCAGTGCAAATGACACTAGGGCATTGTGCTATCAATTTTGTAGTGATGGTGCCTGGCCCGGTTCAGCCAGGGTCAGCTCACGATGCCCAGGTGCCACGGCACGAACTCGTGGTCGCCCAGGCCCAGCAGCTCGCTCTTGGTGGCGCCGCCGCTCGCGTGCCGCAGGATCTGCTCGAAGATGCGCTGGCCCATCTCGGGCACCGTCAGTTCGCCGTCCAGGATCACGCCGCAGTTGATGTCCATGTCTTCCTCCAGCCGCTGGTACATGGCCGTGTTGCTGGCCAGCTTGATCGTCGGCGCCGGCTTGCTGCCGAACATCGAGCCGCGCCCGGTGGTAAAGCAGATCAGCTGCGCGCCGCTGGCGATCTGCCCCGTGGCCGCAACCGGGTCGTAGCCCGGCGAATCCATGAAAACGAAGCCGCTCTCGTCGATGCGCTCGGCATATTCGTACACCGCGCGCAGCGGCGTGGTGCCGCCCTTCATCGCCGAGCCGAGCGACTTTTCGAAGATGTTCGCCAGCCCCCCGGCCTGGTTGCCGTGGCCCACCACGCCGTTGAACTGCGCGTTCTGCCCGGCCGCGTAGCGCTCCCACCAGGCCAAGCGGTCCAGCAATTTTTGCCCCACCTCGGGCGTGATCGCGCGGCGCGTGAGCATGAACTCCACGCCATGGATCTCCGGCGTTTCCGACAGGATGGCCGTGCCGCCGTGGCGCACCAGCACGTCCATCGCCGCGCCCAGCGACGGATTGGCCGTGATGCCCGAGAACCCATCCGAGCCGCCGCACTCCAGCCCGATCTTGAGGTGGCTCGCGCTCACCGTGCTGCGCCGCGCGGCGTTGGCGGCGGGCAGCATCGCCTCGATCGCCTCCACGCCCGCGGCGATGGTGGCGCGCGTGCCGCCCACCTCCTGCATCACCAGCGTGCGCATCAGGCGCCCGCGCTGCAATCCTTGCGAATCCACCAGCCCATCGACCTGGTTGCGCTCGCAGCCCAGGCCCACGATCAGCACGCCCGCCAGATTGGGGTGGCGCGCATAGCCGGCGATCGTGCGGCGCAGCACGTCGAAATGCTCGCTGGGCGACGACATGCCGCAGCCGCTCGTCTGCGCGAACGCCACCACGCCATCGACGTGCGGGAAGGCCTTCATCCGCTCGGGCGTGAAGTGCGCGGCGATCTGCTTGATGACCGTGGCCGAGCAGTTCACCGACGACAGGATGCCGATGAAGTTGCGCGTGCCCACGCTGCCGTCCTCGCGCACGAAGCCCTGGAACGTGGCGCGCTCGGCTTGCGGCACATAGTCCACCGGCCGCACGTCCGCACCGAAGGCCGGGTCGCGGTAGTAATCGACCAGTTCGATGTTGTGGCTGTGCACGTAGTCGCCCGGCTCCAGGTCGCGCGTGGCCACGCCGATCACCGTGTTGTACTTCTTCACCTGCTCGCCCTGCGCGATGCGCCGCGCGGCGATCTTGTGGCCCGCCGGCACCTGGGCGCGCGTGCGCACGCCCAGTTCGGCGATGGCCTGCCCGATCGCCAGCGCCGACTTGGCCACCAGCACGTTGTCGTTGGGGTGCAGGTGCAGCAGCGGGCTGTCGGTGGGGGCGGGGAGCGGCGCAATGGCGTTCATCGGTGGGGCTTTCGGGTGGGGGCGCTTAGGGGGGGGCGTGCGCTCTCTCGCGGGGTGGGGCGGCGCGGCGGCTGCGATGCCGCCGCCCGTTCGCTCGGCATCAGCTCTTCATCAGCTCGCGCAGCTTGAGCTTGTCGATCAGCACGGTCTCCTTGGCGTAGACCGTGTTCACGTATTTTTCGTAGTCGGGGCCGTCCAGGTACAGCAGCGGCGCATCGAGCCGGTCGGCCACGGCCTTGAACTCGGGGCTCGCCACGGCCTGGCGGAAGGCCTCGCGCAGCTTCGCCGCAATGGCCGGGTCCAGCCCCTTGGGTGCACCGATGCCGTTGGGCGCATCCACCACCACGTCGTAGCCCAGCTCGCGCAGCGTGGGCGTGTCCTTGAAGCGCGCGGTGCGCTGCTCGCCCCAGGTGGCCAGCAGGCGCAGCTTGCCCGCTTCGACATGCGGCGCCCACGAGCTGGAATCGGCCAGCGCATCCACATGGCCGCCCAGCACGCCCTGCAACGCTTCGGCGCCGCCCTTGAACGGCACGTGGTTCAGGCGGATGCCCGCCACGCTGGCGAATTCCTCCATGCCCACGTGCGTGGCACCGCCCACCCCCGCGTGCGCATAGGTCACCTGGCCGGGGTTGGCCTTGGCGTGCTGCACGAAGTCCTGCAGCGTCTTGAACCGCGAATCGGCCGGCACCGCGATGCCGAAGGTCTGGCCCGAGGTGCGAGCGAGGTAGGTGAAGTCCTTGCGCGGATCGGCCTGCAGCGTGCCCAGTTGCGAAAACCGCGTGACCGAGATCGGGATCTGCCCGATCGTGTAGCCGTCCGGCCGGGCGGAGGCCAGGGCCTTCGAGCCGATCATGCCGGAGGCCCCGGCGCGGTTTTCCAGCGCCACCGCCTGGCCCAGGATGCGGCCGGCCACCGTGCACAGCGTGCGCATCGACTGGTCGGCCGTGCCGCCGGCGGGCCAGGGGCAGATGAAGGTGATCGGGCGCTCGGGGTAGCCGTTGGCCAGGGCGCGGGAGGGAAGGAGGGTGGACGTGGCGGCCAGGGCGGCCGCGCCGGCGGCGCCCAGCACGAACTGGCGCCGCTGCAAGGGGCGGGAAGAATTCATCGATGTCTCCGGTCTGTTTTTTATCGGGAAAGCACAGGCCGGATTCTTGGGCAGACAATCATTGCTTTCCAATGAATTAGCAGACTCGCTTCATAGCCCGCAGGTTATGAATCCGAACGGCACCTTCCCCTTTGTTGAAAGACGCACCGATGACCACCGAACCGACCAAGGCCCTGCAGCAGGTGCTGCACCACGACATCCCGCTCACCCGCGACATGGGCCTGACCGTGCTGCGCTGGGAGGACTACGCGCTGCACCTGCATCTGCCGTTGGAGCCCAACGTCAACCACAAAAGCACCATGTTCGGCGGCAGCCTGTATTGCGGCGCCGTGCTGGCCGGCTGGGGCTGGCTGCACCTGCGCCTGCGGGAGGCGGGCATCGAGGGGGGCCACATCGTGATCCAGGAGAGCCACATCCGCTACCCGCTGCCCGTGCGCGGGGCGGCGGTGGCGATCTGCGAAGCGCCCGACCCGGCCTTGTGGCGCACCTTCATTACCACGTACCAGCGCCGCGGCCGCGCGCGGCTTGCGCTGCACACCGGCGTCCGGGCCGAGGGCAGCGAGGACGATGCGGTGCAGTTCACCGGGCAGTTCGTGCTGCACCGCTGACCGGGGCGCGGCCGGCCCGTGCCGGCCTGTGCCCCGGTGCCCGGGCTGCATCGCCCACCTGCGGCTTCCTTTCCTGTCCTTTCCTTCAACCACCTTCCACGCCCACGCCCCATGAGCCAGATCGACCGCGTTTTACGCTCCAACCTCAAGCTGCGGCACCTGCAGATGCTCGTGGCGCTGGACCAGTTTCGCCATGTCGGCCGCGCGGCGGATTTCCTTTCCGTCACCCAGCCCGCCGTCTCCAAGACCCTGGCCGAGATCGAGCGCATGTTCGGCCTGCCGCTGTTCGACCGCTCCACCCGCGGCACCGAGCCCACCGCGGCCGGTGCGAGCGTGGTGCGCTTCGCGCGGTCCGTGCTGGCCGGCTACGACCGCACCCGCGACGAGATCGCCGCCGAGGCCAGCGGCGCGCGCGGCCGCACCAGCGTGGGCGCCATGGTGGCCGCCACGCCCGTGCTGCTGGCGCAGGCGGTGGAAAAGCTCAAGGCCCGGTCCCGCCACACCACCGTGCTGATCGAAGAGGGCGACCTGACGCGCCTGCTGCCGAAGCTGCGCCTGGGCGAGCTGGACCTGTTCGTCGGCCGCCTGGAGCCGGGCTACGCATCACCCGACCTGGAAACCGAGGCCCTCTACGACGACCCCATGGTCGCCGTCGTGCGGCCTGGCCACCCCCTGGCCACGAAGCGCAAACCCCGCTGGGCCGACATCGCCGGGCAGCCCTGCGTGCTGCCCCCGCCCTGGGCCTCGCTGCGGGTGAAGCTGGAGCAGCAGTTCTTCGCGCACGACCTGCACCCGCCGGCCGACATCGTGGAGTCGGCGTCGTTCCTGTCGCAGATCACCTTCTTGCACCAGCGCGGCGCCGTGGCCTTCATGGCGCGCACGGTGGCGCGGCATTTCGCGGAGCAGGGAATGCTGGCGGTGGTGAAGGTGCCGGTGGAGATCGAGTTGCCGCCGGTGGGGCTGATCCGGATGCGGGGGGTGGAAGGGACGCCGGTGACGCAGGCGTTGGTGGGGTGTTTGAGGGAGATCAAGATAAGAGGGACTTGAGCTGTGATTTAGCTAGAACAGTTCAGTTTGCGCCCGTTCTCTGCAGGGAGCCTCTAACACCGCCATGTTTGACGAATCCGAATAGGGACGAGTGGGCGCCAGCAGCCGTTTGAATGCGTGATGAGGCCCAGAGGCGGTTTGAGTCTGGTGCATGAGGGGCCTTGCAGGCCCGATGGCTCAGGCTTTCACCGTTTGCAGGCGCACTTGTGCCTTGCCAGTGGCGGGCTTGAAGAAAGCATCCACGCCCCGATGCAGGAACCAGGCCAGTCGCTTCATGTTGTAGCAGGCGGCCATCACCGTCATCCGCACCGTGGCGCGCGCCTGCCCGATGGTGCGCACGAACTTGCCCCCCCAGGTTGCGGATACCGGCGAACACGTGCTCCACCTTGGCTCGTTTCTTTGCGATGCGCTGGTTGCGCCCCTTTGGGCATTCGCTCTGTGGTCGGCCCGCCTGCGCGCGGTGCTGCATCGCATCCACGAATCCCAGCACTTTCAGCATCTGGCGCCTTTGGCGGCTCGGGTAGGCTTGTCTGCATGCACTGCCCGCCCGGTGTTGTGCATGTCCAGCACCTCCTCGAAGTGGTGCCCGTCGTGCTCGCTGGCCGTGCCCGTGGCGAGGCGGCGTATGAATCCGTGCTTGAGGTCCACGCTCACGCTGAGCTTGTAGCCGAAGTGGCTTTTGCCGTGCTTCTTCGTGTGCGTGGTCTCCACGTCCTTTTGCCTGAGTCGCGCTTGGCTCCAGTCCGGCTGCCCGCCTTGTGCCAGCGTTCGCCGCTCCTGCTGGCCGATGTGCTGTCGGGGCGCGGGCACCAGCGTGGCATCAATGGCCTGCCCGCCCCGAGCGATGTAGCCGTGGCGCTGCAGTTGGGCATCCACCCTCTGGAACAAGGCTGTCCCGCCCACGCCAAGGCGCTCGCCAAAGCGCCAGATCGTGTTGCGGTCCGGCACGTTCATCGCATCCTGCAACAGACAAACCGCTGATAGCTCCCTCGGTCCAGCAACTGATACTCCGTCTGCTCATCGGACAGGTTGTACAGCCGCTTTAACACCAGGATGCGCACCATTATCTCGGCGTTAGGCGGGCCGACCGCCCCGGCGGCCACCCCCGCGTTTGATCAAGGCATCCACTAGCCGGGCCAGTTCTGCGATGTCGATGTGCCGCGCGATCACCTGCAGCGGATTGCCTACCTCATCTCTCTTTTGTTGGTGCGAGGCCTCAGCGAACAGGTCGAACTGCAGGGCGCTACGGGGGGTGATCATGGCAAAGGATGGAGCAGGCGTTCTCGATCAACAAGGGGCCGGATGGGTTTTGAGAGGTTCCCAAATTTCAATCCTTCGGCGAAATTCAACAGCGTCACATCATGATCAAAAGCTTTGCATTAAAAATTTGAGGACCTGAACTCCTTGGCTTTTATCGATAGAGCGGCTCAGGTGCTCTAGCCTAGTTCATGAGGGTCTTGCTCGGTATTTATACCTAGTCATACATAAGTTTTTTATCGATCAATTCGTTGATAATAAAAAAATGGCTTCATTACTTATTCTCCATCTCTCGGATATCCATTTCAAGGAAGATGACAAAGATGTTCATCATCGTGCGAATCAAATCGTGGCAGCTACGCAATCCATGCAGTCATTGGTTGCACATATTCTTATGGTGGTGAGTGGCGATATTTCCCAATCTGGAAAGAAAAAGCAGTTTGATAAAGCTCAACTGCTTATTGATGGAATAAAGGCAGAGTTTTCTAAAAGGTCTAACTTGCCGGTGGATGTGTTGATGTGCCCAGGAAATCATGATGCAGACTTTGATCTGCCAAAGGGTAGTGTTCGCTCTCGCCTGCTAAAGCAGCTGGCAACTGAAGATCCTGTCGATATTGATATAGATGCTGTTGAGCAGTGTGTATTGCCATTTGGGGCGTATGAGGATTTTCGCCTTGCTAACGAAACTTTACCCTCTGTGGCTCATTCTCCGATATGGAGGACATCTGTTTTGAATGTTGAAAATAACCGGATTGAGCTGTCCTGTGTAAACAATGCATGGAGCTGCGAGAAACGAACAGAACCAGGCTCTCTTGGTTTTCCAAGCGGCTTAAAAAATAGCGGCTCTGGGCAAAATGGCGCCATCCGGATATTAATAATGCACCACCCTGCTCATTGGGTGTCGTCGAGACAATTTCGGGATTTTCGTCGCCTAACTCGCGATTGCGCTGAGATTTGTATTACAGGTCATGAACACGAGTCAAACTTTGGGACAAATTTTGATAGTGAAACTGGGCGCACGATTTTTGTAGAAGGTGCTGCTTTGCAAGAGCACGGGTCTGCCAACTCGGGTTTTAATGTCTTATTGCTAGACTTTTCTACTAATACGATTGAATGTGCTCCCTTTGAGTGGAATGCTGATAGATATGTATCGGCAGGTGATGTTCTAACTCAAATGCTACCTGATAAGCATCAAGTTGTATCTCTTTCGCCAGAGTGGAGTGATTTTTTACGTGATATTGGTGCAAATGTAACTCATCAGGCTAAACAACGGCTAGAGTTGAATGATATATATGTTTTTCCTGAAATTGAGCCATCGGACGATGACGAAAAATCGCCTGTGGTTACTTCGGCAAAATCTCTTTTTGAAAAACTTGGGAAATCGGATTCTGTAATTATTAAAGGAGAGCAGAAATCGGGGAAAACCGCTTTATTAAAGCAGATATATATTGCGTTGTTAGACGCTGGTTTTTATCCGATATATTTAAATGGGAATAGATTAAAAAGTTCTTCTGAGCGCGAAATTCAGCGCTTGTTGGAGGGCTGTGTTAAAGAGCAGTATGGCTCGGGACATGTCGATAAAGTACTTCAAGCGGCACCATCGGATAAGTTTCTTTTGTTGGATAATTTGGATGCCTATGAATTTCCAGATAGATATTTTGGGTCGGTGTTTGAGAGATTGAAAAATCAATCTAAAGCTATTTTTGCTACTGCTGATAGTTCTTTTCAACTTAAAGAAGCTCTTCTGGGGGAGGAGTTCTCAGCGTTAAGGGATATTAATCAAGTATTTTTATTGGAATTTGGTTTTAGGTTGCGCTACGAGTTGGTGAAAAAGTGGTTTGATATTGATTAGGGCCAAAATACTAGTACGAGTGCCGTAGATGCAACTGACTTATTGATTTCCCGCGTGGTCGGGCGTGGGTTGGTGCCCTCATATCCTCTATTTCTCTTAATTCTCCTGCAAAGCCAAGATTTGGGTCAATCCAATGGGTTGGAGAATAGCGCACTCGGATATTATTATGAGTATATGATTTTGGGTGCTCTTAATTCAAAAGTTCGGCACGAGCAGACTCATGAGGTGCTTAATTACTGCTCGCAGTTTGCATGGTTTTTGAAAAATGGAGAAAAGCAAAAAGTTTCGGATAAAGATTTTCGAGCTTTTCACTCGGCGTTTGAGGATAAATTCGATCTCTCTATAAATTATGAGGGTAGAAGAAGAACCCTTATAGAAGCAAATATCTTCTTATTGACCGATGAGGAGATTGGATTTAGATATCCCTATAGTTATTTCTTTTTCCTTGGGCGATTTTTGTCAAGAAATCTTGAAGATCAAGAAATAGTTGGTTTCATTGGCGAATGCTGTAAAAACTTACACGTCAGAGAGCTAGGCAACGCAATGCTCTTTTTAGCTCATCATTCTACTGATGGGACGGTAGTTTTTGATGCTTTGAAAAAATCGATAGATTCAAGATTTTCCACCGTTAAACCGTTGGCTTTCAATCATGACACAGCCAAACTTGATGATTATGTTGAGAATCTGCCAGCTTTGGTTTTTTCTAAAGAAAATGAATTGGCAGTGCGTAACAATGTGCAGATCCATAATGAAGGCGTGGAGGTGGGGCTTGACGGAATTTTAGTAAGTAAGGATTTTAGTGATGATGATGAGGCTCAAAGAATCGTACTGGATCTTTTGGCTGAGATTAATGGTTTGATTAGAGGGGTGGAAATACTTGGCTCAGCGCTTAAGGCAAATTTTGGCTCAATAGATTCTAAAACTAAACAATCTTTAATTGACACGTTGTTCCAGGGTGGGTTGAGGGCTCTTCGTAGTTTTGTTGAAATATTTGCTGCAACACCTGAAGGGGTGATGGCAGAATTGATTGAAGCTCTTCAGATGGGTGATAACGGAAGTGGGAGTAAAGCAATTAGAGAAAAAGCCATAAAAGTTAAAATATTTCAGGTTGTTGGGCGCTTATCATTTTGGTTTATTCATCGTGTCGGTTCAAGTGTAGGCTCGCGCAGCATGAGTCCAGCAATTGATCGTTATATAAAAACAAATGATACGGTAGCCAATAGATTGGTGGCGATGGCTGGGAAATTAGAAACGCCTGATCCTATTACTTTGGCAGAGTTGAGAGAGTTAAATGGTCGTGTGCTGAAGTCGGCTTTTGCGCAATCAGTGCTGCGTTGGATTGTGTATTCTCGCATTCATATGTATAGAACAGCAGAGCGGGAGAAGCAGCAGATCTGCGAAGAATTGGGAATTCGAATTGAGTTACAGCACGCAATTGATTTTAAAACTAAGGCGACCAAACGCATCAGTTAATAAATTTTGTCATGACTATGAGGGATTTTTAAACGTCTTTGGCTTTAAAGTTTTGGTGAAATATCTTTGCAACAGTGTTTCGGTTGCCGGTTAGGAGTCTTATTGATAGCAGATGAAATAAAAAATATATTATTAAGTCGCCATCAATGCAGCAAGCGTCTCCCAAACCTGCATGGTGCTGGCTGCGCCTCCAAAGCTCCGCGTCTTCGGCCCGTTCCTGATCACCTTTTCAATCGCCACGACCATCGCATAGGAGGGCCTGCCGTCTCCGCGCCTAGCCTTGCGTCAGGAAGTCCCGCTTCAGCGCACCCGGCCAGGTCATCACGATTGTTTTTTGCCATAGATATCCGGCGCCGAGCCTTGAACGGCTCAAACAGGCTGGGGAAGTTGCGCTCGGGATTCAGATTGTCCGGGGGCGCTAAAACCACTCTGGATCAAGCGCCCTGACCAGGGTAAATTTCCCGGTTACTCGCTACTTTGATTCCTGTCCAGTAAGTGGCTGAAGCTATTGGACAGTAGGTACGGCACGAATGAGCCAGCGAACCACCACCAGTTCGACTGCCAGTAGGCGATCCCCCAGCATATCCAGGCGAATAGGACGGTTGCTCTGCGCACTACACGTGATGGGGGAACGGGTTTCATCTTGCGACCTTAACGCCTTGGAAGCCCCACCTCACATAGACAAGGTAGGGCACGATTCGCACTGTGCCTGCTGGAGTGGAAATGTGGATGGGGATGCGCGAAACCTTCTCGATGAATCCATTGAGGGGCCTGCCGATGCGGGCCATGTAAACCCCCGCCCCGAAGATGCCATCTAATCCGAAAGGACTCGCGTTGATGGGAACCTCTCAAAACCCATCCGGTCCCTTGTTGATCGAGAACGCGTGCTCCATCCTTTGCCATGATCACTCCCCGTAGCGCCCTGAAGTTCGACCTGTTCGCTGAGGCCTCGCGCCAACACAAG
>NZ_BQXI01000061.1:0-10515 GCF_030158955.1 Acidovorax sp. SUPP1855 | reverse complement strand
CGAGCAGCGGCCCCACCTGTCCCTAGAATACAAAACGCCCGATGCGGTGCACCGGGCGTCTCTTGCAAGCCAATTACGGCTAGGGTTCAGTCCCGCATAGGTGTCAACCTATTCCAGGACGGGTCAGCAAGATGCACTATGGAAAAAGATCAACCTGCGCAACGACCGCCAAAGCTACCAGGACGACTTCTTTCGCATGGACCTGCCCACCTTCGCTGAAGTGCCGGTGCGTGAAGCCATTTTGAACGCGGTCGCCCACCGCGACTACAGGTTGGGTGGATCGATCTTCATCCGGCAGTTTGCCAAACGCCTGGAAGTAGTGAGTCCTGGCGGTCTGCCTCCAGGCATTACTCCGGAAAACATCATCGATCAGCAATACCCACGCAATCGCCGCTTGGCAGAAGCCTTGGGACGGTGCGGCCTGATCGAGCGCTCTGGACAAGGTCTGAACCTGATGATGGAAAGCGCCGTGCGCCAGGGCAAGCCGCTGCCTAGCTTTGCGGGCACGGCCACGCATGAAGTTCGGCTGACGCTGGAGGGCGGAGTGCGCAACCCGGCGTTTGTGCGGTTCATGGAGCGGCTGGGCGAAGAGACGCTGCGCAGTTTTTCAACGCTGGACTATCTGGCACTCGAGAGGTTGGAACAAGGCCGTTTGCTCACCCCCAAAATTCAGGAGCGCCTGCCCGCGCTGGCAGAAGTCGGCGCGGTGGAAATGATGGGCCGTGGCAAAACCGCGAAATACATGCTGGCTGCCGCCTTGTATGCGACGCTGGGAAACAAAGGCACCTATACCCGCAAGCGGGGCCTGGATCACGGCACCAACAAGGCCCTGTTGCTGCAACACCTCAAAGACCAGGGGGAAGCGGGTGCACCGCTCAGCGAGTTCCGCCAAGTGTTGCCGTCGCTGCCCATGAAGGCAGTGCAGAAACTGCTCGACGAGTTACGCAATGAGGGTTTGATCGGTGTTCTTGGCCAGCGGCGGTGGGCCCGCTGGTATCTTGCAGATACGTCGGTCTTTAAGCCAACAGGCGATAAAAAAGTTAAAGCAGCCCTTTGACCGATCGGGCATTTCATATAAATCAACGACTTATAAAACCCGACATCTGTTGAGAAGGCACGATAGCGGGTTAAACAACGCATGCCCATGCTGGAGAAAGCATGGCAACTTGGTCGCTTTCGCAGCAAAACCAAGGTGGTTTTGTTTGCTCACGAAAGCAGGCTCACCTTGCACAGGAGACAACGATGCCGCAGCCACCCGCACCCGACGCCGCCAGCCCGCCCCTGGTCTTTCGCCGCGAGGGGGCCATTGCCACGCTGCAGTTCCATCGCCCCGCCGCGCTCAACGCCATTGACGTGCCCATGGCCCAGGCCCTGTGCGCGGCCGCGCGCAGCATCGCGGCCGATCCGGGCGTACGGGCCGTGGTGCTGTGCGGCGCGGGCAAGGGCTTCATGGCGGGGGGCGATCTGGCCACCCTGCGCGAAGACCCCGTCCAGGGCGCCGCCGACCTGCTGGGCCCGCTCAACGAGGCCGCCACCCTGCTCGCGAACATCGACGCGCCCGTCATCGCCAAGGTGCACGGCGTGGCCGCCGGGGCCGGGATGAGCCTGATGCTCCTGGCCGACTTCATCCTCGCCGCCGAGGGCACGCGCTTCAATCTGGCCTACATCAACCTGGGCACCAGCTGCGACGTGGGCGCCTCGTGGGCCCTGCCGCGTCAGGTGGGCCTGCGCCGCGCGCTGGAGATCGCCCTGCTCGGCGACACGCTCACCAGCGCCGATGCCGAGCGCCTGGGCCTGGTCAACCGGGTGGTGCCCGCCGACCAGCTCGATGCGGCGGTGGACGCACTCGCCGAGCGCCTGGCGGCCGGCCCCACGGTCGCGCTGGGCCACATGCGCCGGCTGATGCGCGCCTCGTTCGACCGCGACCTGCCCGCGCAACTGGAGGCGGAAACCCGCGCCTTCGGCGACTGCGCGCGCACGGCCGACCTGGCCGCGGGCATCGCCGCCTTCTACGCCAAGGAGAAGCCGCGCTTCGAAGGGCGATAGGCAAACCTGCGCGGCAGGGCACGACACGGCAGCGGCGGCTGACGCCCACACGCCTGCCCTGCCGGCCGCCCGGCCCTACCATTCCGTCCGATCCGCAGCGCAGCGCACCGTGCGGCACCTGATTTTCAGCACCTGTCCGTTCATTCATTCATTCCTTGAGGAGACCCCTGCCATGAACCACCGCGACGTCTTCATCGTCGGCACCGCCCGCACCGCCATCGGCACCTTCGGCGGCACGCTCAAGGACGTGCCCAACAGCCAGCTGGCCACCACGGTCACGCGCGCCGCCATCGAACGCAGCGGCCTCGCACCCGACACCGTGGGCCACGTGGTCATGGGCAACGTCATCCCGACCGACACCAAGGACGCCTACCTGGCCCGCGTGGCCGCCATCGATGCGGGCTGCCCCATCGAGACGCCGGCCTTCAACGTCAACCGCCTGTGCGGCTCCGGCCTGCAGGCCATCGTGTCGGCCGCGCAGGCCATCGTGCTGGGCGACTGCGACGTGGCCATCGGCGGCGGCAGCGAATCCATGAGCCGCGGCCCGTACTTCGACACCGCCGCGCGCTACGGCCAGCGCATGGGCGACGCCAAGAGCATCGACTACATGCTGGGCATCCTGCACGACCCCTGGCAGAAGATGCACATGGGCATCACCGCCGAGAACGTGGCCGAGCGCTACCGCATCAGCCGCGACATGCAGGACGAACTGGCCGCCGCCAGCCAGCACCGCGCCGCCGCGGCCATCGCCGCCGGGCACTTCAAGGCGCAGATCGTTCCGGTCGAGATCGCCACGCGCAAGGGCACCGTGCTGTTCGACACCGATGAGCACGTGCGCGGCAACACCACGCTCGACGTGCTGGCCGGCATGAAGCCCGCGTTCAAGAAGGATGGCGGCAGCGTCACCGCCGGCAATGCCTCGGGCATCAACGACGGCGCGGCCGCCGTGGTGCTGGTGGCCGGCGACCGCGTGGCCGCGCTGAACGCCAAGCCGCTAGCCCGCCTGGTCGGCTACGCGCACGCGGGCGTGGACCCGGCCTACATGGGCATCGGCCCCGTGCCCGCCACGCGCCAGGTGCTGCAGCGCACGGGCCTGAAGATCGAGGACATGGACGTCATCGAGGCCAACGAGGCCTTCGCCGCCCAGGCCTGCGCCGTCATCCAGGAACTCGGCCTGGACCCCGCCAAGGTCAACCCCAACGGCTCGGGCATCTCCCTGGGCCACCCCGTGGGCGCCACTGGCGCGATCATCACGACCAAGGCCGTCGCCGAGCTGCACCGCACCGGCGGGCGCTATGCGCTGGTCACGATGTGCATCGGCGGCGGGCAGGGCATCGCGGCCATCTTCGAGCGGGTTTGAAACGGTTGGAAACAGCCGGGGCAAAAGGCACGCGGCCGACTAGTATCGCTGCTTTTGTCCGATCACTCGACGATGCCTTACATCTACCAGAACGCCGAAGCCCTGGAGGGAACCAGCAAGGTCGGCAGCAAGCACTGCGTCGCCCTGCTGCAGCACTATGCGCAACTGCCCCACACCAGTTCCTGGAAACCGGGCGAGACCGTCTTCGGCAACGCCAACATCAAGAAGGGCACGGCGATCGCCACCTTCAACGGCAAGGGCCACTACGGCAGCCTGCCCACGGGCAACCACGCGGCGTTCTTCATCTCGCAGGACCCCGGCGGCATCTGGGTCATGGACCAGTGGCTGAGCGATACGCAAAAACCCAAGGTGTCCATGCGCTACATCCGCCCCCAGGTCCAGCGCAAGAACGGGGATTTCGTCGATCCCAGCAACAACGCCGCCGCGTATTCCGTCATCGAGTGACCGACCCAGGAAAGGCCCCATGAGCCCAGCCCCCCTTCTGCGCCGACCGACCGCCCATAGCGCGGCCCTCGCCTTCGCCCTGGCGGCCGCCGCCGCAGGCCTGTCCGCTCCCGCTGTTGCCGCCACGTCATCGCTGGACTGCCCGGCCACCGTGCGCCTCACCTCGCCCCGCGCGGAGGCCGCCGGCCTGCCGGCCGGCACCGAGATCGTGCTCGACCAGCGCCCCCTGCGCCTGACCGGCCACAACGTCTTCGACGGCCCGCCCGCCCAGGGCGCCGCCCTCATGCCCCAGTCGGACAAGCCCGGCAAGGGGGGCGCCACGGCCGTGTGGAATTTCGAAGGCGACTACCCGCAGGGCAAGTTCCTCGCGTGCGACTACGCCGGCGGCGCCGTGCGCGTGGTGCAGCGCGTGGACGATTCGGTGAAGCGCTGCACCGCCCGATCGAGCACCACGAAGAACCCGGCCACGCTGCAGACGCGCTTCCAGTGCGAGTGAGCCGCGCCTGAGGGCGCGCGGCGGACGGCCCGGCAGGCGGGAATCCGCCGCGACAGGCAACGCCGTCGATTTGCTATCTTTTTAATAGAAATCCAGGCAAACAATCCGCCGGCATGGCGGGGTTTTCACTTGTAGAACGCTTCCACTGCGCCCTTGAGCGTGATCATCAGCGGCCGGCCCTTGCGGTCCACCGTCTTGCCCGCGGGCACCTTCACCCAGCCCCCGCTCACGCAGTATTCCTCCACGTCGAAGCGCTCCTTGCCATTGAAGCGGATCCCGATGTCGTGCTCGAACACGGCGGCGACATGGTGCGGGCTGCGCGGGTCGATGGAGAGGTGGTCGGGCAGGTCGGGGCGTTGCGGAGCGTCGGTCACGGAAAGGCTTTCTGAGGGAAGGCGTGAATGGGATGGCAGTCGAAGGGGTGAATTGTCCAAGGTTTGAGAGGCAGCGCAGTCACCGCAGCATCGCGTACCCCACCCCGATCGCCGCCGCCAGCCCCACCGCATCCGCCACCAGCGCGCACGCCAGCGCATGCCGCGCGTGCCGGATGCCCACGCTGCCGAAGTACACCGCCAGCACGTAGAAGGTGGTTTCCGTCGATCCCTGCACGATGGCGGCCAGGCGGCCGGCGAAGGAATCGACGCCGTGCGTCTGCATGACATCGATCATCAGGCCCCGCGCGCCGGCGCCAGAAAGCACCTTCATCAGCCCCACGGGCAGGGCCGGCAGGAACGCGGTGTCCCAGCCCATCGCCGTCACGCCCGCGCCGATGGCACCCAGCAGCGCATCCATGCAGCCGGCCGCGCGGAAGACGCCGATGGCCGCGAGGATGGCGATGAGGTACGGCACGATCTGCACCGCCACGCCAAAGCCTTCCTTGGCGCCTTCGATGAAGGCGTCGTAGACGTTCACGCGCCGCACGGCGCCCGCCAGCACGAAGAGCATGACCACGCCCAGGATGACCGCGGCCCCGGTGGTGCCGGCGATGCGCGCGGCCTGCTCGGCCGGCAACCGGGCGAGCGCAGTGACGGCCGCTGCCAGCAGCCCGGCCACGGCCAGCACGGGCAGCAGCAGACGCGCGCGCCACAGGGGCAGGCGCTGGCACACGGCCACGGCCAGAACGCCCGCCAGCAGCGACGCGAAGGTGACCAGCAGCGTCGGCAAAAAGATGTCCGCCGCGTTGAAGCCCGCGCCCAACCCCTGCTTCAGGGCCAGGCTCTGGCGGATGGCGATGACCGAGGTGGGAATGAGCGTGAGCCCCGCGGTGTTCATCACCACGAACATGATCTGCGCGTTGCTGGCGGTGTCGGGCGGGCCGGGGTTGAGGGTCTGCAGTTCGCGCATGGCCGTGAGGCCGAGCGGCGTGGCGGCGTTGTCCAGGCCCAGCAGGTTGGCCGAGAGGTTCATGGTCATCGCGCCCTGCGCCGGGTGGCCGTCGGGCACGCCGGGGAACAGCCGGCGCAGCAGCGGGGCGGCGGCGCGGGCGAGCAGCTCGATCATGCCGGCGCGCTCGCCCACGCGCAGCAGGCCCAGCCACAGCGCCATCACGCCGGCCAGGCCCAGCGAGATCTCGAAGCCCGAGCGGGCCGCATCGAACAGCGCGGCCAGCAAGGCCTGAAAGATGCCGTCCGCGCCCAGCAGCCAGCGCACGACGGCCGTGGCGAACGCCACGGTGAAGAACCCGATCCAGACCCAGTTGAGCGCCATGGCCGGGATGGTAGCCGCACGGACCCTGAGAACCTGTTCAATGTCTTTTTGGAGATCGCGTTGGCGCTCAATCGCCCGACGTTCTCAGAGAAATCCGATCCAGCGCCCCGCCAGCACGGCCCCCAGCCACAGCGCGAGCGACACCGCGGCCTGCATGCGCACCCAGCCGCCAGCGCGCCCTTCGCGCAGGGCGCGCGCCCAGTGCCCGCCGGCATGCAGCGCCAGCGCATTCAGCAGCGCCAGCCCGATGACCGCCACCTTCACCAGGAATGCCGGATTGGCCAGGTAGTCGGCCGGCCGGGTGGCGAACAGCCACAGCCCGGTGACCAGGGCCAGCGCGATCCCCGCCCCCGCCGCGCGCGACAGGAACGGACCCAGCAGCGCCAGCGGAATGCGCCGGCCGATGGCGCCCCACAGGCGCAGGTCCAGCAGCACGGCGGCGCCCACGCCCAGGCCCAGCACGGCGATGTGCAAGGCGTTGACCACCAAGTAGGCCGTGCCGGACTGGCGCAGCCACGCGGCCGGGGCGGACGCGGCCAGGGTGTCCAGCAGGGGCGTGAGCCCGGCGAAATCCATGGGGCCTTCTAGCGTTTGGGGCTCTGGATGCGCTCGGGGTAGAGGTCGTAGGTCTTGCCACCGACCTGGATCTGCACGGCCTTCATGCGCCGCTGGGAAGTGTCCCGGTCACGGTTGCCGATGGCGGTGATGGCATCGCCCGGCTTGGCGGAGGCCGCGGTGAAACCGGAGCGCTCGGTCTGCGACGGATTGCCCAGCTCCACGCGCCAGACGGCGCCCTCGGCGGTCTTGACCTCCAGCGTCGGGTGGGGCGGCGCGATCTGCACGCGCTGCACGGTGCCGGCCAGCTCGGACTGGGCTTCTTCCGCCCAGGACCAGCCGTGGTGCGCCTGCGCGGGGCCGGCGCACAGGGCCGCCAGGGCGACGGCGGTGCTGACAACGGAACGGGTGATGACGGTCATCGGATACCTCCAGGCAACGGTTTTCACGGGACGTGGGGAATGCGCCGGTCGGCCATCGGTCCAGGCCGGCCCTGCCGCGACAGCCATCGTGCACGCAGCGGGGCGCATCGCCAAACGATGGCCCCACGGCGATGCGGGTTCGCGCCCGCGCGGCAGCGCGCTGTCCCGGGCCACGGGCCCGCGGGTCAGAACGGTGCGTCGTCGTCTTCGGCACCATCGGCCGCCACGGCAGCAGGGCTGCTCGAAGGCGCAGGGGCGGCAGTGCCGGCCGCCGGCGCTGCCGGGGGCGTGCCGCCCAGTTCGGTGCGGCCTTCGCCACCCAGCGCCTCGATCAGGTCGGGAATCAACTTGCTGAGTTCGCCCGTGGCGATGGCCACGTCGGTGTCGAAGCCGCCGTCATCGGCCTTGGTGCCTTCGAACACCGTGTCCAGGAACGATATCTTGCGCACCTGCAGGCCTTCGCTCAGCAAAAAGGACACGCGGTCGTCCCAGGTCATCGCGAGCTTGGTGGGCAGCTTGCCGGCGGCGATGTGCTCGCGCACCTCGTCGATGTCGAGCGGATGGCGGGCATAGCGCACCACGGCCTTGGCCTCGTCGGCGCTCTTGAGCTCGCACTCGCGGTCCACGCTGAAGCCCACGGGCGGCTCCTGCGTGCTGAGCCAGTGCGACATGGCGGCCTGGGGCGAGGTCTGCGTATCGAGCAGCGCCACCGACAGGCCGGGCAGCGCCTCGACCAGCAGCGTGACGACCTCGTCGGCCCGCGACTGGCTGCTGGTGTCCAGCACCAGCCAGTGGGCCTGCGGGTCGATCCACACCCACATCGATCCCTGCTTGGTGAAGGCCATGGGCAGCAGGTCGAGCTTGGCCTCGTCCTTGAGCTCCTTGGCTTCCTTCTTGCCGGGCTTGCGGCCGGTTTCCTGCTCGATGCGCGCGGCCTTTTCCTTGACCTTGCGGTTGAGCACCGAGCCGGGCAGCATCTTGGACTCGACCATGAAGCGCAGCACCCACTGCCCGCCCACGGATTCGGCCATGAGGCCGTGCGCGTCGCCCCGCGGCGGCACCCAGCCCAGCGATTTTTCCTGCGTGGCGCCGCACTCCACGAACGGCGTCTTGGCCAGCGCCTCTTCCACCTGCGACAGGTCCACCTGCCACTGCGGCGCGATGCGGTACACGATCATGTTCTTGAACACGGAAATCCTTCAGCTCTGACGTTCATTGGCACACCCTGGGGCGCCCGCCCGGGGGCGCGGCGCGGTGCAACGGGGTGCCATTGTCGGGGGTGCGGTCGGCGCCGGGCCCGCGGCCTGGCGCGGCCTTCACCGGCATGGCACCCCGTTTGCTATTTATTTAATAGCTTCACAGGCAATCGATACGCCGGCATGGGGCCATTCCCGTCCCCCATTGCACGGACAGGGCAACCAACCCTTGTCACAACTTTACACAGCCACACGAACGCCTCACGCCGGCGTTACACAGGGGGAAGACACTGGCCCTCAACCGCTGCAACGGTCGTTGCGGCGGACCCACTCGCCCCCTGGGGCAAGAAAGGAACCACCATGTCCATCTTCTTCCAACGACGCATCGCCGGCGCCGCCGCCGCCACCGCCCTGCTGGCCGCCCTCGCCGCGCCCGCCTTCGCGCAGACCCCTCCCCCCGCCCCGTCCGCGCCGCCCGCCGCCGGCCAGTCGCAGGACGGCCCGCGCCACCGCATGCCCAGCCCCGAGCAGCGCAAGGCGCACATGGAGCAGCGTGCCAACGCCCTGCAGCAAAAGCTGCAGCTCACCCCGGCCCAGCAGCCCGCCTGGGACACCTTCAAGGCCGCGATGCAGCCGCAGGAGCGCGGCGCGCGGCTCGATCCCAAGGGCCTCGACCAGCTGACCACGCCCGAGCGCATCGACCGCATGCGGGCCATGCGCGCCCAGCACAGCGCGGAAGCCGACCGCCGCGATGAAGCCACCAAGGCGTTCTACGCCACGCTGACCCCGGCGCAGCAAAAGACCTTCGACCAGGAAAGCCGCCGCATGCACCGCCACCCCGGCATGGGCGGCCCACGCGATGGTGAACGCGGCAAGGACGGACGCCACGGCGGCCCGCGCGGCGAACGCCCGGCCGTGCCGCCGGTGCCCGCACCCGCGCCGCAGTAAGCGACCGGTCCGGGGGGTTTGCGCAGAGTCTGGACATCCCTGCATACCCTCCGGTCAGATCCCGACCGATCAGTACGGTTGAGGCGACTGCCTACAACGCACCCCCCGATGGGCGGAATACAGTGGGTTACACACGTTGTGCAAACCCACAGTCATTCCATCGAGGGAATTTCCATGCCGATCACCCACCTCCTGCGTTCCCGCGCCCTGCTGCGCGGGAACGCTTTTTTCCTGGCGCTGGCCTGCGTCGCCGGCGCAGGCGCCGTTCACGCCCAGCCTTCGGGCACCAGCCCGTCCGTCTACGTGCAAGGCGGCTGGGCAGAACACCAGACCGATTCCGCCGCCGTGGGTGTGACGCTGCCCTGGAACTGGCAGAGCGAGCTGTGGGGCAATGAAGTGCGCGGCTACTGGGACATTTCCGCCAGCCGCTGGTCGTACAACGGGGTCAACGGCTCAGGCGACCTGACCGTGGTCGGCTTCACGCCCACCTTCCGCCTGCGCCCGGACAACGGCCGCGCCAACTGGTTCTGGGAAGGGGGCGTCGGCATCACGTATGCCGACCGCAAGTACCACACCCCCGACAAGGAGTTCAGCACCCGCTACAACTTCGGCTCCCACCTGGGCGTGGGCTACAGCCTGGGCGCGCAGCGCCAGCACGAGATCGTGCTGCGGGTGCAGCACCTGTCCAACGCGGGCATCAAGAAGCCCAACCCGGGCGAGAACTTCGTGCAGCTGCGCTACGCGTACCACTTCTGATCCCTGCCTGCTTCATCCATGCCAACAAGGGCCCTTCGGGGCCCTTTTTCTTTGGCCGATGCCGATCCGGGGCGCATTGTGGACAAGCCTGGGGACATTTCCAGAGCAACCCATGGGTTATCCACAGAAGATGCCGATGCGCCGAAGTTGTTGTCGCCCGGCATGTCGGTTCACCCGGCCAGCGCCACAGGGTTTGCGGCCATCCAAGTGCTTGGCAGCGTTGAGGAAATCGGTCTTGTCCACAGAAACGGGGCTCCTCTACTACTACTGCTATGTATTGATAGAACCTTTAATGGAATAACAAGGAACCTCCGGGCCGCCGAAAAACCGACCGCCGCGCTCCTTGCCTGAGGTCACCCGGGCCTGGTGCAAGACGAAGGCATTCCACCCGCCGTGGGAAAAGAAAAAAAGGGAAGGGAAAGAAGAAAGGGGCGAACGCCTCTGACCCGTCCTGAATGAGGTTGACACCTTTCTGTTCATCAGAAAGGAAAGTCAAGTGGATCAATGGGTTAAGAGAACGCAGAAGGACTACACACTGGCCTTTAAGCTGGCGGTGGTGGATCA
>NZ_BQXI01000060.1:0-10916 GCF_030158955.1 Acidovorax sp. SUPP1855 | reverse complement strand
CGAGCAGCGGCCCCACCTGTCCCTAGAATACAAAACGCCCGATGCGGTGCACCGGGCGTCTCTTGCAAGCCAATTACGGCTAGGGTTCAGTCCCGCATAGGTGTCAACCTATTCCAGGACGGGTCAAGGTTTCTCTGTCCCGGCCGCCGCCCTGGTGCCCGGGGCTGAACCCGCCAAAGCCTGCCGGCCTGCATGCCCGCAGGCTTTTTTCATGGGGCGGTATCTGCGGATGCGCTGGGCCGCAACGGATTCTAATACTGTATATTTAAACAGTCTTCGATGCCCATCCCATGTCCCGCCTTGCCCTTGCCTCTCTCCCGCCGGACGCCGCCGCCCGCAGGGAAAGCGCTGCCCGCCTGGAACTGCCCGGTGTGTGGCAGGGCGATGTACTGACGGCGCAGCAGGGGCGCGTGCAGCCTTCGGGCCATGCGCTGCTGGATGCGGCGCTGCCCGGTGGCGGATGGCCGCTGGGGGCCATGACCGAGGTGCTGCAGCCGCCGCAGGGCGGGGCCGAGTGGCCTCTGGTGCTGCCGGCGCTGGCCCGGGCGGCGGCGCAGCGGGGCGGGCAGGTGGTGCTGGTGGCACCGCCCGCCGAACCCTTCGCTCCCGCGCTGCAGGCCGCGGGCCTGCCGGCCGACCGGCTGTGCCGCGTGCGCCCCCTGCCTTCGCGGCACGACCAGTCGGCCGCCTGGGCCAGCGAGCAGGCCCTGCGCTGCCGCGACGTGCTGGCCGTGCTGGCCTGGCTGCCCCAGGCGCCGCCCGAAGCGCTGCGCCGCCTGCAGCTGGCCGCGGCCCAGCAGGCGGCGCTGCTCTGGGTGTTCCGCCCGCAGGACCTTCGCCGGCAAGCCTCGCCCGCGCCGCTGCGGCTGTGGGTGGTGCAGGGCGTTCCAGCGATCCAGGGGATTCAGGGGGCCGAAGGTTCGCCAGCGCTGGGGCGCGCGCCGGAGCTGCCGGCTCCGGCGCAAGTCCCGGGATGGCCGGACGGGGGCAGGGTGCCCGGCGTGCTTCAGGTGCATGTTCTCAAGCGGCGCGGGCCGCCGTTGATGCAGCCGGTGCCGGTCTGCGCGCATGCGTCCGCGCTGTCCGCCGTGCTGGCGGCGATGCGGGCGTTGAAGGCGCGCCGGTTTCCGGGCGATGCCTCCACGCCGGCTGCGCAGCGGCCGGTGCCCGGTGCGTCACAGGGGGTGGCGGTACACCAGGAGCGGGTCCATGCACTGGATCGCCGTGCCTTCGTCGCTGGATGAGCTGCCGCCCGGCGCCCCGGCCGCCTCGGCGGGCTGGTGGGCGCTGCGCTTCACGCCCCGGGTGGCGCTGCTCGACGAAGCCCTGCTGCTGGAGGTGGCCAGCACCGAGCGCCTCTGGGGCGGCCGGGCCCGGCTGCTTTCGCTGATCCGGCAGCACCGGCCGGGGTTCTGCGGGCATGCCGAAACGGCAGGGACCGCTGCAGCGCAGAAGGCGCCAGAGCCCGAGCGGCCCGGACCAGGGCAAGGAGCAGAAAAAGACAGGGACAAGGCCGCCGGTCGCCTGCCGCAGCCCTCCGGCGGCGACCCGGCACTGGCCCAAGGCGCCACGGCCTTCGAAGCCCTGGCCCTGCTGCGGCTGGCCCAGGCCGACCCCGCGCATCGCCCGCCGCGCCGGTTGCCGCACGACCTGCCCCTGCGCACCCTGGCGGCCCTGCGCCCGCACGCCGCCAGCCTGGAGCGCATGGGCTGCCGCACGCTCGGCGCGCTGCGGGCCTTGCCGCGGGCGGGCGTGGCGCGCCGGTTCGGGGCCGATGCGCTGCGGGCGCTGGACCAGGCCTTTGGCGACGTGCCCCATCCCTTGCCCTGGATCGAGCTGCCCGAGCGCTTTTCGCTGTCGGCCGAGCTGCCCGCGCTGGCCGAATCGGCCGGCACCTTGCTGTGGTCCGCCAACCGGCTGCTCGGGGTGCTGCACGGCTGGCTGCAGGCGCGCCAGCAGGGCGTGCTGGCGCTGGAGCTGGCCTGGCGCCACGACCTGCGCCGCATCGACGGCGTGGACCTGCCGGCCCAGCAAAGCCTGACGGTGCGCACGGCCGAGCCCACGCAGGACCTGGCCCATCTGCGCCGCCTGCTCGCCGAGCACCTGGGCCGCCAGCGCCTGGCCGCGCCGGTGAACCGGATCACCCTGAGCGGCACAGAAACCCGTCCCTGGGCCGAGGCCAGTGCCAGCCTCCTGCCGCCCAGCCCCGAAGACGCACGGCGCGCGCAGGGCGAGCCCTGGCACCAGTGGGTGGAGCGGGTCTCGGCCCGGCTCGGGGCGCAGCAGGTGCAGGTGGCCGTGCTGCAGGCGGACCATCGGCCGGAATGCATGCTGCGCTGGGAGCCGGCCGCGGGCCAGGCCGCACCGGTGCCGGGGCCCGCCGGCACGCGCTCCCCCCGGGCACGCTCTGGAGGGGGTGCCGCGACCACGGCGGGGGCGGGCAGGGCGGACGATGGCCGTGCCACGGGATCGGCCCGCCGCGACGGCGGCGCAGGGAGTGCTGGCAGCAGCGCCAGCACTGCCGACCACCGCGATCCCCGGCCCGCCGCCGTGGCCGCCGATGCCGCGCTGTGGCCCGGCTGGTTGCTGCGCCCGCCCCAGCGCCTGGCCCTGCAGGGCAGCCGCCCGCTGTGGCACGGCCCGCTGCGCCTGCTGGCCGGTCCCCACCGCTTCGATGGCGGCTGGTGGGACGCCTCGCAGCACCTGGAGCGGCGCGACTATTTCGTGGCCCACAACGACACCGTGGGCACGGTGTGGATCTTTCGGCAATGGGCGGGGACGCGTGAAGCGGGCCGGCACGAGTGGTTCCTGCACGGGGTGTTCGGATGAGCGGCGTCACCGCCTTCCCATCCCCGGGTGGGCCACCGACCCGGCCCGCGCATGCCCTGCCGGACTATGCCGAGCTGCATTGCCTTACCAACTTCAGCTTCCAGCGCGGCGCCTCGCATCCCGCCGAACTGGTGCAGCGCGCGGCGGAGCTGGGCTACGCGGCGCTGGCGATCACCGACGAATGCTCGGTGGCCGGCGTGGTGCGGGCGCACACCGTGGCCAAGCGGCTCGGCCTGAAACTCATCGTGGGCAGCGAGTTCGCCTGGGGCGATCTGCGCCTGGTGGCGCTGGCGCGCGACGCCGAGGGCTGGGGCAACCTGTGCGAGTTCATCACCGCCGCGCGCCAAGCAGCCCCCAAGGGCGAATACCGCCTGCACGCCGGCACCGACTTCGCGATGCTGCGCGGCTGCGAAGTGCTGCTGGCACCACGCCGCGATTGCCTGGATGCTACTGATTTAATAGCTATCGAGGCATGTTTTTCTAAGGCATTGGCCCAATTGAACCCGTGGGGCATCGCCCCCTGGCTGGCCGTGGAGCAACCCCTGGCCCCCGACGACAGCCTGTGGCTGACCACGCTGGAGCAGGTGGGGCAGGCGCTCGGCCTGCCGCTGGTGGCGGCGGGCGACGTGCACATGCACGTGCGTGGCCGCAAGCGCCTGCAGGACGTGGTCACCGCCGTGCGCCTGGGGCGGCCCGTGGCCGAATGCGGCTTCGCGCTGCAGCCCAACGCCGAGCGGCACCTGCGCGCGCGCATGCGGCTGGCCGCCATCTACCCGCCTGCGCTGCTGGCCGCCACGCTCGCCGTGGCGGCGCGCTGCGCCTTCAGCCTCGACGAGATCCGCTACCGGTACCCGAAGGAAACCGTGCCACCCGGCATGACCCCGGGCGAAGCCCTGGCCTGGTACACCGAGCAGGGCGCCCAGGCCCGCTATCCGACGGGCGTGCCCGAGGCCGTGCGCACGCAGATCGCCAAGGAACTCGACCTCATCGCGCACTGCCGCTACGAGATGTACTTCCTCACCGTGCACGACATCGTGCGCTACGCCCGCAGCCGGGGCATCCTGTGCCAGGGGCGGGGCTCCGCCGCCAATTCGGCGGTGTGCTTCTGCCTCGGGGTCACGGCGGTCGATCCGACCAAGACGCGGCTGCTGTTCGAGCGCTTCATCAGCAAGGAGCGCGACGAGCCGCCCGACATCGACGTGGACTTCGAGCACGACCGGCGCGAAGAGGTCATCCAGTACATCTACGACAAGTACGGCCGCGAGCGGGCGGCCATCGCGGCCGTGGTCATCAGCTACCGCACGCGCAGCGCGCTGCGCGACGTGGGCAAGGCCCTGGGCGTGGCGCCCGCGCTCATCGATGCCTTCGCCAAGGACCACCACTGGTTCGACGAGGCCATCGCCACCGAACGCCTGCAGGAACTGGCCGAGGCCGTGGACGAGCCGCTGGCGCCGCACGTCGCCGAACTGTGGCTCAAGCTGGCGCGCGATCTGAAGGGCTTTCCGCGCCACCTGAGCCAGCACGTCGGCGGCTTCGTGCTCACCGAGGGCAAGCTCACGCGGCTGGTGCCCGTGGAGCCCGCCAGCATGGACGGCCGCTCCATCATCCAATGGGACAAGGACGACCTGGACGACATGCACCTCATGAAGGTGGACGTGCTCGCCCTGGGCATGCTGAGCGCGCTGCGCCGCGCCCTCGACCTGCGCGCCGTGCTGCGTGGCGAGCACTGGGACCTGGCCGGCATCCCGCGCGAGGACGGCGCCACCTACGACATGATCTGCGCGGCCGACACCGTGGGCGTGTTCCAGATCGAAAGCCGGGCGCAGATGAGCATGCTGCCGCGCCTGCGCCCGCGCGAGCTGTACGACCTGGTGGTCGAGGTGGCCATCGTGCGGCCGGGGCCGATCCAGGGCGGCATGGTGCACCCGTACCTGCAGGCCCGGGAGCGCAGGGTGCCTGGCCAGAAGCCCCCCATGGAGCACGAAAGCCTGCGTCCGGCGCTGGAGCGCACCCTGGGTGTGCCCATCTTCCAGGAGCAGGTCATGCAGATCGCCATCATCGCCGCCGGCTTCACGGCGGGCATGGCCGACGACCTGCGCCGCTCCATGGCCGCATGGAAGCGCACTGGCGGCGTGCACCGCTTCGAAGGGCCTTTCATGAAGGGCATGGCGGACAACGGCTACAGCGAAGATTTCGCCCGGCGCATCTTCCGGCAGATCGAAGGCTTCGGCGAATACGGCTTCCCCGAAAGCCATGCCTACAGCTTTGCCTTGCTGGCCTACGCGAGCAGCTGGTTCAAGTGCCACGAGCCCGCATGCTTTCTGGCGGCGCTGCTCAATTCGCAGCCCATGGGTTTCTACACGCCCTCGCAACTGGTGCAGGACGCCGTGCGCCACGGCGTGCGCGTGCTGCCCATCGATGCGGTGCACAGCGACTGGGACGCGGCCCTGGAGGGCGAGCCCCAGCCCGTGCGCGGCGTGGCCGACCCGCAGCCGGCCGTGCGCATGGGCCTGCGGCTGGTGGCCGGGCTGGCGAAGGGCGCGGCCGAGCGGCTGGTCGCGGCGCGCGCGGTCCAGGCGTTCGCCGGCACCGAAGACCTGGCCCTGCGCGCCCGGCTGGACCGGCCCGCGCTGCAGGCATTGGCCGCGGCCGATGCGCTGCGCTCCCTGTCGGGCCACCGGCGCCAGCAGGCCTGGGACGCCGCGGCGCAATGGCGCGCGCCGGCCTTGCTGCAGGACGCGGCGGTGAACGAGGCACCCCTGGCCCTGCCCGAGGCGCCCGAAGGCGAGGAGATCCTGTTCGACTACGCGGCCACGGGCCTCACGCTGCGCCGCCATCCGCTGGCGCTGCTGCGCGGCCGGCTGGAGCGTTGGCGGCTGCTGACCGCCCTCGCGCTGCGCGACATGCCCAACGGCCGCCGCGTGCGCGCCTGCGGCATCGTCACCGTGCGCCAGCGGCCGGGATCGGCCAACGGCACCATGTTCATCACGCTGGAGGACGAGACCGGGCCGGTCAACGTCATCGTCTGGCCGTCGCTCGTGGAGACCTGGCGCAATGCGCTGTTGCGCTCGCGCCTGCTGGCCGTGGAGGGGCTTTGGCAGGCCAGCCCGCTGCCGCCGGGCGTGCCGGCCGGGCAGGGCGGAGCGGTGTGCCACCTCGTGGCCCAGCGCTGCAAGGACATGACGCCACTGCTCGGGCGATTGGCCCAGGCGCTCGATGGCAGCCGGGATTTCCACTGAGGGCATGGGCATCCGGCATGCCGGCACATGGATGGGGTGGCCGGGAAGGCCGCCATGTCCGCTGTCGCAGTCCACTCACCAGAACTGCGCTCAAAGCCCAAAAGGCTTCCAGCGCATATTCTTCTAGGGGGATTTGCTATTAAAAATATAGCAATCGATGTTTGCCTCAGCGCGCCTTGGCCGGCGTGGAGACCGGCGGCTTCGGGGCTGCCCCCGCGGCGCCGCCCTGCACCTTGTCCCCGGCGCGGGCCAGCAGCACCGCGCAGTTCTCGTCGTCGTCCGCCGCAGGCACCGTGATGGGTGCCAGCGCCAGCGCCACCGGCGCGACCACGGCGGCCGCCACGGCGGCGCCCGCGCGCAGCAGCAGCGGGCCGGCTTCCAGGCCCACCTTGGGATCGGCGAACGGGCCCTTCACATACAGCGGTGTGCGCAGGGAGAAGAACTTCCACTGCAGCGATTCGGGCTTGATGCGCAGATCGAGGTGCTCGCGGCCCAGGTCGGCGGTGCCGGTGGCTTCCACCGTGGCCTCGTTGGTGCTCAGCTTCACCGAGCGGGTCTGTGCGATGCCGTCCTTCACCGCAAAGTCGGCCACGGCGCAGCGCAGCTGCACTTCCTTGTCGTCGCCGAAGAGCTTGGCCACCACCACGCTGCCCACGTTGAGCGCGGCCAGGTCCAGCATCTGCTTGCTGAAACGGCCATCGCGGATGTACAGGCGGGTTTCGCCGCTGGCGCTGCCCAGCATGCTGGCCACCGACTGGCCGCTGCCGTTCAAGGCCACAGCGCCGTCGAGCCGGCCGAAGCTCTTTTCCATCAGTTCGACCTTGGGGAACAGGCCCGACAGCCGCAGCCCTTCCACGCTGCCGCGCAACTGGGCCTTGAGCGGCTTCGTGCGGCTGTCCAGCACCACGGTGGAATCGATCTTGCCTTGCGCCACGCCGAACTGCAGGGGCGAGAGGGTGAGCAGGGCGTTGTCCATCACCGCATGCACGCGCAGGTTTTCGATCGGCAGGCTCTCGTCGCGCACGATCTGCTGGCCGCTGAAGGTCAGGTCCAGGTCCATTGCATTCCAGCGGTCGGTGGCGAACGCCACGTCGGGCAGCACCTTGCCGGGGCGCTTGGAGGTGCCTTTTTCCGCCTTGCCTTCGCCCGTCGGCGCGCCCAGCACGGGCCCCAGGTCGGCCAGGCGCAGCTTCCTGGAGGTCATCGTGCCCTTGAGGCGCGGGCGTGGCTTGGCCGACGTGTAGGTCAGGCTGCCGTGCAGGTCGCTGCCTCCCACGGTGCCGTCGAAATCGCGGTACTCCCACACCGCGTTGTCCGGCTCCAGGCTGCCCACCAGCCGGCCGCTCGTGCGAAACGGCGGCGTGTTCGGCAGCACCAGGCCGGTGAGGTCGTACAGGTCGGCCATGCTCTCGGCCTTGAGCATCACCTTCAGGTCCATGCCCGACAGCGCGGCCGGGTTGGACAGGATGCCTTCCACCTCGGCTTCCACCGTGCCGGCCTTCGCCTTGAACCGCAGCGGGTAGTCCACGACCTTTTCGCGCAGGTCCATCACGTGCCCGCCTTCGCCACGGCCCTGGATGCGGGCCTTGGCGTAGCGGCCCCGCACCTCGAAGCGCACGCCGTACGGGCCGGGCGACTGTCCGGCGGGCGTGTCGATGGTCCCGAGCTTGGCGGTGAAGGCCAGGTCTTTCACGGCATCGGCATAGGCCAGCTGGCCATCGCGCACCACGAGCCGTCCCACGCTCACGCTCCAGGGATTGGGCTTCGCCGGCCCGCCGTCCTTGGCGGGGCGGTCGAAGGTCCAGTTGTTGCTGCCGTCAGCCTTGCGGGCCAGCGCCACGTCGGGCACGGTGAGTACCAGCGTGTCGATGGCCACATGGCGAGACAGCAGTGGCAGCAGCCTGAGCGATGCGCTCACGCTGCCGAGGGTGGCCATGGGCTGGCCGTTAGCGGGCACGGAAGCCGTGCTGTCGGCCGGTGCAGTCTGGGCGGGTGCGGAAGGCGCCGATGCGGTGGATGCCGAGGGCGTGGCCGATGCGGCCGCCTTGTCGGCACGCGCCTGCACCGTGGCGGTGGAGGCGTCGTCCGTCTGCACATCCAGGGCCCCGAAGTGGCCGAAGTCCGCCCGGTTGTCCATCACCAGACGGTCCGCCTGCACCGTGACGCCCGGCACCCAGCGGCGCCAGCCGGTCTCCACGGGCTGCGGCCACTGCCAATGGGCAGTCAGATCACCCTCGATGGCAAAGCGCCGGCCGGTGGCCTCGCTGACCTGCTGGTTGATCCAGGGCTTGGCCCGGTTCCAGTCGAACCACGCCACGAAGGCCAGCAACAGCAGCAGCACGACGAGCAGCCCCGCCACCGCGGCAAGGGGCAGCCGCGACCGCCGCCGGGGGGGGACGGGCGCCGAAGGGGTGGGCGAAACGGAAGGAGGCGAGGTCTCAGGGGGCATGGTCATAGGCGTTTTCTTCGGGCCATGCTAGCCCGCGCCTGCGCCACCGGGACTCGCCGATGCTCGTTTACCGTTGTTGTCCTACAGGTCCCGGAAGGCGCGATCAAGCCTCTCCAAACCCTCTCATCCGATCTGGAACGCGTCGTGAACGGATGAGCGAAGCATTACCCAATCGACATTGACGATGGACGTCCGTCCATGACGTCGGTTGTTCCGTGATCAAAATGCAGGATCGGCGTGCACATTCGTCGTGGAATTCATCAAGGACTGAATCTTCAGACCAAACACTTCCAACTGAAAAGGTTTCGTCAACACCTGCATCCCTGACGGAAGTTGGCCGTGGCTGAGAACGGCATTTTCGGCATAGCCAGTCACAAACAGAACCCGCATGGAAGGATGGATCTTGCGGGCAGCATCCGCCAGCTGCCTTCCATTCATACCTCCAGGAAGACCAACATCGGTGACCAGCAGTGCGATGGACGCATTGTTCTGAAGCACTTGAATTGCACTGGAACCGGCTTCTGCTTCCAACACGTGGTAGCCCAGTTCCTGCAACATTTCCACCATGAACATTCGAACCGAAGCTTCATCATCAACCACGAGAATGGTCTCACCCAAGCCGACGGTGGAGATAGCGGGGGCACGATCCAGCGCATCCTCCGCCAAGATATCCTTGCCTGCGTACCGCGGGAGAAACATGCGGATCGTTGTTCCCACGCCCATCTCGGAATGGATCCGCGCTTGTCCTCCGGATTGGCGCGCAAAGCCATAGACCATCGAAAGCCCGAGGCCCGTGCCTACGCCAATCGGCTTCGTCGTGAAAAACGGATCGAATGCCCGGGCCACTACGTCTGCAGTCATGCCGGTGCCGTTGTCGCTCACGGAAATGCAAACGTATTGGCCAGGCGACATCTGCTCCTCACCGGCTGCTCGCTCATCGAGCGTTCGATTGGCAGTCTCGACCACCAGCTTGCCACCTTCGGACATCGCATCGCGGGCATTGATGCACAAATTCAAGAGCGCATTTTCAAGCTGACTTGGATCGGCATGAATGGGCCAAACGTCGATTCCGCATTTCACTTCCAACATGACGTGGGGGCCGATCGTGCGGCGCACCAGGTCTTCGAATCCGCTGATCAACTGGTTGACTTTCACCACTTTGGGTTCCAGCGTCTGCTGGCGTGAAAATGCCAGCAGACGGTGTGTCAAAGCCGCCGCGCGCTTCGTGGCCGTCTGCCCGACAGTGACGTAACGCATCGCCCCAGAATCCTCGCCAAACCGCCGCTTGAGCAATTCCAGACTGCCTGAAATGGCTCCCAGAAGATTATTGAAATCATGTGCCAAGCCACCCGTCAATTGGCCGACCGCCTCCATCTTCTGGGACTGCCGCAGCGCGGCTTCCGACTTCATCAACGCCGTGGTTCTCTCTTGCACTTGTTGTTCAAGCGAGTTTGCAAGGGCGTGCAAATTCTGCTCGGCGCGGCGGCGTTCCACTGCGTGCCAGGTTCTGTGCGCCACTTCACGAACAAGGTTCAGTTCCTCTGCGGTCCAATGGCGCGGGGCCGCATGGTGCAGGTAAAGCATCGCCACCTGATTCCCATCTTCGCCGACCGGCACATTGATAAGCGACTGGGCATGGATTGCAATAAATGCATCCGCATGATCGCGAGTGCGTGGATCGGTGCGTACATCTGCCAGCACGACGGTGTCGCCTCGCTGTAGGTTTTTGGTGTAACTGCCGAAATCGCGGCAGTTCAGGGTTCCCGCCAATGTGGAGATTCCCGGCGCATTCCAGTCGCGCTCGATGGTGATGGTTTGGGTGTTACGGTCCAGCAGTCCGTAGCCTGCACGGCTCACATCCAGAGCGCGGCCCAGGGCCTCTGCTGCGTGGTAAGCGATATCACCAGGCTCACGGGTCGGTCCGTAAACCTCGCGATCCAGCAGTTCCAGCAATTCAGCGCGCCGCCTGCCCAGCATGGCATGGGTGATTTCTTGAGAGATGCCTGCAATGTAGGAGGGGCGGCCTGCCGCGTCATATTCCAGGCGCCCCAATATCCTGACCCATGCCAATTGTCCATCCGGGCGAAGGATGCGATATTCGATTCGGTAGTCTTTGCCAGTCGCAATGGTTTGAGCCACCGCCTCGCGCATCCGCATCAGATCATCGGGATGCACTGCGTTCTGCAACTCCTCGTAAGTGAAAGGCAAAGACTCATCACGTCCGAAATTGCTCTTGCAATGGCTGGACGCAATCAGCTCTTGCGCAGTCAGATTGGGCTTCCCCCGGTTTCCCGGACGGTTTGCCTAGCCCATTAAGCGCTGCCGCTCTTCGAATTGAACCGGGCTGAGGTAGTCCAATTTGGAGTGTTTTCTGAACGGGTTGTAGAACCGCTCGATAT
>NZ_BQXI01000059.1:0-12034 GCF_030158955.1 Acidovorax sp. SUPP1855 | reverse complement strand
AGTCACGCAGCACCCCCGCCAAAGGGCCGAGATTGCGGTCGTCGCTGGCGAAGAACTGGACGATCCAGGGGGAGGCGTCCGACTCGGGGAGCGCCTGCAGGGCTTCCTGCACCTTGAGAGCATGTTCGGCGAGCACGTGCGCGGCCTGAGCCTCGGTCGGAATGGCGGACAGCTCGAACATCGCGCCGAGGGTGGCCCCGTCCTTGAGCACGAACACCTTGTCCTCGCTCTCGTAGGCGACATAGGGCAGCATGTCGGTGAAGGAGGGCGGGCGCAGGGCCATGCGCCGGCGCTGCGCCACCGTCTGGCCATTGGAGGCGGATGAGGCGGTGGTGGTCGCGGCTGCGCCCTCGGCAGGGGAGCCGGGCGCGCGCTTGGGTCGGATCAGATCGAGGAGCATGGATCGGAGGTTCTTCGTGGTGGGCTCGGTGAAAACGGCCTTGGTGTTATCGGCCTTGAGGCAATCAGCGAGTGCTCTTGGCTGTAGTCGCGCCCGCGTCCGGACGCAGGGCACGGCCCACCTGCAGGTCCTGCTCGACCTCTCCCGGCAGCGCGTAGAACGTCTGCTCGTACATCGGAAACGTGGTCACGTAACCCGGCACCGGGTAGGTGCCGCGCGCCAGGTGCGGATAGACCACCATGACCAGATCGGGGTTGGGCACGCGGGCAAATCGCTGGCGCATGGGCTCCAGGGCGGACCAGTAGCGGCGCGTGTCGGCATCGCCAGCGGCGATGGGCCTGGCGGGCGAGTCCTCCCGCAGGCGGTCCTGCGCGGTGCGCGTGCGAGCGAGGGGTGCGCCCTCGTCCTCCTTCGGCGCGGCCTTGCCGCGGTAGATGTCCAGGACGGTCGGGCTGCCGCGGGTGACCTCGTTGATGGGCGACTCGCGGTTGCCGGTGACCGAACAGCCGGAGCCCAGCAGGGCCAGGGACAGCAAGGCTGCGGGCATCAGACGTGATGTCGTTGGGATCGGGTCATTCGAGACCATGGCGTTCTCCTCGTGCGATTTGGGTGCCGCCCTGCTGGCGATGCACCAGGCGGCGGGCGTTGACGGCTTTGTCCAGGCGGATCTCCTGGTCCAGATGGATGACGAGCTGCGCACCCGAGGGCACGATCACGGCATCGAAGCTGTTGCGAAGGCGCTGGAGCATCCACTGGGTCACCTCGTCGGTGGCGCCGCTCACGGCCTGGCCCATGGCGAAGCGCCCCCGGTCGCCCGTGATCGAGGAGGACGTCGATCCGTCGTTGTTGTTGCGCTGCGTGCGCTGCGCGTCGGCGAAGGCCTGGCCGGCCACGCCGATGCCGCGCAGCATGCTGATGTCGGTGAGGTAGCTCGCCGCGTTGGTCACGAACTTGCCCGGGATGCACGGGTTGCCGTGCAGGTCCGAGATGAAGCCGATGTCGCCCCCGGGTGAGCCGCCCGATCCGCTTGCCGTGGAGATCCCGCCGCCCCGGTTGCGGGAGGACACGGTGCGCACGGTGCCGTCGTTGAAGACGAAGGTGATCGAGCGCACCTTGCCCTCGGAACACGACAGCGCCATGTCGCCGATGGCCACGCCCGTGACGATCATGCCGGCGATGTCGGGCGGCAGCTCCCAGCCGCTGGCGGCGAGGTTGTCGCGCCCGACCATGGCTTTGAACTGCATGGGGTCCGTCACCCGGCCATCGATGGGCACCCGGCCGATGAGGCTGGTCATGGCGGTGACGCCTGCGAGCGTGGAGTTCTCGGGGAGCGTGAAGAAGGGGATGTCCTCGGCCCTCTGCGCGGCGGCTCTTGCGGCCTGCGTGGCGGGCCCGGCCGGCCCCGTGGTGCCGGCATCGCCGCTCGGTTGCGTGGTGCGCACGAACCGCGTCGTGACCACGGCGCCCGATCCCCGCGCCGGGTCCACGTGCGCGACGTAGCCCATGGGGGTCATGAGCTTGTACTGGACCACACCGGCGGCCGAATCAGCCTGCGCGGCGGCACCGGCATCCGACCAGCCCGCCGCACCGGCACGCGAGCCTGGCACGGCCTGCGATCCCGTGGACGGGCCGCGCGTGGTCGACGGGCTGGACGAACTTGGCGAACCAGGCAGGCCCTTCATGAGCGTGTCCGCCGCCTCGGCGGCGGTGTCGATCGCGTTGCCCAGCACGGACTTGTCGGCGGCGGGGGGATCGATGGCCGTGGCGGACGTGCTGGAATTGCCCGTGGCTTGTGGTGCCGGCACGGACGCGGCACTCGGGTTGTTGGACGATCCCTGGGTGCCCGCGCCCCCGGTACCGCCCAAGCGCCGGTTCTCCTCGGTGAGGCGGTTGTTGGTCTCGATGATCTTGGCCACGTCCTGGCGCAACTGCGTGTTGCTGGCCACCACGGTGGCGAGCGTCTCGGCCGGCGTGTCGTTGTCGGCGCCGGCGGCCTTGGGGAGGGCGGTCTTTGCCCTGGCAGGATCGGGGACGGCCTTCATGGGGGCGTCCGCCTTCGGCTGGGCGGGTCCGGAGAACTGCTGGTACAGCACGCCGATGATGACGGCGGCGCCGACGGTGCCCAGGACGGGAATGAGTTTGTTGCTGGTGGTGGCCATGGGCTCGCTCTCCTGTTACAGGCAGGCCTCGAAGGCGCGCTCGCACACCAGGTACAGGGCGGTGGTGTCCCAGTCGCTGCCGGCCGGGCCGATGCGCCCGTGCTGCGCGGTCGCGGAGATCCAGCGCCCCCGGAGGTCCTCCAGCGGCAATTCCAGCGGAGTCCTCGCCCGGTTGGTCACGCGCACGGCCGTCACGTACAGGTTGCCCGAGCGCCATTGGCCCAGGGGCGCGGCCTCCACCAGGGCGCCACGCAGCAGGCCGGTGACGGGCTGCGTGCCCACCTCCACCTGGCGCACGCCGGGGAGGTCGTAGGCCAGGCGGCGTGGGGCATAGAGCATCCGAGCTGCGTAGCGGGTGAGCTGCACCATGTCGGCCGCGGGCTGCTCCGGCTCGGCCTCCTTGGCCGCGGTGGCGCCCCCTGCGGCACCGGCGGTGGCGGTTGCTGCGGGGCCGGACTTGCCCGGCTCGACCACGAACACCTCCAGTTCGGACGTGGCCGCGGAAGTGCTATCGCCCGCAACGAGATCCATCGGGATCTGCTGGCCGCTGTCCACCAATTCCGCGACGATGCGCAACGTGGTGAAGGGGACGAGGGCGGTGGCATACAGCGTGCGGTCGATCACCTCCAGGCGGGCCACCGACTCCATGTCGCGCGGGACATGCAGGGCGGCGGGCGCCGGCAGCGTGATCAGCCGCTCACGTCCCACGGGCAGGGGTACGGCGATGGGCGCGCGCTCGAAGACGGCGCGCTCCACGCCGGCGCGGGCGGCAGCGCCCGTGGCGGGTGGGCGGCGCGTGCGGGACGGGGATGACGATGCGCGCGCTGCCTGGGCGGCAGCCCGCGCGGGCGAGGCGGCTCCCACAGACCCAGGCTGCGGGCTGGTCCCCTCGGGAGACAGATCCTGTCCCAGGTCGACATCGTTCCTGCCGGCGGGCTTGCCGCTCCCTGGCGGAGTGCCTTGCGGCCCGGCATCGATCATGTCCGGTGGAACGTTGGCCAGGGAGAGCTGGCGGACCTCCTGCGCTTGGAGCAGGCAGGGCAGCATCGAGGCGGCCGCGACCGCAGCCAGCGCGGAGAGTCGGTAGGTGAAGCGGTGCATGGTCCGGTGAGCAGTCATTGCGAAGGGCTGGACGAAGGAGTGGATGTGTTGGCAGCGGCACCGGCGGATGCGGACGCCGAGGCGCCCTGGGCCTGCAGGGGAGTGGCTTGGGGACTGTTGGGGTCCACACGCTGGTCGGCCGTGCGCGGGAGGGCCGCGGGGGTGAGGGTGGTGGGCAGCTTAGGCGCGGCCTGGCCGCTGCGCACTGCCTGCACCTCGCTCATCTCCAGGCGCGCCGGACGGTTGGCGCCGTAGCAGTCGATGGCCATGCGCCAGGGATTCTTCTCACGGTCCACGTCGTAGCGGACGATGCGCAGCGGGTAGCGGATGAACGCGTCCTTGACGCTCTGGCCCCGGAAGCTCTCCATGAGCTGCATGTCCAGCAGCACGGTCCAGGCGTCGGGTCCGTCAGCGACCACGCGGGCGCTGGAGTAGCCGAAGCCTGGGATCTCCGTCATCTGCCGCGTGCGCGAGCGCAACTCGCCGCTGTTGTAGCGCGACTGCATGTCCGCTTCGAGCTGGGCCCGGCAGGCTGGCGTCACGAAGGCCTGCAGGGCGAAGATCTGCGAGCCATAGTCCTTGGCGCCATCGGCCTGCCAGCGGTTGACCTGCTGCCAGATGTAGTAAGCGAAGCCATAGACGTTGGTGTCGGGCACGGGCGCGTTGCCGCTCTCCACGTGCACGCTGTCGCCGGCCTTGACGTTGGGCGCCAGGTGCAGATCCAGGTTCTTGGGCATGGAGTGGGCGTAATACATGCCCAGGGCGCCCATGGCGGCCACGATGAGGATCGCGTGGCGCAGCGTGGCGTTCTGTGCCCGGGCCGAAGCCAGGGCGTCGAGGTAGGGATTCATGGGAATGGGGGTGGGCTCAGTCAGGTCTTTCGGATGAGGATCGGCTGCGCGCGGCGGGAGTCGCTTCCCTGCGCAGCTGCAGGGGCGAAGCCAGCGAGCCCTCGAAGGACCGGCCCAGGTCCCACCAGCCCTCGTGTTCGATGAAGCGGCACCTCGCGAACCCCCTGCGGGCGGCCCACAAGTGCAGGTACTGGGTGTAATAGCCATCGGGCCGGCCGCGCTTGATGCGCGCCAGCCAGGTCGAGGAGAACCACAGCACCGCCAGCGGCCCGAAGAGCGCGAGCATGCCCAGAACCTGCCACAGGCCCGTGAACGCGGCGACGATGGAGCCAATGAGCAGGAAGACGGCGAGCGCCAGCAGGCCGATGACCTTGGCCTCGGTCACGGTGATGCCGTTCAGGATGGCCGGTTCCACGTTGACACGGTCCGTGACCGGGGCACCGCGCGCTGGCGACTGCAAGGTGTGTGGCGTGGCTGACGGAGCGTCCGCGGTGCCTAGGGATCTGCGTGGCATGGTGTCGTGGTCCCGGCCCGATCACTTCAGCACTTCCAGCGCCTGGGTCACCAGCATGACCAGCATGACCGCGAAGATCGCACCCATGATGAAGTATTCCTTCAGGTCGGATATGTCGGCCTTGCCAGCGGAATAAGCACGCCATTTGGCAAGCGCACCGGCCACCACGGCGACCAGCCCGACGGCCGCAAGCACCAGGCCCAAAATGGTCAGCCCAGCCTTGAAATACGCACCGAAGTACCCCAGCCAATCGCCTTCGGCGACCGTGCCGCCGCCGATCGCCTCGGTCGGCTTATGCACGTTGGGCAAGGCGGCCAGGGCCGGGGTGCAGAGCAGGGCGACCGATGGCGCGAGCAGTGCACGGGCTGCGCGGTCCCGGGCGAGGGAGAGGGTGTTGCGAGCGAGCGCCTGCAGGCGTTGAAGTCGGGACGATGGCATGGGAATGGTTCCTTCTGTGAACGGTTTTGGAGTGATGGGCATGGGCGAAGCAATGTCCGTGAGGCAACGGTCGCGGCTAGACCACGACGTACAAGACGAGCGAGAGCAGCACCATGGCCTTGACGCCGGCGATAGTGGCCTGCACCGCGGTCACGCGCTCGTGGCGGTAGGCATCCATGAGTTGCATCACGGTCCAGGCGAAGAAGGTCAGGACCACGGCGCTCACGATGAGCGTGAGCGTGGTCTTGAAGGCCGCGGGATCGGCGCCCGAGCCGGTGCGAAAGGCCTCGCGCATGGTCTGGTTCATGGTGTCACCTGACTCACTGGCGGTAGTCGCCGCGCAGCGGTGCCACGGGCCGTGGCTGGCGCGGGGTGTCGGTGTGCCGCTCGATGCCCTCGCGCAGCATCTGCAAGTCACTGGTCAGCCAGTCATAGCGGAACTTGACGCGCTGGCCGGTGGGCGCATCCTGCGCGGCGGTGGCCACCATGGCCTGCACGCGCTCGATCTCGTGCGCGATGCGCGCCAGGTGCTCTCGCTCGGTGTCCTCGTCGCCGGCGTGCGCGGGAGCGGTTGCGGCCGCGCACGCCGCCAGCAGCAGGGCGATCAGCCAAGCACGGCGGCAGCGTTGGCCAGTTTCGTGGGAGGGCGGGGATTGCATCATGGTTCTCCTGATGGGTTCAGACATATTTCTTGAATGCCGCCACGGTGGTCGAGAGGGTGGCGGCGACGAGCACGGTGAAGACGAGGACCATGTAGGCGGGGTTGAAGCCGCCGAAGGGCCAGGTGAGATAGAGGCCAAAGCCGCCGGTGAGCGACCAGGCGGTGTAGCGCTTGGCGTGGTGGTAGACGAAGGAGCTTTCCCGCCCCCCGCCCCAGCGGCGCAGGTCGCGTCGCACCAGGCCATCGACGGCCCCCACCAGGCAGGCGAGGACGAAGGCGGGCAGGGCGAAGAGCGCCACCGACATGCGCAGCAGCACGTCCTGCGCGACGTACATCGAGACCAGCGCCCATTGCGACAGGAGCTTGCCCATGGAGCGGCTGACCTGGCCCACCCCCTTGGACAAGGGACTGCCCTCCCGCGGATTGCCACCGACTGCGGCGGTGGCGTGCGATGGCGTGGGCCCGATTGCCACCTGCGGACCGTTGAAGCGCGCATACCAGCGCAGCACGCCGAGCCGCTCGTAGGGAATCTGCACCCATCGCACGATCTGCCGGGAAAACGCCACCGTGTCGGGCACCAGGAGGCTGCGCGGCGCGGCGGCGATGTAGCCCAGGTCCTGCTCCACCAGCGTGCGCGCATGGCCCGCACCCTCGTCTTTCCAGAGCCAGTACATCCCGCCGATCTCGATGAGGATGCCCACGAACCAGGAGAACAGCGCCACGAAGGTCAGGCCGATGCCGATCTCCAGCGCGAGTTCGACGGGGCCGCGCGTGCGAGGGCGCACCGGTCCCTTGGGAGGAGCGCCGCTCATGATCCATGCCTCATGATCTGACCCAGGGCGGTGCTGGTCATCGCGGCCTCATTCACAGCGGTTTCATGTGCACCCGCGTCCTCCTGCGCCAGGTCGGTGGCGATCAGGTCCGCGGCCGCAGCGCCCAACGGCTGCGCGGCCATCCAGTCGCCCATCCAGTCCGTCTCCTTGGCCCATTGCTCGCTGGTGCGGTAGCGGTTGCGCATGTCGCTGGCCACCTTCTTGAGCGACTCGGGAACGAACGGATCGTTGGTGGAGTCCGCCAGCGGGATGCGAATCTTGAAGCGCCGGTTGCCCTCCAGCAGCGCGAACGCCTGGCCCTGCGGCAAGCTCAGAAGGTCGGCCGCCTCGATCATCGCCACCTTGGTGGTGGTCACGATGTCGTCGTTGCGGGACGTGAAGTCCACGCCCGTGCCCTGCGCCGCCGTGTCGGTGACGCCGGACATGGGCGTGAGGTGCACGACCTCGACCTGCGGCACCTGCTCGGCCAGCAGGTTGGCCGTGGTGACCGAGCGCACCCGCAGCATGACCAGGTGGTTGAAGTTGTCCAGGATCTGCCCCGCCTTGGCCTTGTCGCCCACGCGCGCCTCGATGTCGAACATCGACTGCGTGTAGGCCGTGATCCGAAAGCCCGAGCCGCCCAGCTTGTTGACCATGGGCACGAATTCGGGGCCCGCGATCTCATTGACCTCATCGAAGTGGCAGCACACGGTGGGCAGTTGCAGCTTGCCCTCCGGGTGGTGCGGATCAAGCCCGGTCTTGTAGAGCTTGCCGCCCACGCTCACGAGGTCGGCCAGCATGGAATTGCCCACGGCCGAGGACACCACCGAGTCGGACAAGGCATCCAGGCCCACATAGACGATGCCGCCCTGGCGCATCACGGTCATCCAGTCGAAGACCGGCCGCTTGTCGCTGGCATCGAAGTAGTCCGGGGAGATCAGCTTGCCCACGGCGCCGGTGGTGAGCTTTTCCAGGAACGGCCCGAGGCTGGCGATGATCTTCTCGTAGAAGGAACGTTCGTAGCTGAACGCGGCTGCGAGACCCCGCAGTACGGTGTCCTCGACCTTGGAGTCTCTGATCCAGAGGAACATCGCCACCAGATCGGGCGTGCGGTCGGCCAGACTGCGCGGCACGGCCGGACCATTCTTGGTGCCAACGACCGCTTCGAGGGCGGCGACCCGCTTTTCCCAGTCGGTGTGCTGCCCTTGCGTCGCCAGGCGCGTGAAGATCATGCGGGCGTAGTCCATGAACAGACCGTCGATGCCGGTCACGTCCTTGAGCAGCGTCTCGTAGGTCGGCACGCGCCCGAGCGCCACCTGGGCCTGCGCCACGATGTTGGTGAAGCGCCAGGAGAACTCCTTGAACGCGGCCGAATTGCCGGAGGACGGCAGGGCGTTGGTCGCTCGCGTGGCCACCTCGGTGATGCGCGCGAAATTGCCGATACCGTTGTATCGCGCGGAGATCTCGGGGTAGCCCAGATGGAACAGGTAGAACTGGTCCAGCCGGCCTGCGCGGGCAGCTTCCGCATACAGGCGCAGCATGAGTTCCGCATCGCCCTTGGGATCGATCACGATGGTCACGTGGCCGGCGTGGATGTCCTGGGTGGCGAACATCTCCAGCATGCGCGTCTTGCCCACGCGCGTGGTGCCCATGACGATCATGTGGCCGGAGCGCGAGGACTGGCGCATCTTGACGGGGCCTTCCTGCAGCGCACCCACGCCGTGCAGGATGGGCGAGCCGCCCAGGTCGGGATGGGAGCGCAGTGGGTTGAACCAGGCCTCGCTGGACAGCGCGCCCGCGAGGGCACGCACCAGCGCCGTGGGTTGGCCCAACTGGCCCGGCTTGGAGGGTTGGGAAGGCTGACCCGGCTGGGAAGGCTGCGTGTGCAGCCTGGCCTGGAGTTCGGCATTGAGCTTCGTGCCCCAGCGGCGCCGGGCGATCTCGGAGGCGCTGGGTTTGACGAACGGCTCCGCTTCCGTGCGCGTGGCATCGCGCTTGCGCTGGGTGTGCAGTTGCGTCCACTCGAAGCCCTCGCCCAGGTAGTACTCGTCCTTGCCCACCGGAATCTTGGAGGGCGAGATGCGGGTGACCTTGTAGTACTTCATGAAGTGCTGGTAGCGCAGGATCTGCAGCGCCTGCGCCAAGCGCAGGTAGCCGAACGCGAAGGCGATCACTGCCGCCACCCAGCCCAGCAGGGGCGGCATCATCAGGGCCCAGGGCGCCACGATGGCCACCAGGGCCACGCCCCAGGCCATGGCCACGCTCCACAACTCGATGGGCGGGCGCAGCAGCGCCTCCAGGACCGCGTGGTTCTTCATGGCGTGCCTTTCCCGAGATCGTCCTCGGCCCCGTCGAAGATGATCTGGCGCGCCCGGCCATCCAGGCCGATGAGGACGGGGTAGATGGCAACGCTAGCTGCACGCATGCGGGACTCCAGCCATGGGCTCTGCGCGGGCGCGACCGGCACGCCGGCTGCGGTGCGCTGCAGCGCCTTGAACTCGTCCTCGCTGCCGGCTGCGACGACCACCACCGAGGCGCCGAGCGAGCGCAGACGGTCCTGGTGCAGATGCAGCCACTGCAGCGATGTCCAGTCGGTGCCCATCACCGCGATGGGTTGGGTCATCCAGCGGGCGTTGAACACGGAGATGCCCTCGATCGCCAGCACGCCCTGGCGCAGGCTGGTGCGCAGCGGAAACGCCATGCCCTGCATCACGCCTTGTTGCTCTTCGCCGCCCACGAGCGCGGCCAAGTAGGGCGCCACCGGCACGGTGGCATCGCTGCCATGGATCTGTTGCAGTGCAGGCTGGCCGGCGTTCGCAGCAGCGGTCCACATCACTGCTGAAGCCAAAAGCATTGCATCAAGCCTGCGCATGCGAGCCTCCCAAGGCCAGACGCGGAGCGCTCTGCAGCAGCGCAGACACGGGCACGCCCATGCGCCTTAGTCGCTGGAGTACCTGATCGGCATAGCGCGCGCCGCGCGCGAGGGTCTCGTGGGTGTTGTCCGAGCCCGTGTGATAGAGCGCGATGGCGCGGCGCCAGTTGCCGCCCGCCTCGAAGTGGCCCCGCAGGATCTGCGCTCCCACGGCGAGGTTGGGGTAGGGATCGAGGGCGCGCTCGGGCTGCTGGAGCTTGTCGCCATGCCAGTGCCAGTTGACCTGCATCGCGCCGATGTCGATGTTGGTCACGCGGCGGGCGATGAAGCCCTTGAGTGCGGCCAGCGTCTCAGGGTAGTCGGCGTAGCGCATTCCCTGTCCACGCACGCACAGCGTCCAGGGGTAGGGCAGGGTGCGCTCGCCGAACTTGAGCTTGGACTCCTGCAGGGCGACGCCGAAGAGCAGCCAGGGCGGGACGCCCATGCGCACTGCGGTGACCGCGTAGGCCTTCGGTGGGTGACTCTGCACCATGGATGCGGAGAACATGTCCTGTACTACGGGTTCGATGCGGCGCATCGCAGCGGTCGGCGTGCGCGAGATCTGCGCGCCTGTCGGCTCGATCCGCTTCACATCCTCGAGCCGGTAGGGCAACCATGGGCCGTTGGGCTCTGCACACCTGACACAAGCGGGCATGCCCGCCAGCAAACCCAGCACCATGGATCGGCGTGGCAGCATCGTCTGCATCAGCGGACCTTTGCCGCTTTCGGTGCGCTGGCGCCTGGCGCGGTATCGACCACCAGGGAGCGAGGCACATTGAGCACGTCCGCCGTGCCGATGGGCGCGGCCACCTTGGCCTGGCCGCTGAAGTCCATGACAGGCTCATTGGGATACATCCGGGCCATGGCCTCCGTGAAGGCGGCATTCCAGGCGAGCGAGCGCTCCACGTCCGCGTGGAAGGTGCGCGCGAACATCTCGGCGTACTTGCGGCGCTCCGCATCGCTGCGGGCGTGGATGCCCAGCGCCTCGACGGGCGAGAGGTTCTCCACGGAGAACGACTTGCGAGGCCCCTGTAGCAGGACCTTGGCGCGCAGCATCTCCTCGCTTGAGAGGCCCCAGATGGAGGCGATGAGCTGGTCGCTCTCGTCCAGCACCGTGCCCGCACGGTCGGCGCCGCCTCGCTGGCTCGTCACCTCCTGCGTGCGCTGCTGCTGGGTCTTTGGCTGGGCCAGCGAGGTTGTGGTGGCGCCGAGTGCGATCAGGCAAGCCACGGACCAGTGAGCGATGGTCGCCATCGAGTGCATCCCTTGCATGGTCATTGGCCCTCCACCGACAGCTGGACCAGACGGCCCTGGCCCACGTCGAACGTGGCGCGGCGCGCGGCCACGTCAATGGATTTGAGGGTGATGCCGTTGTAGGAGTCGCCCTGTTGCAGCACCCGCACGCGCTGGTCCGCGGTCTCGCCGGTGCCCACGACGATGGAAGGACGCCCGTCCCAAATGTCCACCGACAGCAGCTGGCCGGCGAGCTTCGGAGCCTCTGGGGGAGCAGCGGCGGCAGGCTTGGCGGCTGGAGCGCGGGGCCGGACCAGTTGGCGTGTGGCCGCAACGGCGGCAGCGGCGGTAGGCGGTGCCTGGTTCGCAGTGCGCTGCGTCAGCAGCGTTTCGATGCGGGCGAGCTGGGACTCCAGGCGATCCAGGCGCTGGTCCTGGGCGTCGGTGAGTGCCGCCGCGCCGGCTTCAACGGTGCCGGGTCTCGGCATGCTGGCCAAAGTAGGTGCGGCGTCGATCGCGGGCAGTTCCGGATGCGTCGGCTCTGGCAAGGCCTGCGGTGCCGCCGCGCTCGCGGTCGCCATCTGGGCCGATGCCGGCGGCGGCGCCGTAGTGAGGCTGGCCGCAGCCGAGGCCGGATCGGCCTGGGCTGCATCAGCCGTGGCTGCAGGCTCGGCCGGCTGGGCCAGTGCGGCCGGTTGGGCCGGTTCGGGCGCCAGCGGGACATCCGAGCGCATCCAGCGGCCGTAGGCCATCCAGGCGATCAGGGTCAGCAGCAGGACCAGGATCCCGGTGGTCGCCTTGCCGAATGGTCGGCGCCGGCGAGCACTGGCATCCGCTGGCGCTTGCGGGTCATCTGCCAGCGGCATCGCAGCGGTGTCTGGGTGCCATGCCCTGGCGGCATCCTGGCCATCGATCGGCTGGCCGTCCTGACGATGCACGTCGTCCTGGTGGTCC
>NZ_BQXI01000058.1:0-14379 GCF_030158955.1 Acidovorax sp. SUPP1855 | reverse complement strand
CTTGTGTTGGCGCGAGGCCTCAGCGAACAGGTCGAACTTCAGGGCGCTACGGGGAGTGATCATGGCAAAGGATGGAGCACGCGTTCTCGATCAACAAGGGACCGGATGGGTTTTGAGAGGTTCCCCTTTGATTAGCGGAGGCGGCTCTGCGGCTCAACCCCGCACCCGCCGCAGCACCATCGGCGCTCCATCCACGCTATCCCCCCGCCGCAACACCAGCACCTCGCCCGACGCCGGGTAGATCCCCGTCAATGCCGTGATGTTGACCTGGTGCGTCACCCATACCTCGACCTGTCCGGTGGGCACTGCCGCCAGCGCTTTCCGCAGCGCTGCGGTCTGCGCGCCTTGGGTGTCCCCGCCATCGAAGAACGAATTCAACGCCTCCCACGGTTCCATCTGGCCGAAGGCCAGCATGGCGGTGTCCTGGCAGCGGCACCAGGCGCTGGAGCGCACCCGCTGGGGCGCCAGGCCTTGCTGCTTCAGCAGTGCCCCGATGCGCTGGGCCTGCGCGCGCCCTTCGGCGCTGAGGTTGCGTTGCGTGCTGCATTGGCCCAGGGCGAAACCGGGTGGATCGCCCGTGCCGGGGTCGGTCTGCGCATGCCGCATCAGCAGCACGGTGCCGGGTTCGGTGGCGGCGTAGGAGGAGGCGGCGGTGGCGGACAGGGCGCCAGCCAGGCTGGCGGCCGATCCCAGGCGCAGGAGTTGACGGCGTTGCATGCGGTCCATTGTGGCCCCCGAAGCGGCGAGCGCTCGCTTTTTTGTTCCGCCGGGTTTTGCTACCGCGCCGCGTTCACCTCGCGCCCCAGCTCGATCACGGCCATGGCGTAGTAGCTCGACCAGTTGTAGCGCGTGACCGCATAGAAGTTTTCGGTGCCCGCGTAGAAGACGGGCGATCCAACGCCGTTCTGCAGTTCCACCAGCGCCAGTGGGCCGCGGTGGGTGGCGCCGTCGCCTTGCACCAGGGCGCCCAGTTCGGCCATGCGGGCGACGGTGAAGGTGGGCAGGATGTCGGGGGCCAGCAGGTCTTCGAGGCGCAGCCGCGCCGGGTCGAACTCGACCGCGTAGTGCGTGGGCATGCCGGTGGTCCAGCCGTGGCCCTTGAAGTAGTTGGCGACCGAGCCGATGGCGTCGGCGGGGCTGTTGAAGAGGTCGATGCGGCCGTCGCCGTCGAAGTCCACCGCGTAGCGCGCCCAGCTGGAGGGCATGAACTGGCCCAGGCCCATGGCGCCGGCGTAGCTGCCGCGTGGCTCCAGCGGGTCGGCGTTGGTGCGCTGCATGAGGCTCAGGAACTGCTCCAGCTCGCCCCGGAAGAACGCGACGCGCTCGGCCGCGCGAGGGTGGGCCATGGGAAAGTCGAACGACAGGGTGGCCAGCGCATCGATGACGCGGAAGTTGCCCATCTGCTGGCCATAGATGGTTTCCACGCCGATGATGCCGACGATCATTTCCGCCGGCACGCCGTATTCGCGCTCGGCGCGGGCCAGGGTGTCGGCGTTGTCGTGCCAAAAGCGCACGCCCGCGCGGATGCGCACGGGCTCGACGAAGCGGCTGCGGTACACGCGCCAGTTCTTGGGCGTGCCGGCCGGCGGCGGCAGCATGAGGCGCGGCACCTGGCTCAGAAAGCGCGCCTGGCCGATGGCCTGGCGCACCCATTCGCGGTCCAGGTCGCGGCCCGCACCGACTGGGTGGTGGCCACCCCCACCAAGCGGTACAGCGTGGCGCGCGACTACCGCCAGACCGACCGCTCCAACCAGGGGGTCTACTCCGTCGTGCCGCCGGTGGGCGGCGGCGAGCAGTATTTCCACTCGGGGAACACCGAAACCGGCCAGAGCGTGTGCAGCACCTCCGGCACCTAGACGCTGCGCATCGCCGACCGCGACGCCGCCGTCGTCAGCAGCCAGACTCCGCTCGACCCCTCCGCCAAGCATGAAAGCTGCGGCGCGGTGTCCGTGCTGTCCTTCGGCGGCGCGGGCGCCGACGTGCCCTCGGCGCTGTCGTCGTCCGTGAACCGGCGGGCGCTGTACCTGGGCTCGTTCCCGAACGGCTGGGCCAACCTGCCGGTGCCGGACGGCCGGGGCGTGCCGCTCATCGGTGCCGCGTTCGTGAAGCTGAGCAATCCCGGCGCGACGCCCGGCGTGGCCGCCAACTACGGGCTGACCTTCCCGCACATCGTCCGCGTGCCTTGAGATTTCTGTGGAAGACGCGCATGGGTCTTCCCAGCGCTTCTTTCTACGGCCGATTGCGGACCTCTTTACCGTTGCCCCGTTGACAGTCCACCGAATGCTTTTGGAAAAGCAATCCCGTGTCGTGGCGGAGCAGGTGAAGCTGCCGCAGCGCCGCGAGAGCAGCGGGAGGTTCTTTGAGGATGGCCGGCAAATCGTTTTTGGAAGGGCTCTTCGCGCACTGCCCGGTTGTTTCGCTCACGCCGATCCAAGCCGGTCGGTCGGGCAAGAAGATGCGAGGCCGATTGTTTTCACTTATTGCATCATGGATTTCTTCCACGACCTCGCTGCTTACAATGCGCTGCGACGGCAGACTGTCGATCGCGACAATGCCCATTCCCCTGAATCGCCACCGGCGTCGCCCAGGGGGTCTTCTTCCTTTTCGACCCATTCACTGCGCGAAGCTTTGCCCTCTCTTCCGCGCCGCGCAGCTTCTCCCGAACCGGACAGATCATCCAGTTGGCAAAGGGAAGCATTTTCCGGCTACGAGAGTCATGGCGGCTGGCAAGAGCACCACGGCGGCTGGCATGGTTCGTCCGCTGACTGGCACGGCGCGCCGGGCGGTGAATATCCGGCTGCCCCTGTCGATGCGTGGTCGTCTCCCGCCTGGGGCGCTCATGCCGGTTCCGACGTGGGCCGGGCCTCTGGGCACTTCCCAACCCCTTCCGCCGCTCCAGCGCTCGAGGCGCGGGCCCGAGAGTGGGTGGAGCTTTGCTCCACCACCTTGAGACATGACGGGGCGGACGAGCGGCTCGCGCAGGCGGTCCAGAATCTTTTCATGGTATTCGCCGATTCCCCAACGTTCCGGCAGACCATGGCGACGATCGAGGCGGAGGGCCCGGTACGGATGCGCGTCGATCCCGAAGAGGCCACTGCGCATTTCGACGGGCAGCGAAGGCAAGTGGTACTGGGGGAGATAATGGCGCGCGACCCCTCCATGGCAATGGGCGTTCTTGCCTTCGAATTGAGCAATGCTTCGTTGAGCAGTGCATTTCTGCAATGCGATCGCAAGGCGGTCGAAACCCGGATGTCCCCCCGCGAATATGCCGAGGCCGTAGAAAGGATCGAATACAACTCGAGCCGCAACGTTCAGGCTTACTTCATGGAGGCGCTGCAGACACTGCGCCGGGCGGGCCTCGCCAACCAACCCAACGCATGGCATTGCAGGGTGACGGACCAGGGGCACATCGAGCCTCGTAACCAGTCGGAACAAGAGAATTTGGCCCAAACGCAGGCTTCTGGTCACTTCGGCCGCTACGAGCAGTCATACGCAGCAGCCATGCGCCCAACGAAATAGCTGATCTGTTGAAGGTTTCGCGTGCGTTCTCCGTGGACGCAGGAATAGCGGATGGCTGCTCCTGCTAGCATGGCATGCTCGGGTATCGGCAAGGCTCGCCGCGCCGCCCGGATCCATGACCTTGATCGGCGAGCGCCTGTGGTTGTCCGGCCTGGGCGGTGCCCTGAACAACCGCACCTCTTCGGTTTTCAGCGGCAGCCCGAATCTCACAGCGCGCCGTGATGGCACTGCTGCACGCCGTTCCACGGTCACCCCGGCCGTCCAGGCGCGGGCGCATAGCCCGTCGCCCTACCGCGCCGTCGCCACTTCGCGCCCCAGTTCGATCACGGCCATGGCGTAGTAGCTCGACCAGTTGTAGCGCGTGACGGCATAGAAGTTCTCGGTGCCCGCGTAGAAGACGGGCGATCCAACGCCGTTCTGCAGTTCCACCAGCGCCAGTGGGCCGCGGTGGGTGGCGCCGTCGCCCTGCACCTGCGCGCCCAGTTCCGCCATGCGGGCCACGGTGAAGGTGGGCAGGATGTCGGGGGCCAGCAGGTCTTCGAGGCGCAGCCGGGCGGGGTCGAATTCGACGGCATAGTGCGTGGGCATGCCCGTGGTCCAGCCGTGGCCCTTGAAGTAGTTGGCGACCGAGCCGATGGCGTCGGCGGGGCTGTTGAAGAGGTCGATGCGGCCGTCGCCGTCGAAGTCCACCGCATAGCGCGCCCAGCTGGAGGGCATGAACTGGCCCAGGCCCATGGCGCCGGCGTAGCTGCCGCGCGGCTCCAGCGGGTCGGCGTTGGTGCGCTGCATGAGGCTTAAAAACTGCTCCAGCTCGCCCCGGAAGAACGCGACGCGCTCGGCCGCGCGCGGGTGGGCCATGGGAAAGTCGAACGACAGGGTGGCCAGCGCATCGATGACGCGGAAGTTGCCCATCTGCTGGCCGTAGATGGTTTCCACGCCGATGATGCCGACGATCATTTCCGCGGGCACGCCGTATTCGCGCTCGGCGCGGGCCAGGGTGTCGGCGTTGTCGTGCCAGAAGCGCACGCCCGCGCGGATGCGCACGGGCTCGACGAAGCGGCTGCGGTACACGCGCCAGTTCTTGGGCGTGCCGGGCGGCGGCGGCAGCATGAGGCGCGGCACCTGGCTCAGAAAGCGCGCCTGGCCGATGGCTTGGCGCACCCATTCGCGGTCCAGGTCGCGGCGCGCGGCGATGTCGTCGGCGAACTGCATGGCATCGGCGCGCTGGTCATAGAAGATCGCCGGCTGCGGGGCCGCGGCCGGGGCCCGGGGCGGGTTTTTCTTGACGGGCTTTTGGGCGATGGCACCCGGGGACAGCAGGGCGGCGGCGATCAGCAGCAGGGCGTGGCGAAGGAAGGCGAAAGAGGGCATGGGGCGGTCAAGGGGTCGGCGGCTGGCGCGCCGGCCAGGGCAGGCGGCGCAGGTCGCGCCGCAGGTCGGCCAGGGCGGTGGCCGGTTCGGGGGCATAGCGGGTGTGTTCCAGGCGCAGCAGCCAGTCGGCGATGGGCGCGCTGGCGGCGTCGCCGAACTGCGCCCGGGCCCGCTCGGCCATGGCGCGCGGCGGCAGGGTGGCGGGCAAGGGCAGGCCGGCGCGGGCGAGCCGGTCGCGGGCATGGGCCAGCAGGCGCAGCCAGGGGTCGTGCTGGCTGCGTTCCCACAGCGTCCAGCCGGCGCCCACGAGCGCGGCCAGCGCGGCCAGCCCGCCCAGGGCCCGGGCCAGGTCTTCCCAGCTGGGCGATTCGATGCCCAGGGCTTTCAGCATGTCGAGCTGGCGGCCTTGGGTGTAGTTGAGCACCCACTGGTTCCAGCCGTTGTTGACGGCCTCCCACACGGCGCGCATCTGCTGCACCATGCCGGGGCTGATCATGGTGTCCATGGCGTTGCCGAACACGCCGCGCGGGGCCTGCAGGCGCTGGAAGGCGCCGATGCGGCCGGGCGAGACGGCGCCGGTCGGGTCCACGCGCACCCAGCCGCGGCCTTCGAGCCAGACTTCGGCCCAGGCGTGCGCATCGCTCTGGCGCACGGTCCAGTAGCCGTCGACCCCGTTGCGTTCGCCGCCCTGGTAGCCGGTGACGATGCGCGCGGGGATGTCCATCGCCCGCATCAGCACGACGAAGGCCGAGGCGATGTGTTCGCAAAAGCCTTCCTTGATGTCGAACCAGAACGCGTCGGCCGTGTGCTGGCCGTACACGCCGGGCTCCAGCGTGTAGTTGTAGCCGCCGGTGCGCAGCCGGGCGAGGGCGGCGTCGATCAGGGCGGGTGGCCCGCCGGCGGCCAGGCGCGGGTCGGCGAGCATCTCCTGCGCCAGGGCGCGGGTGCGCGGGTCGAAGCCGTCGGGCAGCTCCACGTAGGAGCGCATCTGCCCGGTGCGCTGCGCCGGGCCGTGGGTGAAGCGGGGGTAGCTTTCGGCGCGGTAGCGCATGACCTCATTGACCGGCCGGTTGACCACCCACTGCAGCTCCTGCGTCATGAAGGCCGACAGGCCCTCGGGCAGTTCGGGCCGGTCGCGGGCCACGTCCAGGGTGAGCAGCCAGGGGCGCCGCAGGGGCTCCAGCGTGACGGCGTAGCGCAGGGGCTCGCCCTCGGTCTGCAGCCGCGCGGGAGCGGGCGGGCGAAAGGCCGAGGACGGCGCGCCGGACTGCCCGAGGGCGAACCACTGCCGGCCGTTGAAGGCGGTGAGCACCGGGCCGCGAAAGTACAGGTCGCTCTGCGGCGGCGCCTCGCCGCCCGGCGTGTCGAACTGCACGCGCATCGCCACGCTGTCGTCCAGCGCCAGCGAGGCGACGTTGCCGATCTCCATCTCGCCCGACAGCCCGCTGCGGCCCGAGGGGTTGTCGTTGGGCATGCCCCACAGGGGCGCCATGCGCGGGAACAGCAGGAACAGCGCCAGCATGATGGGCGCGCCCAGCAGCGCCATCTTGCCGGCCGTGCGCATGGAGTGCGCCAGCGGCGGGCGGCCGACCGGCATGTGGGCGTTGACCAGGGCGGTGAGCAGCCCCAGCAGCGCGACCAGCATGGCGGTCGCCGTGAGCAGCGACTGCGAGAAGAAGAAGTTGCTGAGCATCGTGAAGAAGCCCAGGAAGAAGATGACCATGGCGTCGCGCCGCGCGCGCAGCTCCAGCGTCTTGAGCGCCAGCAGCATCACGATGAGCGTGACGCCCGCATCGCGCCCCACGATCGTGCGGTGCGACGCCAGCGTGAGCGCCACCGACACCACCAGCATCCCGCCGGTGGCCCAGCGGCCCGGCAGCGGCCGGCCTTCCAGCGCCAGCCAGCCGCGCCAGGCCAGCACCAGGGCGGCGAGCGCCGTGGTCCACACGGGCAGGTTGGCGGTCTGCGGCGCGATCACCCAGGCGATGACGACGATGAGGAACAGGGTGTCGCGGGTGTCGCGCGGCAGGGTGGCGAGCGTCTGGCGCAGGCTCATGGGCGGGCGCTCCGCGCCACCGGCAGGCGGCCGGTCGGCACCGACAATGCATTGCTACTGTTTTTGTAGCGGCATGCCCTAGTGTTGTTTGCGCTGGATGGCATTTTGATCATGAAAGGTAGGCGGTGCTCAGCACAGGGCCAGCGCCTCCAGGCAGCGGCGGCGGTGGGCGGCGCCGCTGTCCTGGGCGATCTCGCCGCCGGGCAGGCGCAGTCCGTATTCCACGCCCAGCCGGTCGGCCTGCAGCACCCAGGCGGCCAGGCGCGACAGGCGGGCTTCGGGGTCGCTCAGGCCGGTGACGGCGGGGTCCAGCCACAGCTCCTGCCGCTGGGCCTGCTGGGCGTCGCGGCTCACCAGGTCGTCGGTGCCGGTGGCCAGCGACTTGGCGGCCTTCTTCCAGACCACCAGCTTGAGCGGGTCGCCCCGGCGGTAGGCCCGCACGCCGTCGAATTCGCCGATGCCCTGCGTGGGCGTGCTGCCCGCGCCGCCCGAGCGCGGCTCGCCCGCGGGCAGCGGCGGTGGCGGCACCTCGGGCTGGGGATACACCAGCACCTGCGCCGCGGGCCGCCAGAGGGTCCAGACGCGGAAGGTGCCCAGCGGAAAGCGCGTCTCGGCCGTGAGCGTGGGCGCATCGTGCAGCCCGCGCCGCAGCGGCTGGTAGGCCACCTGCACGCTGGCCGAGCCCTCGGCGGGCACGTCGGTCCAGACCCATTTGGTGTCCGTGCCCGCGCCGTGCACCGCCACCGCGATGCCGTGGCGCGCGGTGCGCCGCGTGTGGCTCAGCTGCACCTCCAGCGCGGTGCTGGTGCCCAGGAACTGCGGCTCCGGCGCCACCAGGTGCAGGGTGAGGCCGCGCAGCGTGCCGTGGCAGATGTGGATGCCCACCACCGCGCTGCCGGCGAGCAGGAAGGTGAGCAGGTAGCCCAGGTTCAGCTGGAAGTTGATGGACGCCACGAGCAGTACCAGCAGCGTGAGCGCCAGCATCCAGCCCGCGCCCGTGGGCAGGATGTACACGTTGCGCTGGGTGAGCGTGACGGTGTCGGTGCGCTTGATGCGCGACTGCCACCAGCGCTGCCAGCGCCGCTGCAGGGCGGACAGCGGCCAGGGGGCCGCGCGCGGGGCGTGCGGTGGCAGCGGCGAGGTGAGCGGGGGCGGAGCGGCGGCCGGCATGGCGGGGCTGGGCGATGTGGTGGGGGTCGGGGGAACAGGGAAAGGGTGAGCGATGGGCGGGCCGGCGGCGGAGGGCGGATTCAGGGCAGCGGCACGGCATCCACCATGGCCCGCACCTGCTCCACGGCGCCGCGCCCGGCATCGCCCACGGGCACCAGGCGGTGGGCGACGGTCTGGGGCAGCACGGCCTGCACGTCGTCCGGGGCCACGTAGTCGCGCCCCGAGATCAGCGCCTGCGCCTTGGCCGCGCGCACCAGCGCGATGCCGGCGCGGGGCGACAGCCCCTGCAGGAACCACCGGCCCGAGCGGGTGGCGGCCATCAGGTCCTGCACGTAGTTCAAGAGCGGGTCGGCCGTGTGCACGGCCAGCACCTGCTGCTGCAGTTGCTCCAGCTCGTCGCCCGAGAGCAGGGGCAGCATGCTGTCCACCATGTCGCGCCGGTCGGCCCCGGCCAGCAACAGGCGTTCGGCCGCGCGGTCGGGATAGCCGATGGAGATGCGCATCAGAAAACGGTCCAGCTGCGATTCGGGCAGCGCGAAGGTGCCCAGCTGGTCGTGCGGGTTCTGCGTGGCGATCACGAAGAACGGGTGGGGCAGGGCGCGGGTTTCGCCCTCCACCGAGACCTGCTTTTCTTCCATGGCCTCGAGCAGGGCGCTCTGGGTCTTGGGGCTGGCGCGGTTGATCTCGTCGGCCAGCAGCACCTGCGCGAACACGGGGCCGGGGTGGAACACGAACGATTCCTTGCCGCGCTCGTACACCGAGACGCCGGTGAGGTCGCTCGGCATCAGGTCGGCGGTGAACTGCACGCGCGAGAACTGCAGCCCGAAGGTGCGTGCCAGCGCGTGGGCCAGCGTGGTCTTGCCGACGCCGGGAACGTCCTCGATCAGCAGGTGGCCGCCGGCCAGAAGGCAGGCCACGCAGTCCTGGACCTGGGCGCTTTTGCCCACGATCACCGTGTTAAGCTGGTCCAGAAGCGACTTGATTTTGTGCTGTGCTTGCATGGTGCGACGTTATCCGAAAAAGAACGAGGCTACGGGAATGACTGTGGGCATGACAGGCTATTTCACCCATCGCGAATGCTGGAAGCACGAGATGGGCCCGGGGCATCCCGAATGCCCGGCGCGGCTGGATGCCATCGAGGACCGACTGCTCGCCACCGGCGTGGCCGACGCGCTGGAACGCATCCAGGCCCCCGAGGCGTCTCTGGCCGACATCGAGCTGGCGCACGACCGCCGCCATGTGGACGCCCTGCGCGGCATGTCCGAGCGGCTGGCCGAAGAGCTGCTGGCCGGCGGCCCGGCGCATGCGCAGATCGACCCCGACACCTCCATCAACACCCACACCTGGAACGCCGCGCTGCGCGCCGCCGGCGCGGCCCTGGCCGCCACCGATGCGGTGATGGCGGGCGAGCTGGAGAACGCCTTCTGCTGCGTGCGCCCGCCGGGCCACCACGCCACTCGCGACAAGGCCATGGGGTTTTGCTTCTTCAACAACGTGGCCATCGCCGCGCGGTATGCCCTGAAGCGCCACGGCCTGCGCCGCGTGGCGGTGGTGGATTTCGACGTGCACCACGGCAACGGCACCGAGGACATCCTGGCCGGCGACGACCGCGTGCTGATGGTGGGCATCTTCCAGCACCCGTTCTATCCCTACAGCGGCGACCGCGATCCGGCGCCCAACATGCTCAACGTGCCCGTGGCCGCCTACACGCGCGGCATGGACATCCGCGAGTTGATCGAGATGCTGTGGATTCCGCGGCTGGAGGCCTTCAAGCCCGAGATGATCTTCGTGAGCGCCGGCTTCGACGGCCACCGCGAGGACGACATGGGCCAGCTCGGCCTGACCGAGCAGGACTACACCTGGATCACCCAGCGCGTGAAGGACGTGGCCCGCCGCCACTCCAAGGGCCGCATCGTCTCGTGCCTGGAGGGCGGCTACATGATGGATGCCCTGGCGCGCAGCGTGGAAGCCCACGTGCGCGTGCTGGCCGACCTGTGACCTTCTGCCTTAGCCGCCCCCTCGCATGACGACCCCTTCCGCCCCCCCGAACCCCCTGGCCGTTTCGCGCGATGCGCGGGGCGTCGTCACCCTCACGCTGGACGACCCCGCGCGCTTCAACGCGCTGGGCGACGGCATGCTCGCCGCGCTGCAGCAGGCGCTGGCCGATGTGGCCCGCGACGACACCGCGCGGGTGGTGGTGCTGGCCGCCAGCGGCAAGGCCTTTTGCGCCGGCCACAACCTGAAGGACATGGCCGCCCACCCCGACAAGGCCTGGTACCAGAAGCTCTTCGCCCAGTGCAGCCGCATGATGCTCGCCATCCAGCAGCTGCCCGTGCCGGTGATCGCCCGCGTGCAGGGCATGGCCACGGCGGCCGGCTGCCAGCTGGTGGCGCAGTGCGACCTGGCGGTGGCGGCGGACGACGCCACCTTCGCCACCAGCGGCATCCACTACGGCCTGTTCTGCGCCACGCCCAGCGTGCCGCTGGTGCGCAACGTGCCGTTCAAGCGCGCCATGGAAATGCTGCTGACGGGCGACTTCATCGATGCGCGCACTGCGCTGGCGCAAGGGCTGGTGAACCGCGTGGTGCCGCAGGCGCAACTCGATGCCGAGGTCGAACGGCTCGTGCAGTCCATCCTGGAAAAGCCACGCGCCGCGGTCGCCATGGGCAAGGCCCTGGTCTACCAGCAGCGCGAGCTGGGCGTGGAGGCGGCCTACCAGCTCGCGGGCCAGGCCATGGCCACCAACATGATGGACGCGGCGGCGCAGGAGGGCGCGCGCGCCTTCGCCGAAAAACGCACGCCGGCCTGGAAGCCGGCGCGCTGAGCCCGCTGGCCATGCCGCCGTCCCCGGTTCCCGATCCCTGCACCCCTTCCGATCCTGGCGCCGCCGCGTGTGGCGCCTTCTTCTGCCTCTGCTGCTTCTTCTGACTGCCGATGGAAATCTTCGACACCCTGTCGCGCGACTTCAATAATTCCAGCACCTGGCTGGAGATCGCCGTGCTCGCGGCCTGCATCGCCCTGGCCTACCTGGCCAGCCGCGCGGTGGGGCGCCAGCAGCCGGCCGATTCGGTGTGGTTCGGGCGGCGCACCGTCGATGGTCTGATGTTCCCGCTGCTCTCGCTGGCGCTGGTGTATGCGGCACGCGTGGGCGTGGAGCATTACCAGCCGGTGTTCCTGCTGCGCGTGGCGGTGCCGGTGCTGACCTCGCTGGTGTTGATCCGCTTCTTCGCGCGGGTGCTGACCGCCGCGTTCCCGCGCTCGGCGGCTATGCGGCTGGTCGAGCGCATCGTCTCGTGGGTGGCCTGGGGCGTGGCGGTGCTGTGGATCGTGGGGCTGCTGCCGCTGGTGCGCCAGGAGCTGGCCGACATCACCATCAGCTTCGGCAAGTCGCAGGTCAGCCTGCTCATGCTGCTGCAGGGCGTGTTGTCGGCGGGGCTGGTGATGGTGCTGGCGCTGTGGGTGTCGTCCACGTTCGAGCGCCGCGTGCTGAGCAATGCCGTCAACGACCTGTCCATGCGCAAGGTGGCGGTGAACGCCACGCGCGCGGTGCTGCTGATGATCGGCATGCTGTTCGCCCTGTCGGCCGTGGGCGTGGACCTGACCGCGCTGTCGGTGCTGGGCGGCGCGGTGGGCGTGGGCCTGGGATTCGGGCTGCAAAAGCTCGCCTCCAACTATGTGAGCGGCTTCGTCATCCTGCTGGAGCGCTCGCTGCGCATCGGCGACAACGTGCGGGTCGATGGCTTCGAGGGCCGCATCACCGACATCAAGACGCGCTACACCCTCATCCGCGCGGGCAACGGCCGCGAGTCCATCGTGCCGAACGAGACCCTCATCACCCAGCGCGTGGAGAACCTCTCCGACGCCGACCGCAAGTTCAACGTCACCACCAACATCGTCGTGGGCTACGACAGCGACGTGGCGCAGGTGCAGCACATCCTGTGCGAGGCCGCCGCCGCGCAGGCGCGCGTGCTGAAAGAGCCGCAGCCCGTGGCCTACCTGGTCAACTTCGCGCCCGACGGGCTGGAGTTCAGCCTGAACTTCTGGATCAGCGACCCCTCCGCCGGCTCGGTCAACCTGCGCTCGGCCATCAACATCGCCATCCTGGACGGGCTGCGCGGGGCGGGCATCGACATTCCCTACCCGCAGCGGGTGGTACAGATCCGGGGCGACGCCGTACCCACGGCCCCGGCCGGCGCTGTCGCCGACGTGCCAGTGCCCGCACCGCAGCGCTCGGAGGCCGGAGACACTGGCCTATAATTCGCAAAAAAGCACGATCGTTCTTTTTGTGGATGGGCGGCATCCCACTGCCTCGCGCAGGGGTATGCGCCAGGGGTGCGGAATAGAATGTTTCGGTTTACGTAAACGTCAATTAATCAACAACTCTAGGAGCCGCAGCAATGAAGGTTTTGGTCCCTGTCAAGCGCGTGGTGGACTACAACGTGAAGGTCCGAGTGAAGTCGGACAACACGGGTGTGGACATCGCGAACGTGAAGATGAGCATGAACCCCTTTGACGAGATCGCCGTCGAGGAGGCCGTGCGCCTGAAGGAAAAGGGCGTGGTGACCGAAGTCATCGCCGTCTCCTGCGGCGTGGCGCAGTGCCAGGAAACGCTGCGCACCGCGATGGCCATCGGCGCCGACCGTGCCATCCTGGTGGAAACCACCGAAGAACTGCAGCCCCTGGCCGTGGCCAAGATCCTGAAGGCGCTGGTGGACAAGGAGCAGCCCCAGCTCATCATCCTGGGCAAGCAGGCCATCGATGACGACGCCAACCAGACCGGCCAGATGCTCGCGGCCCTGGCCGACCTGCCGCAGGCCACCTTCGCCTCCAAGGTGGAGGTGAGCGGCGACAAGGTCAACGTCACGCGCGAAGTCGATGGCGGGCTGGAGACCATCTCCCTCACGCTGCCGGCTGTGGTCACCACCGACCTGCGCCTGAACGAGCCGCGCTACGTCACCTTGCCCAACATCATGAAGGCCAAGAAAAAGCAGCTCGATACCGTCAAGCCCGAAGACCTCGGTGTGGACGTGAAGCCGCGCCTGAAGACCCTGAAGGTCTCCGAACCGCCGAAGCGCGGCGCCGGCATCAAGGTGCCCGACGTGGCCGCCCTGGTGGACAAGCTCAAGAACGAAGCAAAGGTGATCTGAACATGACAGCCCTCGTAATTGCCGAACACGACAACGCCAGCATCAAGCCCTCCACCCTGAACACCGTGACGGCCGCCGTGGCCTGCGGTGGTGACGTGCACGTGCTGGTGGCGGGCAACGGCGCCGATGCCGCCGCCCAGGCCGCCGCGCAGATCGCCGGCGTCAGCAAGGTCATCCTGGCCGATGGCGCGAGCCTCAAGGACGGCCTGGCCGAGAACGTCGCCGCGCAGGTGCTGGCCATCGCCGCCAACTACAGCCACATCCTGTTCCCCGCCACCGCGGGCGGCAAGAACGTGGCCCCCCGCGTGGCCGCCAAGCTCGACGTCGCCCAGATCAGCGACATCACCAAGGTCGACAGCCCCGACACCTTCGAGCGCCCCATCTACGCCGGCAATGCCATCGCCACCGTGCAGAGCAGCGATGCGACCAAGGTCATCACCGTGCGCACCACCGGCTTCGATGCCGCAGCCGCCACGGGTGGCTCCGCCGCTGTCGAGAAGGCTGACGCCGCCGCCGATTCCGGCAAGAGCAGCTTCGTGGGCCGCGAAGTGACCAAGAGCGACCGCCCCGAGCTCACCGCCGCCAAGATCATCGTCTCGGGCGGACGGGCGCTGGGCAGCAGCGAGAAGTTCAACGAAGTGATGACGCCCCTGGCGGACAAGCTGGGTGCGGCCATCGGCGCGAGCCGCGCGGCGGTGGATGCGGGCTACGCGCCCAACGACCTGCAGGTGGGGCAGACGGGCAAGATCGTGGCGCCGCAGCTGTACATCGCGGCCGGCATCTCGGGCGCGATCCAGCATCTGGCGGGCATGAAGGACTCCAAGGTGATCGTGGCGATCAACAAGGACCCGGAGGCGCCGATCTTCAGCGTGGCCGACTACGGCCTGGAGGCCGACCTGTTCACGGCCGTGCCGGAACTGGTCAAGGCGCTCTGAACGCGCGGCCCCGTTCCCCGGAAGGCATCGCTTGCGATGCCTTTTTTTCCGACATTGACCCGTCCTGAATGAGGTTGACACCTTTCTGTTCATCAGAAAGGAAAGTCAAGTGGATCAATGGGTTAAGAGAACGCAGAAGGACTACACACTGGCCTTTAAGCTGGCGGTGGTGGATCAGGTA
>NZ_BQXI01000057.1:0-16505 GCF_030158955.1 Acidovorax sp. SUPP1855 | reverse complement strand
TATATCGAGCGGTTCTACAACCCGTTCAGAAAACACTCCAAATTGGACTACCTCAGCCCGGTTCAATTCGAAGAGCGGCAGCGCTTAATGGGCTAGGCAAACCGTCCGGGAAACCGGGGGAAGCCCAGCGCTCCCTACATCCGGCATTCTTTCGATGTTGCTTTCATCGGGTGAATGCACATGGATCAGCATTTCCCTCTCGCTAAGAATAGCTGAAAAATCGGGGTACCCCTTCAGCGGCAGATTGAGTAGCCGCTTGTTCATCAGCTTGTTCAGCTCGCGCTTGGCTAACTCGGCTCTTGCTTCGTTCAGGTTGACCGTTCTTTCCAGGCTCGCGATCTCATCGTCATAGTTGATGGGTGCAGCTTGGGTGGCGTTCGCATCACTCTGCTCAAACACCTCAAGTTTGGTCTCCAGCCGTCCAAGGTAACGGTAGTATTCGTTCGGGCTGTACCGAATGGGGTTGTCCTTCAAAGAAGCCAGTTCACTCTGCAATTCCAGAATGCGTTGCTCATTCTGTGCGTGAATGGTTTTGACTTCGTCGATAAAGGGAAAGCCTTTTCGTCCTTTGATTACAGCCCTGATTTCTGTCAGCTCTCGCTGGAGACGGGCAATCACTTCATTAGCGAGGGGTGTTGGAAAGATGTCATCAGCACTTGTGTTGAACTGTTGAACTGGTCTGAGCGCATCTTCGGTTTCCTTCAAGGCGCTCGCATAGGACGGCCGTTCATCGATGAAGGCCTGCAGGCGTCGATTCTTGGCCTTGAGATTGAAAATCTGGCCCTCGATACGCTCGACTTCTCGTTGATGCTGGGTTGGTGTGGCGGGTGTGGTCACCAGATCACGAAGTACCGAGAATTGGGCATCATAGTTTTCTGGAATCTGCTGTATCACACCTAGTGAGTAGGCTTGGCTAGTAAGCGCGCTGACCTCATCGGAAAAGGCATGTGCCGACCTGGAGAGCAATTCGATCTTGCGCTCTTGGCGCGCCTTTTTTTGTTCGAGTTCTGCCAACCGATTCCTGGCGATGGCGGTGTCGACCGTCTCAGCGCCAATCGCCATGCGAAATGTTCGTGCAATCCCCTCTTGTACTCGCAAATCTGTTTGTCGGATGTACAGATAGTCGGGTGCGACGATAGTAGCCTGATCCTGATAGCTGAAGTTAACGAAATTCCGGAATGTGACCTTGGAATTTGCTCGGATCATTCTCCCGCCAAAAGGCATGCGAAGCTCGGGATCGATGCCAAAAGCGGATGTCAATATTTTCTTGAGATTATCAATCCGTGCGTTTAGGTGTGGTTTCTCTGGAATAACCCCATTGGGATCAAAAAAAGCAGACTCAGTCTCTTCATGGCTTTCAGAAGGCCGTGCGATCACCAGTTCGTTGTCATCTAACGAGAGCTTGATCCCATACCAATCAACTTTTGAATCGATGTTGGTTTTTGATATTCCTTTGGTCTGACTTGCCAAGAGGCAGTAGTCGATAATGTAGAGGATGGACGACTTGCCTTGTCCTGGGTCACCTGTGATGACGTTCACCCGATTGTGTTTAAAGTGCAGTTGCCTACGGATGCCGTTGCGCTGCCAGAGTATGACACTCGATATTTGTATATTGCTCACAGTGCGATCCTGAATGTCTGATAGAGATCTGCGCAGTCCTCCTTGAGAATATGGCCTAGTTTAGGGCCGCACTCGAGCATGTCTAAAGCGATCCCGCCAATTTTTGTGCTGTCTCTAGAAAATATTCGATTCTTGAGGATTAGAGCCTCATCATCGAGCTTTGCAAGGCCGACTTCTTGTGCCAGTACGATTGAGTTCAATGACGTAATGGTGAGATCTTCGAAACGTCCCCGCACAGTGGAAAATCCCAAGGGATTTGACATGAGCAAGTCCCGGCTGCCGAGTACAACGCTTCTCTTATTTTTCAGCACCGAACGCGTCGCTTTGTCGAAAAGTAATGGCAGTACCAGCATGATTTTGCCCACACTCAGGCGACCTGCTTCGGCATGTTCCAGCGCACTTTGGATTGCAACAACACCCAGTACTTCGTTTTGAGAAAGACGATTCATTTTTCGAACTTTTTTCGCCAGTCTTTGCGCCAGCCGATGCGCGGTTGATTCGAGAGCTTCATGAATTTTCCGCAACTCAAATTGATCGGCAGGCTCACATTGTCGGCCGTCAAGGCAGTCTGCATTGTTTTATCGTAGCAGTTCAAGGATGTCTCTTTATGTGAATTGTCATCGCCGTCGCCATAATTTTTTCCACGGTGCGCTTTATTGTGCAGAATCTTCCATGTTGATACTGCATCGTTTTCTAGGCGGTTGTTTTGAGTAGAGGTAAAGGTTCCCGCCACGCGTAGATCTTCTATAAAGCGCTCAGATAACATCATCTCGACGCCGCGATCAATGATTTCCTCGTTGTCCACGCCGATGTCTTCGAGTTGAACTCGAAATCGGCTGTCATTGAAAGAGAGCGTGTCGTCGCGCTGAAAGTGGTAGTAAATGTCCACGAATCTCGCGAAATCGGCGATTTCAGCGCGGGCGGTTCTGACAATTCGGTCGAAACCCATGGTCTTGTGGAAGTCGTCGAATCCAATGACGACCTTCTGACCCTGGACAATGGTCGAAAACTTTGACTCCTTGAAAGCGCCGATAACATGTTGCCTTGCGTCAACCAAGCAAGAGGCGGGAATGGCGACCTCTAGCAGTCGGTCCGCTATACGCCGCAGTACGGAGGTGTTGTCGGAATGAAATTCAAAGTTCTCGAATAGTTTTTTAAGCTCCTCGTCCGTGGCAGTCGCCACAATGCGGACATGCTTGGCGATCGGGTTAGCCGCATCACCTAGTTTTTTTAGAGCCTCAGCAGCTTCAACGGCCTCACGTGTATCGCGGACGTGCTTAATGATGGTCTGAAGATTTTTCCTCGGTGCTTTCAGCAGACTCACGAAGGGCTGGTCGTTAGGCGTCTTGTTCGTGTATAGCTGGAGGGTCAGTTTGCGATGACTGGGTAAGCCGGGAATGATGCCAAGCCAGTTGGCTAGCGTCTTCCAGAGGTCGATATCGCGGTCGGTGACGTTGCCTGGGTCGACCGAGTGCTTGACTTGAATAAGGACGAGGTCCTCGATTTCGCCATCTTCCGTCGCTGTCGCCACGTGGATGTCGTCGAATTTTTCGAGGCCCAAGGTCTGTGAGGGGCTAAGGCGTATGAGCTTCTCGACAAATACCAGGTCCTGGAATTCAAAACCTAAAGCGCTTTTGTCCGCCGCAACCTTGTCTGAATGGTTCATACCACTTCATTGTTTGGTTTATGTGCCGCAGGTATCCAAATAGGCTCCTGCACCCCAGGGTGTTTGCCTACGCTCTGTAAACGGTAGTGCAATGCTATGGTATCTAAATGTATGCGACTCGAGTGCATTAGGCTGATAGCCATTCTGTACCGGACTACTCCAGTCTAGTAGGCAATCCCAAACCTCAATCCGAGGTGTTTCAACCCTCTCAGGGCTGCTTCCGACAAGATGGCCCCCGCTTGTCTCAACCGGCCTTACCCAGATCCGCTGGCCAATCACTTGCGACCGCTCCCTTTCGCCCATTGACGGATGCCTGTGTTGGCTCTTGAACGCCCCTAGCTAGGTACCAAATTTCCTGATCGGGATTTAAGTACAGCCAGCAACGCTGTGCTTCCAATGACCGCTTGCATTTGATGCTGACTTACCCCCTCAGCAATGAAAGTCGCTTACTGGCCTAAACCAGTTGGTCAGAAGCCGTGGCATTGCTAGCCCCGGCCAGTGGCTGTCGTCGTAGCAATTGTTTGCCAGATAAGGAGGTGCCAAGGCGATTAAAACAAACCGCAACCCACCGACTGCTTTGGGACAGCGGCCAGCACTTACCCATCAGCGCCAGCAGCCCCTTCCACTCAAACCTTCGCGCGCAGCGCCACGGCCCCCCGCGCCAACTCGGTCACCTTCGCCCAATCCCCCTGCGCCAGCGCATCCCCCGGCACCAGCCAAGACCCGCCCACGCAGGCCACATTCCCCAGCGCCAGAAACTCCGCCGCATTGCCCGGCTGGATCCCGCCCGTGGGGCAGAAGACCACATCGCCGAACGGCCCCTGCCACGCCTTGAGCATGGCCAGGCCACCGGCCTGAACGGCGGGGAAGAATTTCAGCGCGTTGAAGCCCTCTTCCTGCGCCATCATGATCTCGCTGCCCGTTGCCACGCCGGGCAGCAGCGGCAGCCCCAGGTCGCGGCAGGCGCGGCCGACCGCGGGGGTGAAGCCCGGGCTCACCGCGAAACGGGCCCCGGCACGGGCGGCGGCCTGGGCGTCGGCCGCACTGCGCACGGTGCCGGCGCCGACCACCGCTTCGGGCACGTCGCGGGCGATGGCTTCCATGCAGGCCAGGGCCTGCGGGGTGCGCAGCGTCACCTCCAGCATGCGGATGCCGCCAGCCACCAGGGCGCGGGCCATGGGCACGGCGTGGGCCACATCGTTGAGCACGATGACCGGAATGACCGGCGCGTCGCGCATGACCTGCACGGCGGTGAAGGCCGCGTTGCCGTGGTTCTGGTTGGTGTCGTCGTCGTTCACAGCCACGAGCAGGCTCCCTCTTCTGCGCTGAGCGCGTTGCGCCGGAATCCGGCAAACAGTTCACGGCCCCAGCCGTGGGCGTTGTCTTCGGCCTGTGCGGGCGGCAGCACGGCGGGCGTGCGGGCCTGCCAGGTGGCGGCATCGACCAGCACGTCGAGCGTGCCTGCCACGGCGTCCAGCCGGATGACGTCGCCGTCCTGCACCCGCGCCAGCGCGCCGCCGGCGTTGGCTTCGGGCGAGACGTGGATGGCGGCGGGCACCTTGCCCGATGCGCCGCTCATGCGGCCATCGGTCACCAGCGCCACGCGGTAGCCCTTGCCTTGCAGCACGGCCAGCGGCGGGGTCAGCTTGTGCAGCTCGGGCATGCCGTTGGCCTGCGGGCCTTGCCAGCGCACCACGCAGATCACGTCGCGGTCCAGCTGCCCGGCCTGGAAGGCGGCCTGCAGTTCGGCCTGCGAGCCGAACACGGCGGCAGGCGCCTCGACCACGTGGCGGTCTTCCGGCACGGCAGAGACCTTGATCACGCTGCGCCCCAGGTTGCCCTGCAGCAGCTTGAGGCCGCCGGTGGCGCTGAACGGCGCGGTGGCCGGGCGCAGCACGCCGTCGTCGCCGCTGACGCCGATGTCGGTCCAGCCCAGGCGCCCTTCGGCGTCGCCATGGGGCAGCCGGGTGTATTCGCGGATGCCGCCGGGCCGCACGGTGAGCACGTCTTCGTGCATCAGGCCGGCATCGAGCAGTTCGCGCAGCACGTAGCCCGGGCCGCCCGCGGCCTGGAACTGGTTCACGTCGGCGCTGCCGTTGGGGTACACGCGGGCCAGCAGCGGTACGGCGTGCGACAGCGCGGCGAAGTCGTCCCAGTCGATGACGATGCCGGCCGCACGCGCCACGGCCACCCAGTGGATGAGGTGGTTGGTGGAGCCGCCCGTGGCGAGCAAGGCCGACATGGCGTTGACGATGGCGCGCTCGTCGATGACCTTGCCGATGGGCGGGCACGCGGGGCCGAGCACGGTGCGCGCGGCCTCGCGGGTCAGCTCCTGCCGCAGCGCCTGGCCGGGGTTGATGAAGGCGGTGCCGGGCACGTGCAGGCCCATGGCTTCCAGCAGCATCTGGTTGCTGTTGGCGGTGCCGTAGAACGTGCAGGTGCCCTCGCTGTGGTACGCGGCGGATTCGGCAGCCAGCAGTTCGGCGCGGCCCACCAGGCCTTGCGCGGCCTGCTCGCGCACCTTGGCCTTGGCGTTGTTCGACAGGCCCGAGGTCATGGGGCCGGCCGGCACGAAGACGGTGGGCAGGTGGCCGAACTGCAGCGCGCCGATGAGCAGGCCGGGCACGATCTTGTCGCACACGCCCAGCATGAGCGCGGCGTCGAACACGTCATGGCTCAGGGACACCGCCGTGGCCATGGCGATCACATCGCGGCTGAACAGGCTCAGTTCCATGCCGGGCGTGCCCTGCGTGACGCCGTCGCACATGGCGGGCACCCCGCCGGCGACCTGCGCGGTGGCGCCGTGCTTTCGGACTTCGTCCTTGATCAGATCGGGGTAATGCTGCAGCGGCGCGTGGGCCGAGAGCATGTCGTTGTAGGCATTGACGATGCCAACGTTGGGTGCCTTCTGGGCCACCACGCGCAGCTTGTCGCTGCCGGGCATGCCGGCGAAGGCGTGCGCCACGTTGGCGCAGCCCAGGCGGTCGGCGCCGCGGTCGCGGTGGGCATGGGCTTCGAGCTGGGCAAGGTAGGCGGCGCGGGTGGGCGCGCTGCGCTCGCGGATGCGCCGGGTAACGGCTTCAACGGTGTCGTGGATGGGCATGCTGGCGGGTGTTGGCAACGGGCTGGCGGAGCGCCCATGGTAAACCCGCAGGCCGCTCCGTCTGTAGGCAAAGGGCATGTGTCGGCCCGCCCCGGCCCGTGGCCGCGGGGCGAGCCCATGCGTGCCGGGTTACTGGGCGCCGCGCGCCTGCTTGACGGCCGCGTTCACCGCGTCCCAGGTTTCCTGGCCGACCGATTTGGCGATGCCGGTGTTCACGCTGGCGAGCTTTTCGCGCATGCGGTTGGCTTCCGAGCCGGGCAGCTCGTTGACCTGCATGCCCTTGGTCTTGAGGTCGGCCAGGGCCTTGGCGGCTTCTTCGCGCGTGTCCTTGCGCTCGAAGTCGCGGCTCTTGACGGCGGCGTCCTGCAGCACCTTCTTTTCCGCGGCGGAGAGGGTGTCCCACCACTTCTTGCTGACGGTGACGATCCACGGGCTGTACACGTGGTTGGTCACCGTGAGGTACTTCTGCACTTCGTAGAACTTGCTGGACACCACCGTGTTGAACGGGTTCTCCTGGCCATCGACCGCGCGCGTTTCCAGGGCGGTGAACAGTTCCGAGAACGGCAGCGGCACGGCGTTGGCGCCCAGGGCCTTGAAGCTGTCCAGGAACACGTTGTTCTGCATCACGCGCAGCTTGATGTCGCCCAGGTCTTCCAGCTTGCTGACGGGGCGCTTGCTGTTGGTGAGGTTGCGAAAGCCGTTCTCCCAGTAGACCAGCCCGACCATGCCCTTGGGCTCCAGCTTGGCCTTGACCTTTTCGCCGACCGGGCCGTCGAGCACGGCGTCGGCCTCCTTCACGTTGTTGAAGAGGAATGGCGTGTCCCACACGGCCATCTCGGGCACGATGCCCACCAGCGTGGCGGTCGAGCCCACCATCATCTCCTGCGCGCCGCCGATCAGCGCCTGCTGCATCTGGGTGTCGGAGCCCAGGGCGGCGTTGCCGATGGTGCGCACCTTCATCTTGCCGCCGGAGGCCTTCTCGACCTCCTGCGCGAACAGGCGCGCCGCGCGGCCCTGGTTGGAATCGTCGACCAGGCCATAGCCGAAGCGCACGAGGCGCGGCTTGAAGTCCTGGGCCTGGGCGGCCCCGGCGGCCACCAGTGCGGCCACCAGGCCGGCGAGAGCGAAACGGATGCGCATGCTTGTCTCCTTGTATTGAAAGCGCTGAATAGAGAGGGAAAACGAAACCATCGGAAATCGGGGCCGGCGGCGGCTCAATGCAGCCAGCGCAGCGGGCCGGTGATGAGCACCGGGAACAGCACGAACAGCACCAGCAGCACCACGTACATCAGCAGGAACGGCGTGGTGCCCTTGATGACGGTCTCCATGCGCAGACCGCCCACCCCCGCCACCACGTTCTGCACCGTGCCGACCGGCGGGGTGATGAGCCCGAGCGATCCCACATAGATGAACATGAAGCCGAAGTACACCGGATCGATGCCGGCCTTCACCGCCAGCGGCAGGCACACCGGCCCGAAGATCAGGATGGTGGGCGTCAGGTCCATGGCCGTGCCCACGACGAGCAGGAACAGCATCATCAGCGCCATGAACACGATGGGATTGCCCATCACGCCGGAGAAGCTGTCCGCCAGCATGGCGGGCAGGTCGGCCAGGGTGATCATGTAGGCCGTCACGGTGGCCGCGCCGCACAGGAACATCACCACGGCGGTGGTCTTGCCCGCGGCCAGGAACACCTCGTACAACTGGGCCCAGGTGAGTTCGCGGTAGACGAACATCGACACGAACAGGGCGTAGACCGCGGCCACCACGGCGGCTTCGGTCGGCGTGAAGATGCCGCCCTTGAGCCCGCCCAGGATGATGACCGGCATCATCATGGCCCAGAAGCTGTTGACCAGCGCCTTCATGCGCGCACCCCATTCCACGCGCTCCATGGACGGCAGCTGGTGCTTGCGGGCGATCCACCACCAGGCCAGGACCAGGAAGATGCCCATCATCAGGCCGGGAAACACGCCGGCCAGGAACAGCTTGCTGATGGAGGTGTTGGTCGTCACCCCGTAGATCACGAACGGCATCGACGGTGGAATGATGGGCGCGATGATGCCGCCCGATGCCAGCAGGCCCGCGCTGTAGCTGGGCGGGTAGTTCTGCTGGCGCATCATGGGCAGCAGGATGGTGGCCAGGGCCGCGGTGTCGGCGATGGCCGAGCCGCTCATCGAGGCCAGCAGCACCGCGGCGCCGATGGCCACGAAACCCAGGCCCCCGCGGATGTGCCCCACGAAGGCGCGCGCCAGGTCGATGATGCGGCGCGACAGCCCGCCCGCATTCATCAGCTCGCCCGCCAGGATGAAGAAGGGCACCGCCAGCAGCGGAAAGTTGTCGAAGCCGGCCTGCAGGTTCTGCGCGAGCAGCTGCGAGTCGAAGAAGTCCAGGTGCCACATCAGGGCCACGCCCGTCAGCACCAGCGCGTGGGCGATCGGCATGCCGATCACCATGCCGCCGATGAGCACCAGCAGAAAAATCGCGGTCACGATCATGTCCGGCCCCTTATTCGATGTCGCCCGCCGGGCCGGCCGGCGTGGGCGGCTCGCCGCGCAGCAGGTCGAACACCAGGGCCACCAGCAGGCCGGCCGCCAGCACCAGCGTGGCGGCTGCGGCCAGCGCCAGCGGGTAGCCGAGCACCGTGCTGTAGCTTCTCATGCCGGCCACCACCTGCTCCCAGGAGCCCTTCAGCAGCAGCACCATGCACACCGCCACGAGCAACTGGCTCACCCAGAACAGGCCCTTGCGCGCCCCGCCCTTCACGCGCGAGGTGAGCATGTCGAAGCCCAGGTGCTTGCCTTCGAAGGCCGCGACGATGGAGCCCACCGCGACCAGCCACACGAACAGCAGGCGCGAGACCTCTTCGTACGACACGATGCTGGTGTGGAACACATAGCGCAGCACCACGTTGACGAACACCGCCACCACCATGCCGGCGAGCGCCAGCACCATGAACAGCTCGGCCAGCCGCTGCAGCGCCGGCTTGCGGCGGGGGGGCGCGTGCGGGAAAGAAGACGGGGCGGACGGGGCGGCCTGATCCCTCGTCGGCGGCTGCGGAATGCTCATGCGTTGTCTCCTGCCGCTGTGTCGCGGCCTGTTTTCTCGGGGGTGAAAGCCTCGGGGCCGCGCACCCAGGCCACTGCGTCCTGCACCAGCGTGGCGATGGGCTGCGTGGCATCGAGCGTCAGCACACCGGGTTCGCCCTCGGGCGATTCCAGCGTGGCGAACTGGTCGGCCACCAAGGCGGGCGAAAAGAAGTGGCCGGGCCGCGACTGCACGCGCACCAGCGCTTCGTCATAGCCCAGCTTCAGGAAGACGAAGCCGAGCGCCGGGTGCGCCTCGCGCAGGCGGTCCCGGTACTTGCGGCGCAGCGCGGAGCAGGTCAGCACCACGCCCGGCCCGCCTTCGCTGGAGTCCAGCAGTCGGGCCAGGCGGCCGAGCCAGCCGGCGCGGTCGGCATCGGTCAGCGGCGTGCCGGCCCGCATCTTGGCGATGTTCTCGGGGGCGTGGTAGGCGTCGCCTTCGTGCAGCGTCCAGCCCAGGGCCTGCGCGCAGGACTCGCCGACGCTGGACTTGCCGCAGCCCGACACGCCCATCACGACGATGGCCTGCGGGCGAAACATTGAGATAGCGCTATCCATTGAATTCGAAGAAATGCGGTGGGGCATGGCGCCGCACCGCGGGTGGTTGGGCCGGGTTTGCCGCACGCTACAGCGCCATCTGTCGCCGCATGCTTGTTTACCCTGTGAAAGATAGCGCTATCTTAGGAAACAATGCCACCCAGACTGCTCCGGATTAACCCTTGACCGACGCCACCCGCCGCCCCCGCCGTTCCAGCGGCCGCATCACGCTCGACGACGTGGCGCGCGATGCCGCCGTGAGCCCGATCACCGTCTCGCGCGTGCTGCGCGGCGAACGCAGCGTGGACGCGCAACTGGCCGAGCGCGTGCGCGCCTCGGCCGACCGCCTGGGCTACGTGCCCGATCCGGCGGCGCGCGCCCTCGCCTCCCAGCGCAGCACCCAGGTGCTGGTGCTGGTGCCCATGCTGTCCAACACGCTCTTCGTCGATCTGCTGGAGGCGGTGCACCGCACGCTGTTCCCCGAGGGCTTTCACCCGCTCATCGGCGTGACCCACTACGACACCACCGAAGAAGAGCTGCTGCTGCGCACCTACCTGCCCCACCGGCCCGCCGGCCTGCTGGTCACCGGGTTCGACCGCAGCGAAACCGCCCGCCAGCTCATCGCCCGCAGCGGCGTGCCCTGCGTGCACCTGATGGAGACCAGCACGGCGCCGGACGTCGCCTGCGTGGGCTTTTCGCAGACCGATGCGGGCGCGGCCATCACCCGCCACCTGCTGGACCGGGGCCGCCGCCGCATCGCCTTCTGCGCCGCCCAGCTGGACCCGCGCACGCTGCAGCGCGCCGAGGGCTACCGCCGCTGCCTGCGCGAGGCGGGCCTGTACGACCCGGCGCTGGAGGTGCTCAGCCCGGAGCGCTCGTCGGTCGCACTGGGCGCGCGGCTGTTCGAAGAGGTGGTGCGCCGCATGCCCGGCGTGGATGCCATCTTCTTTTGCAACGACGACATCGCCCAGGGCGGGCTGCTGGCGGCCAACCGGCTGGGGGTGGCGGTGCCCGGGCGGATCGCGGTGGCCGGGTTCAACGACCTGGAGGGCAGCGACCAGATGGTGCCGCCGCTGACCACCGTGCGCACGCCGCGCGCCGAAGTCGGGCGCGCCGGCGCGGCGATGCTGCTCGGGCTGATGCGCGGCGCGCCCACCGGGCCGGGATGCGTCGAGCTGGGCTACGAACTCGTCGTGCGCGGCAGCACCTGATCACCGATCCAGCGCGGGGATGGCCAGCGGTGCGCCGCGCTGGTGCGCATCCAGAACGATCTGCGTGGTGAAGCTGCGCACGTTGGGGTCGTGCAGCAGGCACGCCTCGCAGAAGGCCTCGTAGGCCGCCAGGTCGGGCACGATGACGATCAGCACGTAGTCGACGCTGCCGGCCACGCCGTAGCATTGCTGCACCTCGCCGCGCTGTCCCACGGTCTCGCGGAAGGCCCGCGTGGCGCGTGCCGACTCGTCGATCAGGTCGACCTGCACGATGGCCGTGATGCCCAGGCCCAGCCGGGTGCAATCGAGCTGGGCGGTCTCGGCCTGGATGACGCCCGCCTCGCGCAGGCGCTTCAACCGCCGTTGCACTGCGGCGGCGGACAGGCCGACGCGCGCTCCGATCTGCTCGCTGGGCACGCGGGTGTCCCGCTGGTAGAGGTCGAGGATCTGGCGGTCGAAGGCGTCGAGGGGCATGGCGTCGAAGGGTTGCACGAAGGCCGCGTAGAAGGCGCCCACAATGCGGCGAAGCGGTGCTGGCGGGGGCGCAATCGCGGCCCGGCCCACCGCACCGGTTCGCATACTTCGGGCATGACCATTATCGACACCCCCCACCGCCTCTCGCTGCGCAACATCGAGCGCGCGGCCTCCCTCATCGACCCCGTGTTTCTCCACAGCCCGCAGTACGAATGCGAGCCGCTCAGCCAGGCGCTGGGCGCCGCCCTGACGCTCAAGGTCGAAACGCTGAACCCGCTGCGCTCGTTCAAGGGGCGCGGCGCCGACTTCTTCCTCAAGGACAACGCGGCGGCGCTGGCCGGCCGGCCCCTGGTCTGCGCCACGGCCGGCAACTGGGGGCAGGCCATGGCCTATGTGTGCCGCGCCCGCGGCTGGCCGCTGGTGGTCTATACCGCCACCACGGCCAATGCCTTCAAGGTCGATCGCATGCGTGCGATGGGCGCCGAGGTGCGCCTGCACAGCGACGACTTCGACACCGCCAAGGAAGAGGCCCGGCGCTTTTGCGCGTCCTCCGGCGCGCTGCTGGTCGAGGATGGGCTGGAGACCCAAATCAGCGAAGGCGCCGGCACCATCGCCCGCGAACTGCTGGCGCGCGATGCCTTCGATGCCCTGCTGGTGCCGCTGGGCAATGGCGCCCTGCTCAATGGCATGGGCCTGTGGACGAAGGCCCATGCGCCGGCCACGCGGGTGATCGGCGTTTGCGCGGAAGGCGCGGATGCCATGGCCGCCTCCTGGAGGGCGCGCCGGCTGATCGAGCGGCCCGCCACGCGGACCATCGCCGATGGCATCGCGGTCCGGCGCCCCGTGCCGCAGGCGCTGGACGACATGCAGGGTCTGGTGGACGACGTGCTGCTGGTGAGCGATGCGGCCATCCGGCGCGCCATGCAGCTGGTGTTTCAGACGGCCGGCTTGATGGTCGAGCCCGCCGGCATCGTCGGCGTGGCCGCGGTGATGGAACACCCTGCGTTGCGCTCGCAGAAGCTGGCGACCGTGCTGTGCGGCAGCAACCTCACCCCGCAGCAGATCGTGCAGTGGCTGCACTGAGGCCCCTTTAGAGAACGCGGCGCCCAAAGAAAAAGCCCGGCGGACCGGGCTTGCTGTCGAGGGATCGGAGGACGCGGCCGGCGGCCACCCCCTCCAGCCCGGCTCAAAGCGGTGCCAGCGTGACCTCGACGCGGCGGGCTTCGGCGTTGCTGCCGCCGGCCTGCGTGACGGCGGGCTTGCGCAGGTCGATCCTGTCTTCGGGCACGCCGGCCGTCTTGAGCGCGTCGCGCACGGCCAGGGCGCGGTCCTTGGCCAGCTGCGCGTTGGCGGCGGCGTCGCCCGTGGCATCGTGGTAACCGGAGACCACCACCGAGCGGCCTTCGGCCACGGCACGCGACACGTCGGCCAGGGCCGGTGCGGCACCGGGAGCCAGGTCCGCACGGCCCGTGGCGAAGTAGAAGCGGACCACGCCGCCATCCACCACCACGCGGGCCACTTCGTCCTCGGCCACCACCAGCGTGCCGGCGGGTGCGACCACCACGGCGGCGGGCTCGACCACCGGGGCGCGCGCCAGGCTGCGCTGCTTGTACACCGTCACGCCCACCACCGAGGACACCACCAGGGCAATCAACGCGAACAGGAACCCGAGGGCAAAACGTTGCTGGCTGTCGTCATCGGAACTGCTGAAGGCCATGGGAAGAACTCCGTAAAGTAAATAATGGGGGCTGAAGACAACCCGCGATTGTAGAGTCATGACGCCGCTGCCCGCCCCCTTGCGCGACCCCGCCCCCCTGCTCCAGCGCACCCTGGACGAATGGGGCGGCCAGGACGATCTGTGGATCTTCGGCTACGGCTCGCTGATCTGGCGGCCCGATTTCGACTTCGCCGAACAGCGCCCGGCCCGCGTGCACGGCTGGCACCGCGCCCTCAAGATGTGGAGCCGCATCAACCGCGGCACGCCCGAGCGGCCCGGCCTGGTGTTCGGCATGCTCTCGGGCGGCAGCTGCCGCGGCATGGTGTTCCGCGTGGACCGCGAGCACGCCCGCCAGACCATGGTCAACCTCTGGCAGCGCGAGATGGCGCTGGCGGTGTACGACCCGCGCTGGCTGCCGTGCCAGACGCCCCAGGGCACGGTGCGCGCCCTCGCCTTCACGCTGTCGCGCCGCAGCCCGAGCCACGCCGGCGTGCTGCCGGACGACGAATACCGCCGCATCTTCGAGCAGGCCACCGGCATCTACGGCACCACCCGCGACTACGCCCAGGCCACCTACGACGAACTGCGCCGCCTGGGCATCCACGACCGGGCGCTGGGCAAGCTGCTGGCGCTGGCGCCCGGCCACAAGCGCTGACCCGCGGCGCGCGCCGGGGCACAATCGCCCGATGAGCAGCAGCCCCCTTTCCTCCTCCATCGCCGACCTGCGCAAGAGCTACGAGCGCGCGGAACTCGGCGAAGACGCTTCCCTGGCCGACCCGCTGGCCCAGTTCGACCAGTGGCTGCAGCAGGCCCTGGCCGCCCAGGTGCCCGAGCCCAACGCCATGACCCTCGCCACCGTGGGGCCCGATCTTCGGCCCAGCACGCGCATCGTGCTGGTCAAGGGCTACGACGAGCGTGGCATCGTCTGGTTCACCAACTACGACAGCCGCAAGGGCCGGCAACTGGCGGGCAACCCGTTCGCGGCGCTGCAGTTCCATTGGGTGGAGCTGGAGCGCGTGGTGCGCATCGAAGGCACCGTGGAGAAGGTGGACGACGCCGAGAGCGACGCCTATTTCAAGAGCCGCCCGCTGGACTCGCGCATCGGCGCCTGGGCCAGCCCGCAAAGCCAGGTGATCCCCGGGCGCGGCGTGCTGGTGGCCAACGCGGCCAGGTACGGCGCGCAGTTTTTGCTCAGCCCGCCGCGCCCCCCGCACTGGGGCGGCTACCGCCTCAAGCCCGAGCAATGGGAGTTCTGGCAGGGCCGCAAGAGCCGGCTGCACGACCGGCTGCGCTACCGGGCCGATGGCGGCCAGTGGGTGCGCGAGCGCCTCGCGCCCTGACCGCCCGCGCCGGGCGCCGGCGCGCCGGCGCGTCGGCCCGGCCGACCGGGCGCCAGATCTCAGTGGAAGAACCGCTGCGCGACGACCAGCATGAGCGGCACCGTCACCAGCGCCAGCGCCGTGGACACGGCGATGCTGGCCGTCACCTCGTCCTGCATCGTGTCGTAGCGCTGCGTGAACAGGAACACATTGGCCCCCACCGGCAGCGATGCGGCCAGGAACATCACCGCCGTCGAGGTGCCGCCCAGGCCGAAGGCCCAGGCCAGCGCCAGCAGCAGCAACGGGTGCGCCAGGTTCTTGACCAGCGAAATGCGCAGCGCGTCGCGCGCATGGTGGCCCACCTTGCTGAACGCCAGCGTCACGCCCACCAGCAGCAGGGCCATGGGCCCGAGCGCCATGCCCAGCAGCTGCAGCGGCTTGTCCACCACCTCGGGCAGGTCCAGGCCGGTCTGCGCGAACAGCAACCCGGCCAGGATGGGCAGCGGCACCGGGTGCAGGATGCCGTTGCGCACCGCCTGCAGCACCGTGTGCAGCATGGGGCGCGGCGGGCTGCGGCCGTCGCGCTGGCTTTCATGCGCCTGCGCCAGCTCGAACACCACCGTGGCCGCCGTGAGCAGGATGAGCGCGTGCAGCGAGATCAGCGTGAACAGCGTCACCAGCCCTTCCTGGCCGTACACCAGCCCGACCAGCGGCACGCCGATCATGATGGTGTTGCTGAACATGCTGGCCAGGCCGAAGGCGGCCGAGCGGGTGGAGAACCCCATGACCGCCAGCGACACCACGAATACCAGCCCGGCCGCGAGAAAGTACAGGCCCACCGGCTCGAAGTTCAAGTCCTGCACCCGCGACGTGCCCATGGTGCGAAACAGCAGCGCGGGCGTGAGCACCAGGAACACCAAGTTGGACAGGTCCTTGACCGCCGAGGCCCGCACCCAGCCCAGCCGCCCCGCAAGAAAGCCGATGGCGATGAACAGGATCACCGGGATCATGGAGGCGAAGACGGGGGAGTTCACTGTACAGATAATAATCGAGAAAAATAATTGCTCGGCAATGGAGTATTAAAAACTGAATTTACTATTTGCCAGTTTTTTGAATATCACCCCATAGGGAGGTGGACGGAGTTGCGTCAATCATATATGACTTTCCAGTGCCCCTGCCAAGTTCAATAATCGAAACCCACTCCCGATTGCTTAACTTCCATAAAAAGTTATCTTTTTTTTGAGCGATTGGCTCCCCAAATCCTGTTAACATTAACTTTTGCACCAACTCCGATCCCATTTCACTATCTCTAAAGTGATACAAAATAGCTGAAACATTGAGTTTTGAATCAAAATAATAGGTGGCACCTGAAAAAACTGATCCGTTTTTAATTCGATAAGGAATATAGCCTACCTCTGGGTCCCAAGTTACCCCAGGCAGGCGCTTTTGCACCTCGTTAACGGATGTGCCTATGACTATACTGTCAAGACCCAGAGGGTAAGCACTACCAGCCACTAATGGTGATTTCATAGTGGCAATACTAAGTTCAGCGCGAGACTTTGCCAGTTCCTTTTTTATTTTCTCTAATTCTTCAGCAATCGCGCCGGCATTGGCTGAAAGTTCTGTTAATTTCTCCAACCTATTGGTTAATAGGGAGCCTCTCACAACCCCATGTTTGACGAATCCGAACAGGAATGAGTGGGCGCCAGCAGCCGTTTGAGCGTGATGAGGCCCAGCAGCGGTCTGCGCCTGGGTGCATGAGGGGCCTTGCAGGC
>NZ_BQXI01000056.1:0-19504 GCF_030158955.1 Acidovorax sp. SUPP1855 | reverse complement strand
TGGTGCCGTTGGTGCGGGTGAAGCTGCCGCTCAAGGGCTGGGTGTTGCCGTTGCCCAGATTCACATTGCTGGCGGTGCCCGCCACGCCGATGCGGGCGATGCCCAGGTCGGCCAGGGTGTGCAGCTCGCCCGCCTGGGAGATTCCATCCTGATTGGTGTCCTTCCAGATGCGTAACTGGCTGTACACCGCGTCGTTGGCGTCGATCACCTTGTCGCCGTTGCCATCTTCCGCAGCCAGGGCTTCGTAGCCGTTGGCATGGGTCTGCGCCCGGCCATCGCTGCCCACGGGTTTCAAGGTCTGGTCGCCGAACAGTTCGCGCCCGGAATCGATGACCCCGTTGCCGTTGCGGTCCAGCACGACGAAGCCGTCGTCGCCCTTGATCCAGCCGGTGGCGTTGCGCGTGCCGTCGCCATCGTGGTCGAAGAGGATGGGGCGGGCGGGGTCGATGCCGACGGCTTCGATGCCGTCTCCGTCCAGGTCCAGGACCAGGGGGTCGCGGGGGGCGGTCCAGTTTCTCGACCGACCGAAAAAATCGTTAACTAAATCGGAGATCTTATCCGTCGTTGAAAAAAGGGCTTTCCAAAACACATCTGGCACCACGCTTGCGATGGCACCGCCCGCATCAAAATAAGCGTCCCACCAATTACCAGGGATAGATTCGGCTAATGGTTTTATTAAACCATCAAATATATCTGCACCGAAAAAGCTACCAATCGCAGCACCGGCAAATACCCCAATACCAATACCAATACCAAGAATGAGTGGAGCACCGACGAAGCCTGCAGCCCATGCGCCTGCGATTGCCCCCAACGATCCCAGCATTTCTGAAGCAACAATTCCGGTGGCTACTTGCGCGGTGGCATCTGTTCCAAAACCGTCAGTCAGAACAGATGCTCCCAATTGAATCGCATCTATTAAAGGGCCGGCGGCACGCGCCACGTCACTCAGCAACGGATTACTGAGCAGTTGCTGTGTGCCCGCCTTGAAGTCATTCAAACGCTCCACTGCGTCACGGCTTAGGTCCAGTAACTTGTTGGCCTCTTTGCCATAGTAGTCCGCTGCCGAGGCATACACGCTTCTTGACCCGAGCGAAGTAGCGGTATTCGCATAGTGCTGTGCCTTCGCGGCATAGCTACGCATGCTCTCGCCAATTTGCTGCACGTAAGCATTGACAGCCGCCGTTTGTGTTGCGCTACCTGCCACCAGATGCTCAACCACAACTCCTGCGCGCCCGGACCAGCCCGAAGCAGCCGCTCCAACCCATTGCGTATAGGTTGCAGCAACATCGTTTACGGTGATATTAGTCACTTCAAATCTTCCTTATCGCTCTCGTCATTTACACAAAAAAAACGCCCACAAAAACCCAGAGTGAAAGCAAGCGTAGTTGCCCAAATTACAAGGCATAGGCTAATGACCCATGGACTGACTAGTACAAGCCCCAATCTGGAATCAATCGCGATGGCTTCTATCAACCGTGCATGGCCTTGCGTGACACTTTTCACTTGAGCAACTTGCCTATCAAAAAAAATCCAATAGGTCATCCACGAAAACAACAACAAAATTAAACCCACTTGTACATTTTTCCAGTCGGATGGCGCAGCAGCCCGCCACATGCTGTGCGCGCATCGATAAGGGAACTGCACAATGAAATACAGCAAGTAAACAAAGATCAACGGCCAGATGATGGCAAACCATACAGAGGCCAAATCAGGAATCTTCGAGTTCTGCTCGACCCAGTGCACATAGGGAATGACCTGCTGCACAAAGATAACCCATGACGCAAGTAGAGAACTCATTTCCCGGGCATTGCTGGGCAGCAGCAGTGCCAAAACGATAGAGAAGCCAATTAGCAACTTGTAAGCATGAAAAATTTTCTTCTTGAACTCAGTCACTTCTGGGCGTGTAGGAGATGCTGGCGTTGTTGGCAATGCCAGCTTTGCTGATAAGCCGTAACCAAAAGTTTTGCGTTTCATTTTCATCCCAATATAAAATTTATATTTTTCATTTTAATTTTGATTTGAATTTTCTTAGAGTTCAAACACATAAATTCCCCTTTCGCATTGAAACGCCATTAAAAAATCCTTCAAGATTCACCCTCCTTTCCGTTTGATCGAAACCCGATTTCAAAGCCCTAGCAACCAGCCCGCAAGGCTTTGAAATCGGTTCCCGTTCGCAAGGCGCCTGCATTTTCTCCGCTCCGAGAGATGGCTTTTGGGTTTTTTGCATGAAACCTCTTTCACTTCGTCGTCTTGATTGCCTGTAATGCTCTTCTTTCGATAGCAATGTCCTAGTACGGTGCGCTGGCGACGCCGCCAGCCCACATCGCCCAATTTGCTGCGTAGGGCATCACCCGTCGACAGGGGGCTGGCCCCACCGTGACACCGCGTCACCACGACCGGCTTCCCGTTGCCGGACGCCAATATAAACAATTAATTACGTTACCTGAAGTTTTCGCACTTTCCGATGCACCGAAACCTGTTTCAAAGCCCTGTTGGTCTGTCTGCAAGGCTCTGAAATCGGTTCTCGGTTGCACTTTTTGCATGAAACCCCTCTCATGCCGGCACAGGGCCTTGCAACATGCCCTGCCGGTCCTGGAGCGTTCTGCCGGCACGCCCCCGGCCGCGGCGGCATAAAAAATACAATCCCGGCCATGACAGCAACCCCCAAGCACCGCGTCGTCGTCGGCCTGTCCGGCGGCGTGGATTCCGCGGTCACCGCCCATCTGCTGAAAGCCATGGGCCATGAGGTCGTCGGCATCTTCATGAAGAACTGGGAAGACGACGACGACAGCGAATACTGCTCCTCCAACATCGACTTCGTGGATGCGGCCGCCGTGGCCGACGTGATCGGCATCGAGATCGAGCACGTGAACTTCGCCGCCGAGTACAAGGACCGCGTGTTCGCCGAGTTCCTGCGCGAGTACCAGGCCGGCCGCACGCCCAACCCCGACGTGCTGTGCAACGCCGAGATCAAGTTCAAGGCCTTCCTGGACCACGCCATGCGCCTGGGCGCCGAGAAGATCGCGACCGGCCATTACGCGCGGGTGCGGCAGAACCCGGGGAGCGGCCTGTTCGAACTGCTCAAAGGCCTGGACCCGTCCAAGGACCAGAGCTATTTCCTGCACCGCCTGAACCAGGCGCAGCTGTCGAAGACGCTGTTTCCCGTGGGCGAGCTGCACAAGACCGAGGTGCGCCGCATCGCCGAAGAGATCGGCCTGCCCAATGCCAAGAAGAAGGACTCCACCGGCATCTGCTTCATCGGGGAGCGGCCTTTCCGCGAGTTCCTGAACCGCTACATCGCCCATGCGGCGGGGCCGATCCAGGACGAGCGCGGGCGCACGCTGGGCCGCCACCAGGGCCTGAGCTTCTACACGCTGGGCCAACGCCAGGGCCTGGGGATCGGCGGCGTGAAGGAAAAGGGCGCGCAGCGGGGCAGCGGGGACCACGCCCCCTGGTTCGTCGCGCGCAAGGACCTGGACAAGAACGTGCTGCGCGTGGTGCAGGGCCATGACCACCCCTGGCTGCAGTCGCACACGCTGCAGGCGGGCGATGCGAGCTGGGTGGCCGGCGCGCCGCCCGCCGCCGGCCTGCTGGCGGCCAAGACGCGCTACCGGCAGGCCGATGCGCCCTGCCGCATCGATCCGCTGCCGGACGGCGGCTTCGCGCTGGAATTTCCCGACGCGCAGTGGGCCGTCACCCCGGGCCAGTCCGCCGTGCTGTACGACGGCGAGGTGTGCCTCGGGGGCGGCGTGATTGCGTCGGCCACCACCGTCGCCTGACGGGCCCGCCGCACGCATGGCCCCGCCGCGCATTCCGCCGATCCAGGGCCTGCTGGCGTTCGAGGCGCTGGCGCGGCTGCGCAGCGTGACGCACGCGGCCGAGGAGATGAGCGTGACGCCCAGCGCGGTGAGCCACCGCATCCGCCAGATGGAGACGCTGCTGGCCGTCAAGCTCTTCGCGCGCGGCGATTTCAGCCTGACGCCCGCCGGCGCTGCCTACCTAGAGCGGGTGCGCGAGGCCATCGCCGCGCTGCAGCACGTGCCCGGCACCCTGGGCGTGGGCCAGGCGACGCGCCTGCGCCTGGGCGTGACGCCGACCTTCGCGCGCCAGATGCTGCTGCCGCGCATCGCGCAGTTCCGCCATGCCTACCCGGACATCGAGCTGCAGTTGCAGGTGTCGCTGCCGGTGCACCACATGATGGCCGAGGAGGCCGACGTGGAGGTGCGCTTCGGCACCGGGCACTTTCCCGACCGCGAATCGGTGCAGCTCTTCGCCGACCGCATCACGCCGGTGTGCAGCCCCGAATACCTGGCCGAGACCGGTCCGCTGGACGGCCTGGCGACGGAAGAGGCGGCGGCGCGCGTGCGCTTCATCCGCTGCGCGCTGGAGCCCTGGCGCACCTGGTTCAAGGCCGTGGGCATCGCCCAGCCCGAGCCGGTGGTGGGCAGCCAGTTCAACGATTTGGGCATGGCCTGGGACGCAGCGGTGGCCGGCTTCGGCGTGGCGCTGCTGCGCCTGCGCGCGGGCCAGCCCTGGCTGGAGAGCGGCCAGCTCGTGCGCCTGTCGCGCGACAGCCTGCCGTCGCCACACGACTATTTCCTGTGCTGGAAGGCCGGTGCGCTCGATCGCTGGGAGTGCGCGGCCTTCGTGGACTGGCTGCGCCAGGCGCTGCACGACGGCCCCTGACGGGCGCCGGGCGCCCCGGGACGGCGGGGCGCAGCCCCTGCGGGCGCAGCGGCTGACACGGAACTGACACGGTTTGAAAAGCCTTCACGCGGGCCGCGAAGGTTTTTCACGCCGCGCGCTTCGCAAATTTCTACAGTGGGCCGGCGCAGGTCCCGGCAGAGGGCCGCGGCACGGGGCCCCGCGGTCCGCACACCGATAGAACACCGGAGACAAATCCATGACCTGGCAGCAAATCTACGACCCGTTCGGCAACATGATCATTTCCACCGCGCTGGCCGCGATCCCGGTGGTCGTGATGCTCGCCGCGCTGGGCTTCTTTCACATCAAGGCGCACATCGCGGCCGGGCTGGGCCTGGTCGCGGCGCTGCTGGTGGCCATCTTCGCCTACGGCATGCCGGCCGACATGGCCGGGCGGGCGGCGCTGTACGGCGGCTTCACCGGCCTGCTGCCCATCGGCTGGATCGTGCTGAACATCATCTTCCTGCACCAGCTGACCGAGCAGAACGGCAGCTTCAAGGTGCTGCAGGATTCGCTCTCGGGCATCACCGGCGACCGGCGCATCCAGCTGCTGCTGATCGCCTTCAGCTTCGGCGCGTTCTTCGAGGGCGCGGCGGGCTTCGGCACCCCAGTGGCGGTGACGGCGGCCATCCTGATCGGGCTGGGCTTTTCGCCGCTGGCCGCCTCGGGCCTGTCGCTCATCGCCAACACGGCGCCGGTGGCGTTCGGGGCGCTGGGCACGCCGGTCATCACGCTGGCCAAGGTACACGGCTACGACCTGATGGAGGTGACGGCGATGGTGGGGCGGCAGCTGCCGTTCTTCTCGCTGCTGGTGCCGTTCTGGCTGATCTGGGCCTTCGCGGGCCGCAAGGGCATGTGGGAGATCTGGCCCGCCATCCTGGTGACGGCGGTGTCCTTCGCCGTGCCCCAGTACCTGGTGTCCAACTTCATCGGTCCCGAGCTGGTGGACATCATCGCCGCCATCGTCTCCATGGCTTCGCTGGTGGCGTTCCTGCGCGTGTGGAAGCCCAAGACGGTGTGGACCTCGGCCTCGCTGCGCGGGCGCGACGTGAGCGCCTCGGAGGCCAAGCCGCCCCAGCCCGTCACCGCGCACAGCCGCGCCGCGCTGGTGGCCGCCTGGACGCCCTGGGTCATCCTGTCGGTGTTCGTGTTCATCTGGGGCCTGCCGCCGGTCAAGGCCTGGCTCAACGGCCTGTTCGCGCCCGCCTTCCCCATGGCCGGCCTGCACAACCTGATCGAGAAGGTGCCGCCCGTGGTGCCCACGCCCACCAAGGAGGGCGCGGTGTACACGCTGAACCTGCTGTCGGCCACCGGCACCGCCATCCTGCTGTCGGCGGTGGTGAGCGCGTTCTTCATGAAATACAACCCGGTCGCCATCGTGCGCACGTTCTTCAAGACAGTGTGGCTGGTGCGCTTTTCGCTGCTGACCATCGTGCTCATGCTGGCCCTGGGCACGCTCACGCGCTATTCGGGCACCGACACCACGCTGGGGCTGGCGTTCGCCAACACGGGCGTGTTCTACCCGTTCTTCGGCACGCTGATGGGCTGGCTGGGCGTGGCGCTCACCGGCTCGGACACGGCCTCGAACGTGCTGTTCGGCGGCATGCAGAAGGTCGCCGCCGAGCAACTGGGCCTGTCGCCCAACCTCATGGGCGCGGCCAACAGCTCGGGCGGGGTGATGGGCAAGATGATCGATGCGCAGTCGATCGTGGTGGCATCGACGGCCACCCGCTGGTTCAACCACGAGGGCGACATCCTGCGCTACGTGTTCTTCCACTCCATCGCGCTGGCCTGCCTGGTGGGGCTGTACGTGACGCTGCAGGCGTACGTTTGGCCCTTCCACCTGATGGTGGTGCACTGAACGGGGCCGTAGAACCGGCGGCGGCCTCGACGTCAGGCGCTTGAAGCCTTTTTGGCCGCGACCGCATGTTCCACTAGGGCATATCGCTATATTTTTAATAGCAAAACAGAAAGGGGCGCACGAGCGCCCTTTTTTGTTTTTTGCTGCGCTGCCGCGCCGCGTCAGCCGTTGCGCTTGGCGTCCGGGTCGCTCGGGCCATTGCGGTCGGAGAGCATCTCGGCCGGTGGCTCCAGGTCGCCGCTGTCGCTGCCCTCGGCCTCCCAGGTGCCGCCGTCGCGGCCGGTCTTGCCGCGGGGGTGGGCCATGTCGGTGCCGTCGTCGAAGTTCAGCGGGCCGCCGCTGCGCGGGTCGTCGAAGGCCTGCACCGAGATGTCCTCGATGCCGTCCGAAACGTCCTGCTCGGCTTCCAGGTGGTCGTTGATGTCGTCGCCTTCCGGCATTTCGGCCGTGGGATCGTCGGTGGGGTCGATGGCGGTGTCGGGAACGATGGGGGTGCGCATGGCAGGCTCCTTGGGTCGGTCGGTGGGGACGCGGTCCGTGCAACGGTGCGCCGGATGCCCACAGCTTCGCCCCGTGCCAGCGCCGGGGCAGTGGGCGCGGCACCTGTTACCAGGTAGGAGCGATCCCGCACGGCCCGACTACGCCCGGGCTCAGGCGGCCGGCGGCGTCCCGAACGCATTCAGCGGAATGCGCAGGTAGGCGATGCCGTTCGCCTCAGGGGGCGGCAGTTGCCCGGCGCGCACGTTGACCTGCAGGGAGGGCAGCAGCAGCGTCGGCGCGCCCAGCGTGGCGTCGCGCGCGCGGCGCAGGGCGACGAAATCCGCCTCGGCCACGCCGCCGCCCACGTGGATGTTGTGTTCGCGCTGCGCTTGCACGGTGGTCTCCCATTGCGGCGCGCGCCCGGCCGGTGGGTAGTCGTGGCACACGAACAGGCGCGTGTCGCCCGGCAGCGCCAGCAGCCGCTGGATGGAACGGTAGAGCGTGGCCGCATCGCCCCCGGGAAAGTCCGCCCGCGCCGTGCCCACGTCGGGCATGAAGAGCGTGTCGCCCACGAAGGCCGCGCCGTCCACGAGGTAGGCCATGTCGGCCGGCGTGTGCCCCGGCACCCACCGGGCCGTGACGGGCGTGTCGCCCAGCCGCAGCGTTTCGCCATCGCGCACCAGATGGTCGAACGGGCTGCCGTCCGCGGCGCCGGTTTCGGCGGGAAAGAGCCGGCCGAAGGCGGCCTGCACCGCGCGGATGTGCTCGCCCACCGCGATGCGGCCCCCCGCCTGCGCCTTCAGGTACGGCGCGGCCGACAGGTGGTCGGCATGCACGTGGGTCTCCAGGATCCACTGCACCGTGAGCCCCCGCTCGTGCGCGCAGGCCAGCACCCCATCGGCCGAGCGGGTGGCGGTGCGGCCCGCGGCGGCATCGAAGTCGAGCACCGGATCGATGATGGCCGCGCACCGCGTCGCCAGATCCCACACGAGGTGGGTTACCGTGCCCGTGGCGGGATCGAAGAACGACTGGAGGGAAGTGGTGCGGGGCATGGCGGGCGGCCTTTCAGGCGGTTCAGCGGACAACAATCTTTCCACAGATATTATGTTATTTGATATATTGAATCCAACGCCGGCCTTTCGGTGGCCTTGTGACGGCTTTTGCATCGATCTTCCCATGGACCCCACCCCCATCGACCCCGAGCGCCTGCGCCAGGCGGCCAGCCAGGCCGTCTCGGCCCTGAAGACCCTGGCCAACGAAGACCGGCTACTGCTGCTGTGCCAGCTGTCGCAGGGCGAGCAGTGCGTGAGCGACCTGCAGGCACGTCTGGGCATCCAGCAGCCCACGCTGTCGCAGCAGCTCGGCGTGCTGCGCACCCAGGGCGTGGTGGAGACCCGGCGCGAGGGCAAGAACATCCACTACCGCGTGGCCGACGCCGCGCTGCTCGAGATCCTGGCGGTGCTGTACCGCCTGTATTGCCCCAAGGAGTGAACCCCATGGCCATCGACTGGAACGCCTTCACCCCCGGCACCGCGTTGGCGGGCGGCGCGCTCATCGGCCTGGCGGCCGGGGGCTTTTTCTTGCTGGCGGGGCGAATCGCCGGCATCAGCGGCGTGGTGGGCGGCCTGCTGCGGCCCCGGCGCGGCGACCGGGCCTGGCGCGTGGCCTTCGTCGCGGGCCTGATCGCGGCGCCGCTGGCCTATGCACTGGCCGCACCCCTGCCGGCAGTGCGCATCGACGCCGGCCCGGGCCTGCTCATCGCCGCGGGCCTGCTGGTGGGCGTGGGCACGCGCTACGGGGCAGGCTGCACCAGCGGCCACGGCGTGTGCGGACTGTCGCGCTGGTCGGTGCGCTCACTGGCGGCCACGCTGGTTTTCATGGCGGCCGGCATGGGCACCGTCTTCGTGCTGCGGCACCTGGCCTGAACGGAGGGAACGCGCCATGACCGTTCTGATCGCCTTTGCCGCGGGCCTGGTCTTCGGGCTGGGGCTGCTGGTGTCCGGCATGGCCGACCCGGCCAAGGTGCTGGGGTTCCTGGACATCGCGGGGTCCTGGGACCCGTCGCTCGCCCTGGTGATGGCTGGCGCCGTGGGCGTGGCCCTGGTGGCGTTCACGATGGCGCGCCGCCGGGGCACCACGCTGCGCGGCACACCGTTGCAGTGGCCCGCCGCGCACGGCACCGACGCGCGGCTTGTGGGCGGCAGCGCGTTGTTCGGCATCGGCTGGGGGCTGGCCGGCATCTGCCCCGGCCCGGCCCTGGTGCTGCTGGGCATGGGGGTGCCGGACGGCGTGTGGTTCGTGGCCGCCCTGCTGGCCGGCATGGCGGTGTTCGAGGGCATCGAGCGCTGGCGCGGTCGCGGCTGACGACCGCCATGCAGGCCGATGTCCTGCGCCGCGATGGCAGTTGGCCGACACGCCACGGGCACCACGGCCCCTAGATTGGTGGCCTTTGAAAGGACCCCCACCCATGACCGCATCCTCTCCCGCCGCCAGCGCCCGCACCGTCGCCATCCTCGTGACCGACGGCTTCGAACAGGTCGAGCTGACCGGCCCGCGCGACGCGCTGCAAAAGGCCGGCATCGCCACCCGGATCATCGCCCCGAAGGCCGGCCAGGTGCAGGGCTTCCACCACGACGAAAAGGCCGACACCTTCGCGGTGGACGGCACCCTCGACCAGGCCGATCCCGCCCGGTTCGATGCCGTGCTGCTGCCCGGCGGCGTGCTCAACGCCGACACCCTGCGCACGGACGCGAAGGCCCAGGCCTTCGTGCAGGCCATCGACCAGGCCGGCAAGCCCATCGCCGTGATCTGCCATGGCGCCTGGCTGCTGGTGGACGCTGGCCTGGTGCGCGGCAAGACCCTGACCAGCTGGCCCAGCCTGGCCACCGACCTGCGCAACGCCGGCGCCACCTGGGTGGACGAAACCGTGCACGTCGAGGGGCAATGGGTCAGCAGCCGCAAGCCCGACGACATTCCGGCGTTCAACCAGAAGCTGCTGCAGGCCGTGGGCGCCTGAGTGCGATGGACGACTGGCTCGGCCTTTTGCAATGGCCGGCATTCGCGGTGTCGGTGCTGGCGGCCTGGCTGGTCGCCTCCACGCACCCAGCGCGGCGCAATGCCGGGTTCTGGGTCTTTCTCGGCAGCAACGTGCTGTGGCTGGCCTGGGGATGGCACACCCGCGCCTGGGCGCTCATGGCGCTGCAGTGCTGCCTGGCGGCGATGAACGTGCGGGGCCTGTGGAAAACGGAGCCGGCCGGCGAGGAAAAGGAAGGCGCGGGCAAGGAAGCCGCCTGAAGAAAGCGGCCCGTCGGTAGCCCGGCACCCCGCGCGAAAAAGGTGCGAAAAAGGCCTGTCTCCTTGCGAAGACAGGCCTTTCATGGGCCACGACGGCGCAACGGCTTCAGAACGGAATGTCGTCGTCCATGTCGTCGAAGCCCGAGGCCGCGCGCGGGGCCTGGGCGGCGGGCGCCGGTGCCGGGCGGGGTGCGGGCGCGGCAGGGCGCTGGACTGGTGCCGGTGCCGGGCGGCGTGCCGGAGCGGGCGGGGCGCTGTTGTCGTAGCCGCCGTCGTTGCCACCGCCGCCATAGCCGCTGTCTTCGTAGCCGCCACCGCCGCCCTGGCCGCCGCCCATACCCTGGCGGCTGCCCAGCATCTGCATGGTGTCGGCGCGGATTTCGGTGGTGAATTTTTCCTGGCCGGCCTGGTCGGTCCACTTGCGGGTGCGCAGGCTGCCTTCTACATAGACCTGCGAGCCCTTGCGCAGGTACTGGCCGACGATTTCGGCCAGGCGGCCGTTGAACACCACGCGGTGCCACTCGGTGGCTTCCTTGTTCTCGCCGGTGTTCTTGTCGCGCCAGCGGTCGGTGGTGGCGATGGTGACGTTGGCGACCTGGTCGCCGCTGGGGAAGGTGCGCATTTCGGGATCGCGCCCGAGATTGCCCACGATGATGACTTTGTTGACGGATGCCATGGTGTAAGGGCCTGTAGAGAATGGTGGAGAGAAGGCACTACGGCCTGCGCGGCCTGTCAGGGGCCGCGGGGAGCCGTCGATTGTGCCCGATTCGCCCCGTTCGCGGACCGGCCGTGCGACAAGCCCGTGCCACAATCAAAACGCCTTGTTCCACAGCCTGCCCTGGCCATTTCCCATGCATCGCGAACCCGACTTTCTTCACAACCTGCGGCAGGAGTTCGCGGACGGCTGGCGGTGGGTGGAGCGCGCGATCGTGCTGGCCTACGCCGCGGCGGCCGGGCTTTTCGTGGTGGCGTTCACGGTCCTGGGGGAATGGGCGTTCGCACGTTTCGAGCAGGTGCTGCACTGGCAGGGCGGCTGGGCCGTGCTGCTGTGGACCCCGGCGCTCACGGCCGCCATCGTGTGGGCCACGCGCCGCTTCGTCCCCGGGGCCGCGGGCTCGGGCATTCCGCAGGTGATGGCGGCGCTGGAGCCGGGCCTGCCGCCCGGCCAGCGCGGCTACTTCGTCTCGCTGCGCATGTCGCTGGGCAAGGTGCTGCTGGGCAGCGCGGGCTTTCTGGCCGGGCTTTCCATGGGCCGCGAGGGCCCGTCGGTGCAGGTCGCGGCGGGCGTGATGCAGCACGCGCAGCGCTGGCTCGGGCCGCGTTCGGGCATCACCAGCCATGCGCTGCTGGTGGCGGGCGGGGCCGCCGGCATCGCCGCGGCGTTCAATGCGCCGCTGGCGGGCGTGGTGTTCGCGATCGAGGAGCTGTCGCGCAAGCTCGAATCCCGCAGCAGCGGGCTGATCATCGCGGCCATCGTGCTGGCCGGGCTGATGGGTGTGTCCTTCTTCGGCAACCTGACGTATTTCGGGGTGATCCGCGTGCCCCGCCTGGGCTGGGACGCGCTGCTGCCTGGCCTGGGCGTGGCCCTGGTGTGCGGCGTGCTGGGCGGCCTGTTCGCCAAGCTCATCACCGCCTCGCTCACCGGTGCGCCGGGCCGGCTCAACCAGTGGCGCGCCCGGTTCCCGGTGCGCTTCGCGGCGGCGGGCGGTCTGGCGGTGGCGGTGATCGGCCTGGCCACGGGCGGTGCCACCTTCGGCGCCGGCTCCGAGGCGGTCAAGCACATGCTGGCGGGGCAGGCCGATGTCCCGGCGTTCTATGTCACGCTGAAATTCATCGCCACCTGGCTCACGGCCTGGTGCGGCGTGCCCGGCGGCTTCTTCGCGCCGGCGCTGTCGATCGGTGCGGGGGTGGGGCACAACATCTCGCTGCTGACCGGCGCGGACATCGCCCCGGCCCTGATCGCCATGGGCATGGCGGCCTTCCTGGCGGCGGTCACGCAGGCGCCGCTCACGGCCTTCATCATCGTGATGGAGATGGTGGACGGCCATGCCATGGTGCTGAGCCTGATGACCTCGGCCATGCTGGCCAGCCTGGTGTCGCGCATGCTGGTGCGCCCGCTGTACGAAACGCTGGCGGAACACCTGCTGCACAAGGCGGGCGCGGGGCCGGCGGCACCGGCGGACGCATCGCCCCGCTGACATCCACGCTCGCGCGCCTGGTGCCGCAGCACATCCGTTACCCTCGGCGCATGCGTGCCTCCCTCTGCCTTGCACTGTTGTCCGCCGCCTTGCTGCTGGCCGGCTGCGGCACCACGCCACAGCCGCGTTCGCCGCGCACCAGCGTGACGTATTCGCAGCTGTCGCCCGACCAGTCGAGCGACATCGCCATCCATGCGCTGGGGCTGGTGGGCACGCCGTACCGCTATGGCGGCAACACGCCCGAGGGCGGATTCGACTGCAGCGGCCTCATCGGCTATGTGTACAAGAGCCGCGCGGGCATCGCCCCGCCGCGCACCGTGGCGCAGCTGAGCGACTTCGGGCTGCCGGTGGACAGCGGCGACCTGCGCACGGGCGACCTGGTGGTGTTCGGCGCGGGCCGGCCGACGCATGCGGGCATCTACGTGGGCGAGGGCCGCTTCGTGCACGCGCCCTCCACCGGCGGCGAGGTGCGCATGGACCGGCTCGATTCGCGCTACTGGTCACGGCAGAAAACCACCTTCCGCCGGCCCTGAGCGGGGCCGAGGGGCAGCGGCGGGCGGCGCGCGACAATCGCCGCCATGACGACCCCACCCACCCCCCACGTGCACCGCACCGCCACCCCGCTCTCCACCCACGACACGACCCGCATCGACGACACGCGCATCAAGGCCGTGCGCCCGCTGATCACGCCTGCGCTGCTGCAGGAATGGCTGCCCACGCCGCCCGGCGCGCTGCAGCTGGTCGAGACCAGCCGCGCGGCGATCTCGCGCGTGCTGCACGGCCAGGACGACCGGCTGGTCGTGGTGGTGGGGCCCTGCTCGATCCACGACCACGGGCAGGCCATGGAATACGCCCGCCAGCTCAAAACGCAGGCCGACGCGCTGTCGCAGGACCTGCTGGTCGTGATGCGCGTGTATTTCGAAAAGCCCCGCACCACCGTCGGCTGGAAAGGCTACATCAACGACCCGCACCTGGACGGCAGCTTCGCCATCAACGAGGGGCTGGAGATGGCCCGCGCGCTGCTCCTGGACATCCTGGCGCTGGGCCTGCCGGTGGGCACCGAATTCCTCGACCTGCTCAGCCCGCAGTTCATCAGCGACCTGGTGAGCTGGGGCGCGATCGGGGCGCGCACCACCGAAAGCCAGAGCCACCGCCAGCTGGCCAGCGGCCTGTCGTGCCCGGTGGGCTTCAAGAACGGCACCGACGGCGGCGTGAAGGTGGCCAGCGACGCCATCCTGGCGGCCCAGGCGCCGCATGCCTTCATGGGCATGACCAAGATGGGCCAGTCCGCCATCTTCGAGACGCGCGGCAACAACGACTGCCACGTGATCCTGCGCGGCGGCAAGCAGCCCAACTACGCGGCGCCGTCCGTGGACGCTGCCTGCCAGCTGCTGCAGGCGGCGGGGCTGCGCGCGCAGGTGATGGTCGACGTGTCGCATGCCAACAGCAGCAAGCAGCACAGCCGCCAGATCGACGTGGCGGCCGACGTCGCCGGGCAGGTGGCCGGGGGCGACCATCGCATCGTGGGCCTGATGATCGAGAGCCACCTGCAGGAAGGCCGGCAGGACATCGTCGCCGGCCAGCCCCTGGCGCACGGCGTGTCGGTGACCGACGCCTGCATCAGCATGGCGCAGACGGTGCCGGTGCTGCAGGGCCTGGCGCAGGCGGTACGCGAACGGCGCCAGGCCCGATAGGGCCAGGAAGCAACACCGGCCGTCGCGGTGCCGGTGTAGCATTGACCGTTACTTTTTGTAGTCATTTGCCGCCGCAGATCCCGATCCGCCCGAATCCCATGCAGGTGCTGTCGCCTACCGACCCATGCCAACGGCCACTTTCCCGTCCGCTGGCCTTCTGAGCGTGCCGCCCAAGGTTGCGCCCGTGGGCAAACGCCTGGAGGCGCTGCGTGCCTGCGCGGTGCTGGACACCCCGGCGGAGGAGGCGTTCGATCAGCTGACCCGGCTGGCCGCCCGCCTGTGCGGCATGCCCATGGCGGCGATCGGTTTCATCGACCAGGGGCGCGAGTGGTTCAAGGCCAGCACCGGCATCGAACTGCAGTCGCTGGATGCGGCCCACCCGCTGTGCGCCCTGGCGGTGGACGGCCGGGTGGTGCAGGTGCAGGACACCCACGCCCATTCCACGCTGCGCCGCCATCCGCTGGTGATCGCCGGGCCGCGCGTGCGCGCCGTGGCCTGCATGCCGCTGATCACCGCGGAGAAATGGGTGCTGGGCGCCGTGGTGGTGATGTCCACCGAGCCGTGCGTGCTGCAGCCGCCCCAGCTCGAATCGTTGCGCGCGGTGGCCGGGCAGGCCATCGCCCTGCTGGAGTTGCGCCGCAGCCAGCGCAACCAGGCGCGCATGGCCACCGAGCGGGCCGCCAGCGACGAGCGCTTTCACCTGGTGGCCCGCGCCACGGCCGACGCCATCTGGGACTGGAACCTGCACGACGACTCCATGTGGTGGAACGAGGGCATGCAGACGCTGTTCGGCGTGCCCATGCAGACCCTGCCGCACGACAGCACGTCGTGGACGCTGCGCCTGCACCCGGAAGACAGCGACGCGGTGCTGGAGAGCATCCACGCGGCGATCGAGGGCACGGCCAAGCACTGGGCCGAGGAATACCGCTTTCGCCGCTACGACGGCAGCTACGCCTGGGTGCAGGACCGCGGCTTCGTGATCCGCGACGCCGAAGGCCGTGCGATCCGCATGGTGGGCGGCATGACCGACATCAGCGCGCAAAAGGACAGCGCGCTGCAGGCCAAGGACGAGGCCCGCACCCACGCCGAGCTGGTGCGCGTGCAGCAGAAGATTTCGTCGCTCGAACTGTCCATGGACGAGGTGCTGCAGCTGGTGGCCCGCACCGCGATGGAACTGTCCGATGCCGGCGGTGCGATGGTGGTGATGCGCGAAGGCGACAAAGTCCGGGTGCAGGCCAGCACCGGCATGCGCGCTGTGCCGCTGAACGACGTGCGCCCGCTGGAAGGCTACGAGCTGTGGCACCGCATCGACGCGGGCGAGACCGTCTGCAGCCAGCCGGCCGTCGCGCAGGCCATGCCCTCGGCCGCCCTGTGCGAGCCGGGGCCGGTGGCCTTCATCGCGGCGCCGGTGCGCGCGGGCGACGCGGTGGTGGGCATGCTCAAGGTCAACGGCGACCCGCTGGCGTCGTTCTCGCAGCGCCACCTGGCGCACGTGCAGATCCTGGCCGAGTCGCTGGGCGCCGTGGTGCAGCTGCGGCGCTATGCCGCGCAGCTGCACGCGTCCGAGCAGCAGTACCGCCTGCTGTTCGATGCGCACCCGCAGCCCATGTGGGTGTACGAGCTGGGCACCCTGCGCATCCTGGCCGTCAACCGGGCCATGGTGCGCCACTACGGGTACAGCGAGGCGGAACTGCTGTGCATGACCACGCCTGACCTGTGGCCCCAGGACAACCGCGAAGCCCGCATACGGGAAGCGCACACCATTCCCCACAATGCCCGGCGCGACGCCGTGCACCGGCGCCACCGCAAGAAGGACGGCACGGTGATCGACACCGAGGTGTATGCCGGGGGCATCGAATTCAACGGCGTGCCCGCCCGCCAGGTGCTGGCCACCGACGTCACGCAGCGCATGCGCCTCGAACGGGAGCTGGCGCGGGTGGGCAGCATCCAGCGGCTGCTGGCCGCCTGCAACGAATCCCTGGTGCGCGCGACCTCCGAGGCCGACCTGCTGCGCGAGGTCTGCCGCATCGCCACGGACGTGGGCGGCTACCGGATGGCCTGGGTCGGCATGGTGCGCGACGATGCGCGCCAGACCATCGAGCCCGTCGCCTGCGCAGGCAAGGACAGCGACAGCTATATCGAAAGGCTCCAACTGAGCGGGTCGGCCGACCAGCCGGGCGGCATGGGTCCGGCCGGGGTGGCGGTGCGCAGCGGCCGCCCGGTGATCGTGCGCGACATCCGGCTCGACCCGACGTTCGCCAGCTGGACCGAGCGCATGCTGCGGCAAGGCCTGCATTCGGTGATCAGCCTGCCGCTGCGCAACGCCGAGCGCTCGTTCGGCCTGCTGTACCTTTACCCGCCCGGAGTGCTGGAGATCGGCTCCGAGGAGACCGAGCTGCTGCAGCAGCTGGCCAACGACCTGGCCTTCGGCATCGAGAGCCTGCGCACCCGCCAGGACCAGCAGCGCCTGCAGAGCGTGGTGCTCAAGGCCGCCGCCGCCATCTCGGCCAGCACCGGGACCGAATTCTTCAAGCAGCTGGCCAGCAACATGGCGGACGCCCTGGGCGCGCAGGCCGGCTGCGTCACGCGGCTGCTGCCGCCGGTGGAGGGACAGCCGCCGCGCGCCGTCACGCTCTCGCGCGTGCAGGACGGCGTGGTGCAGCCCAATGCCGAGTATTCGCTGGAGGGAACGCCCAGCCTGCGGCTGGCGACCGAGTCCGAATACGTGGTGACGTCCGGCGTCTGCGAGCTGTACCCGCGCTCGCCCATCGCGGCGCTGGGCGCGCAAAGCTACGTGGGCCAGCAGCTGCGCGATGCCGAGGGGCGGCCCATCGGGCTGATCTTCGTGATCTTCCGCGAGCCGCTGGAGCGGCCGGCGCTGGTCTCCTCGACCTTGCGCATCTTCGCGGCGCGCGCCACCGCCGAAATGGCCCGCCAGGCATCGGACGCCCACATCCGGCGCCAGGCCTCGCTGCTGGACAAGGCCCGCGACGCGATCATCGTGCGCGACCTGGAGCACCGCATCACGTTCTGGAACCAGGGCGCCGAGCGCATGTACGGCTGGTCGCAGGCGCAGGTGCTGGGCCGCACCATCGACACGCTGCTCTACCAGAACGCCACCGAATTCCTGCGCGCCACCGAGGCCACCCTGGCCCAGGGCGAGTGGACGGGCGAGATCGTGCAGTTCCACCAGGACGGGCATGCGATCGACGTGGAAGGCCGCTGGACCCTGGTGCGCGACGAGGGCGGCCAGCCCGAATCCATCCTGGCCATCCACACCGACATCGGCCACCGCAAGGCCACCGAGCGCGAGATCCAGCGCCTGGCGTTCTTCGACTCGCTCACCGGCCTGCCCAACCGCATGCTGCTCATGGACCGCATGCACCAGGCCCTGGCCACGGCGCAGCGCCAGCGCCAGGGCGGGGCGCTGCTGTTCATCGATCTGGACAACTTCAAGACGCTGAACGACACGCTGGGCCACGACAAGGGCGACCTGCTGCTGCAGCAGGTGGCGCAGCGCCTGAACACCTGCGTGCGCACCGTCGATACCGTGGCGCGGCTGGGCGGCGACGAGTTCGTGGTGATGATCGAGGCGCTCAGCCCCCGGCCCGACGAACTGGCCGTGAGCGCCCGCGTGGTGGGCGAGAAGATCCTGTCGGTGCTGAGCGCCCCCTATGCCCTGGACGGCTACCAGTACCGCAGCACGCCCAGCATCGGCGTCGCCCCGTTCACCGACGGCCAGTCCACCGTGGGCGAGCTGCTCAAGCAGGCGGACCTGGCCATGTACCAGGCCAAGACCGCCGGCCGCAACACCCTGCGCTTTTTCGACCCCGGCATGCAGGCCGTGGTGACGGCCCGGGCCGCGCTGGAAGACGACCTGCGCACGGCGATCGCCCGCGAGGAATTCCTGCTGCACTACCAGCCCCAGGTGGACACGATGAACCGCGTGGTCGGGGTGGAGGCGCTGGTGCGCTGGCCGCATGCCAAGCGGGGCATGGTGCCGCCGGGCGATTTCATCCCCCTGGCCGAGGAAACCGGCCTCGTGCTGCCCCTGGGCCGCTGGGTGCTGCACACCGCCTGCACCTTGCTGGCCAGCTGGCAGGACGAGCCCTCCCTGTCGCACCTCACCATGGCGGTGAACGTGAGCTCGCGCCAGTTCCACCACGCGGGTTTCGTGGACGACGTGGTGCGTGCGCTGGTGTTCACCGGGGCGCCGGCCGACCAGCTCAAGCTGGAGCTGACCGAAAGCCTCTTCGTGGACGACATGGAAACCACCATCGCCACCATGTCGGCGCTGCGCGCCCATGGGGTGGGTTTCTCGCTGGACGACTTCGGCACCGGCTACTCTTCCCTGAGCTACCTCAAGCGCATGCCGCTGGACCAGCTCAAGATCGACCAGAGCTTCGTGCGCGACCTGCTCAGCGATCCCAACGATGCGGCCATCGTGGACACCATCATCGCGCTCTCGCGCAGCCTGGGTCTGAACGTCATCGCCGAAGGCGTCGAGACCGGCGCCCAGCGCAACCGCCTGGCCCAGGCGGGCTGCCAGCTCTACCAGGGCTATTTCTTCAGCCGACCGCTGCCGGCCGACGTGCTCGAGCGCTTCCTGCGGAACGCGCCCGTCTGATCTCTTTCCTCTGACAGCCCCTGGCAGGCCCCTGCCGGGCGGCTGGGCGGCCCTCCATGCGCCGGGTGGCCCCTCCCCCTGCCTCCGCTGTGCCGAAGGCCTCTGGCGCCTTCCTGCGCCACGAGCGTCTCGTTCTGCCACGCCTCCTCGCCATCCGGGGCGGGCCGCGGGCGACGGTTTTTTCTGTCTTCTCCTTAATGTCTTTATCAATCCATAGTAGTCGTAGTAAGCACGGCCTCCCTCTGTGGACAACTGCATTTTTCCGTTGCGGATCAACGGACTTGCGATGCCGTGAACCTTGTGGGCGGCACCCGGCTCCCGCTGTCGCGGCGGCGGGGACAAAACCGGCGCATCGCTATTCGCTGTGGACAAGTGGCCGGTTGTGCGGGAAATATCCACAGACTTGTTCCCGTGGCTACCCCTTTTCGCCCGTTGGCGCGAAAGCGGTCCGGTTCCGGGCAGTGCTGCCAGGCCCGACACACCTGCCGGCCATGGATCGGGCGCAGCCCGATCGGATGGCGAGTGACCCGTCCTGGAATAGGTTGACACCTATGCGGGACTGAACCCTAGCCGTAATTGGCTTGCAAGAGACGCCCGGTGCACCGCATCGGGCGTTTTGTATTCTAGGGACAGGTGGGGCCGCTGC
>NZ_BQXI01000055.1:0-20919 GCF_030158955.1 Acidovorax sp. SUPP1855 | reverse complement strand
GGGCCTGCAAGGCCCCTCATGCACCCAGGCGCAGACCGCTGCTGGGCCTCATCACGCTCAAACGGCTGCTGGCGCCCACTCATTCCTGTTCGGATTCGTCAAACATGGGGTTGTGAGAGGCTCCCATATGCCTGAAAACCTGAGTTCAGTAGCTCGGGAATTACAGGAACATCACGTTTACCATTGGCTGTTTTATCATCTCGAATTCTCAAAAACCAGGTTTCAGACTCTGTTTTTTGAATGTCATTTTTACACAAGCTTGTAATAGCACCGATACGCAAACCAGTAACCACAGCAATCAAGCACGCATAGTAATAGTCTGGGTCTTTGATTTTCTGGGGGCCAAAATAGCTCTTTGCATAGACTGCCACGATATCAGCATCATCGAAAATATCGTAGCCTGCTGCCATCTTCTGTGCCTTCGTTATCACTTTGAGACTTACAGGATTCTCACCTTTAAGGTAGCTGTACTCCCTTGCAAAATTGAACATTGCTTTGAGCAGGTTAATTTTCGTTTGGACAGTTTGAAGAGCTAAACCTTCGATTTTCAGCTTCTCAGCGAACCGAGTTACATCGACCTTCAAAATCTGGTCAATCGTCTTCCTTTTACCCACAAAGGTGGCAAACTGCAAGGCCGTGTTCTGCACCGCAGACACTGACCCCGTAGCTAGTTGCTTCATTTGCAAATAGCGATTCAATAGCTCTGTGACTGTAAGGCCGTTAGGCGAATGAACAGGGACCTGTTCAAAGGGTACAGCCGCAGGCTGAATATTCTGCGCAGCACTGGTAACACCTTTCAAAGCTGCAATAGCTTCCAAGGCCCTTTGGTGGTCTTCCAAGGTGTCAGCCTTCACTCTCACCCCATTCACTTCAACTTCATAGCGCCTAAGGGCACTGCTATCAAAATTAAAATCCGATAGGGTGGGCTTGCTCATCTGGATCACTCGTAAAAATTCAAGTGCTCGCAGTCTAGCAATGACCGGATCGGAGGTGTGAAGTGAACGTTTGACCTGTTTGCCGCACACGCGTGTGTGTAGGTAGTAGGTCTGGCCACGAAGATAGACAGGCAGTGTGAGCACTTGGGTTGCTACCAAAAGTGCTACCAGTCCAAAGAAGAAAACCTAGCTAAATCGTTGATCTAGCTAGGTTTTTTCATTGTGGCGGAAACGGAGGGATTCGAACCCTCGATGAGGCTCTACACCCCATACTCCCTTAGCAGGGGAGCACCTTCGGCCACTCGGTCACGTTTCCAATCCGGCTATTATGCCTCAGATTGAAGGCGGTTTTGACTCGTTAAGCGGGCGACTGGTCCAGTTCGAACGCCTTGTGCAGCGTGCGCACCGCCAGTTCCACGTACTTCTCGTCGATCACGACGGAGGTCTTGATTTCGGAGGTCGAGATCATCTGGATATTGATGCCCTCTTCGCTCAGCACGCGGAACATCTTGGCGGCCACGCCCACATGGCTGCGCATGCCGATGCCGACGATGCTGACCTTGCAGATCTTGGCGTCGCCCACCACTTCCTGCGCTCCCAGTGCCGGAACGACCTTTTCCTTGAGCAGATCGATCGTGCGCGCGTAGTCTGAGCGGTTCACGGTGAAGCTGAAGTCCGTTTTGCCGTCCTTGCTCAGGTTCTGGATGATCACGTCGACATCGATGTTCGCATCGGCCACGGCCCCCAGGATCTGGTAGGCGATGCCGGGCTTGTCGGGCACGCCGAGCACGGAGATCTTGGCCTCGTCGCGGTTGAATGCGATGCCGGATACAACGGCTTGTTCCATTTTTTCGTCTTCCTCAAAAGTGATCAGCGTGCCGGAGCGGGCTTCTTCGTTGATGTCGATGTCCCAGGGCGTGAAGCTGGACAGCACGCGCAGGGGCACCTTGTATTTGCCGGCGAACTCGACCGAGCGGATCTGGAGCACCTTGCTGCCCAGGCTGGCCATCTCCAGCATTTCCTCGAAGCTCACGGTGGCCAGGCGGCGCGCCTCCTGCACCACGCGCGGATCGGTCGTGTACACGCCGTCCACGTCGGTGTAGATCAGGCATTCGGCGGCCTTCATCGCCGCGGCCACGGCCACGGCGGACGTGTCGGAGCCGCCACGGCCGAGCGTGGTGATGTGGCCGTGCTCGTCGATGCCCTGGAAGCCCGTCACGATCACGACCTTGCCGGCGGCCAGGTCGGCGCGCACGCGCTGGTCGTCGATGGATTCGATGCGGGCCTTGGTGTAGGCGCTGTTGGTGCGGATCGGCACCTGCCAGCCGGCATAGCTCACCGACTCCATGCCTTCGGACTGCAGCGCGATCGCCAGCAGCGCGGAAGACGCCTGCTCTCCGGTGGAGGCCAGCATGTCGAGTTCACGGTGGTAGGCGGACGTGGCGCGAGAAGGCGCCAGTTCCTTGGCCAGCCCGAGCAGGCGGTTGGTTTCGCCACTCATGGCGCTGGGCACCACCACCAATTGGTGGCCGGCCCGCGCCCATTTGGCCACGCGCTTGGCGACGTTGCGGATGCGCTCCGTGGAGCCCATCGACGTGCCGCCGTATTTATGAACGATCAGTGCCATTGGATATCTGGAATGACGAAACGCAAGACGGCGCAGGGAAAGGAGAAAAATTGTTCTGGCGCGCCGCCGTTTTTCGTGCAGGGATGGGGACCAAAACCTAGGAATTGTACCAACCGAGCACCTGGGCTTCGCGCACGGCGAAGCCGCGGCCGACCTTGATGCGGATGCGGTGCCCCCGCGTGGTGCACGCGGCGATCTGATCCAGCAGCTCGGCCAGTTGGGCCGCGGCCGGCGTGGTGCCGTGCACGCTGCGCAGCCAGTGGCGCAGCACGTTGGCCTGCCGGGCCCGGCTCAGCGCCTGCAAGGCCGCCAGCCGCGGCGGCACGCCAACGGCGGACAGATCGGCCTCGGCCAGTTCCTGAAGCAGTTCGCTGGCCTGCGCGGCATGCTCGGCGCTGCGGGCGAAGGTGTCGCGGAACTGGGGAAAAGCGGCATCGATCGCCGGCAGCAGCCGGTGGCGGATCCGGTTGCGCGTGTAGTGCTCGTCGCCATTGGTGGGGTCTTCCACCCACGCCTCGCCCCACGCCACCAGCCAGGCGCGCACGTCGGCGCCGGCCACCCGCAGCAGGGGCCGATGCCAGTCGAGGCCATCGCGCTGCCAGTGCGCAGGCATGGACGCCAGACCCGGCACGCCGGCGCCCCGAGACAGCGCCAGCAGCAGGGTCTCCGCCTGGTCGTCGGCATGCTGGGCCAATGCTATTGTTTTTATAGCAGCATGCCCTAGTGTTACTTGTGCCAGGCCCGCAAAAGCCTCATACCTCATCCGGCGGGCGGTGTCTTCCGGGCTTTGGCCCGGCGCGGGGCGTGCGTTCACGCGCGCCACCTGGAGCGGCACGCCCTGGCGCTGGCAAAGGTCGGCGCAGTGGCGCTCGAAGCCATCGGCCGCCGCCTGCAGCCCATGGTGCACATGGAACGCATGCACCTGGCCGGGCCACCGCCCTGCGCAGGCCAGCAGCAGCGCGGTGGAGTCGGCCCCGCCGCTCAGCCCCACGGCCAGCGGCAGGGCCGGTGCGAAGGCCTCCATGGCGGCGTCGAAGGATTGCGTCATGCAGAAGGAGCGTTTCAGGGGCCGGCGATGGCGGCGTCTTCCATGCAAAACGGCCCCGAAGGGCCGCTGGGTTCATGGCATGGGGCGTGGTGCCGAAGCCCCGCGCTTCAGCGCGTCTCGGCCTTGGTGTCGGTGAATCGGCCGTAGCTTTGCAGGCGCTCGTAGCGGCGATCCAGCAGTTCCTTGGGCTTGAGATCGGCCAGTTGGCGGAAGGCATCGCCCAGGGCGCGCTTGAGGAAGGCGGCCATCTGCTTGTGGTCACGGTGGGCGCCGCCCACGGGCTCGCTCACGATCTTGTCCACGAGGCCCAGGGCCTTGAGGCGGTGGGCCGTGATGCCCATGGCATCGGCCGCGTCCTGCGCCTTGTCGCTGGTCTTCCAGAGGATGGAGGCGCAGCCTTCGGGGCTGATCACCGAGTAGATGGAATACTGCAGCATCACCACCTGATCGGCCACGCTGATGGCCAGCGCGCCGCCGGAGCCGCCCTCGCCGATCACGGTGGTGATGATGGGCACTTCCAGTTGCGCCATCTCGAAGATGTTGCGGCCGATGGCCTCGGACTGGCCGCGTTCTTCGGCATCGATGCCGGGATAGGCGCCAGGCGTGTCCACGAAGGTGAACACCGGCAGCTTGAACTTCTCGGCCGTCTTCATGAGGCGCAGGGCCTTGCGGTAGCCCTCGGGGCGGCTCATGCCGAAGTTGCGCGCGGCGCGCTCCTTGGTGTCGCGGCCCTTCTGGTGGCCCAGCACCATGCAGGCATGCCCGTTGAAGCGGGCCAGCCCCCCCACGATGGACAGGTCATCGGCGAAGTGGCGGTCACCGTGCAGCTCGACGAAGTCGGTGAAGATGTCGCGCACGTAGTCGAGCGTGTAGGGACGCTCGGGATGGCGGGCGATCTTGGTGATCTGCCAGGGCGACAGATCGCTGTAGATGTCTTTGGTGAGCTGGTGGCTCTTCTTGCTGAGCTGGTCGATCTCTTCCGAAATATCGACGGCGCTTTCGGTCTGCACGTAGCGCAGTTCTTCGATTTTTCCTTCGAGCTCGGCAATCGGCTGCTCGAAATCCAGAAAGGTTTTTTTCGCCAACGTAATTCTCCTTGGGCTCCTCGCCCTGTTCAGGCCAGCACCACGGGCACGGACGCAGCATCGGTTGCCGCGCCCTCCCGCGAGGGCGTCAATAGTCCACCGGCAACGGGGCGAGCGACCGCCAAATATACCAACTCGCCACGCTGCACCAGGGCTTCCAGGCCTCTGCCACTTCGCGGGCATCGCTGCGGCTCACGGGATCACCCGAAAAATAGTGCTGGCTGATGCCCTGGATCAGGGTGGCATCGTCCAGCGGCATGACGTTGGGGCGGGCCAGGTGGAAGATGAGGAACATGTCCGCCGTCCAGCGGCCGATGCCGCGGATGGCGATCAGCTCCTCCGTGATGGCCTCGTCGTCCATCGCATCCCAGTCCTTGACGTGCAGCTTGCCGGTATCGAAGTGCAGCGCCAGATCGACCAGATAGTCCACCTTGCGCGCGGACAGGCCTGCGCCGCGCATGTCGTCCACCTTGAGCTTGAGCACGCTGGCCGGCGTCATGGTGCGCGGCAGGGCCGCGAAACGGTCCCATACCTTCTGCGCGGACGCCACCGACACCTGCTGGCCGACGATGCTGCGCGCCAGCGTGGTGAACGCATCGCCGCGCTGGCGCAGGGCCACGTCGCCCAGTTGCGGGATGAGCCGCTTCATCACGCGGTCTTTCTTGACGAGGTGCTTGCAAGCCTCGGCCCAATACGCGGGCGCGATCAGTTGCGGCCCGTCATGGGCTGTCTTTTTCGTCGCAGCCACCGCTTATCCCGCCCGCACCAGAAATTTCACCGGCGCCAAAGGCCGCTTCATCCAGGAACCGCTCACTGCGCCGCCTCCCAGGTCGTGCCGGCGGCGGAGTCCTTGAGGACGATGCCCTGCTCCAGCAGCGCCTTGCGGATGCGGTCGGCCTCGGCGAAATCCTTCGCGGCCTTGGCGGCGGCGCGCGCGGCGATCTGCGCCTGGATGGCGGCTTCGTCCAGCGTGGCGCCGGCCTTCAGGAAGGCTTGCGGATCGTCCTGCAGCAGGCCCAGGCACCCGGCCAGCGCCTTCAGCAGCCCGGCGGTCTGCGGCGACTGCGTGCGGTTGACCTCGCCGGCCAGATCGAACAGCACGGCGACGGCCTCGGGGGTGCCGAAGTCTTCGTCCATGGCGGCCTTGAACCGGGCCGCGTAGGGGTCGGTCCAGTCGATCGAGGGCGTGGGCGCCGGCGCGACCAGGCTCAATGCCGTGTAGAGGCGCTTGAGCGCGGCGCGCGCGTCGTCCAGGTGGGCGTCGCTGTAGTTGAGGGCGCTGCGGTAATGGGCGCGCACGATGAAAAAGCGCACGGTCTCGGCGTCGTACTTGGCCAGCACGTCGCGGATGGTGAAGAAGTTGCCGAGCGACTTGCTCATCTTCTCGTTGTCCACGCGCACGAAGCCGTTGTGCACCCAGAAGCGCGCCAGCGGCTTGCCGGTGGCGCCTTCGCTCTGCGCGATCTCGTTTTCGTGGTGCGGAAACTGCAGGTCGGCGCCGCCGCCATGGATGTCGAAGCTCTCGCCCAGCGTGGCGCAGCTCATGGCCGAGCACTCGATGTGCCAGCCGGGCCGGCCGGCGCCGAAGGGGCTGTCCCACTTGGCTTCGGGCGGCTCCTCGGGCTTGGCGGACTTCCACAGCACGAAGTCCAGCGGATCGTCCTTGCCGTCGGCCACAGCCACGCGCTCGCCCGCGCGCAGTTCGTCGAGCGACTTGCCGGACAGCTTGCCGTAGCCCGCGAACTTGCGCACCGCGTAGTTCACGTCGCCGCCGCTGGCACGGTAGGCCAGGCCCTTGTCTTCCAGCGCGCCGATCAGCGCGAGCATCTGCGGCACGTATTCGGTGGCGCGCGGCTCGATGGAGGGCGGCTCGATGCCCAAAGCGCCGATGTCCTGGTGCATGGCGGCGATCATCTCGTCGGTCAGCTCGCGGATGGTGATGCCGCGCTCCACCGCGCGCCGGATGATCTTGTCATCGATGTCGGTGATGTTGCGCACGTAGGTCACGCGCAGGCCGCTGCTCTTGAGCCAGCGCTGCACCACGTCGAACGCCATCATCATGCGGGCGTGGCCGATGTGACACAGGTCGTAAATGGTCATGCCGCAGACATACATGCGCACATGTCCGGGCTCCAGCGGAGAAAAAGGCTCCAGCGCACGCGACAGCGTGTTGTAGATACGCAAACTCATGGAAATTCAGTCAAGGGGTGGATGGTGCAGCCGGCGCCCTGGCAGGGGCTGCGCAAAGAGGCGGGAGCCTCCCGGAAGGGCCGTGCGCGGCGGTGCGCACATGCAAAATCAGGAGCGGCAACAGCGTACCGGCATGACAAACCCCTCAGCTACAATCCGCCGCAGTATAAGCCCCCGTTACGGCTTGACACCTCCAACCATTCCCGTCCGCCCATGAAGCATCCACAACGCACCCTTGCCCATCTCCTGCGCCTGATTGCCCTGTCGGCCTTGTTGGGTGCCCCGCTGGCCCACGCGGACGACTATGCCGAGATCACCCAGTTGCTCAAGGCAGGCAAGCCGGCGGATGCCCTGGCCAAGGCCGACCAGCGGCTCACCGCCAACCCCCGCGACCCGCAACTGCGCTTCCTGCGCGGCGTGGCCCAGGCGGATTCGGGCAAGCAGACCGAAGCGGTGGCCACCTTCACGAAGCTCACGGAAGACTATCCCGAGCTGCCCGAGCCCTACAACAACCTGGCCGTGCTGTACGCCAACCAGAACCAGCTCGACAAGGCGCGCACCGCGCTCGAGATGGCCATCCGCACCAACCCCAGCTATGCCACCGCGCATGAAAACCTGGGCGACATCTACGCCAAGCTGGCCAGCCAGGCCTACAACAAGGCGCTGCAGCTCGATGCCACGCACGCAAGCTCGGTCAAGCCCAAGCTGGCTCTGATCCGCGACCTGTTCTCGACCGAGGCCAAGGCCTCCACCGCCAAGGCGCCCGCGGCTGCACCCGTGGCAGCAGCGGCTCCCCGCCCTGCCCCGGCACCTGCGCCCGTGGCGGCCTCCCCGGCGCCTGCCACCCCTGCGCCGGCCCCCGCACCCACCCCGGCCGCACCGGCCGTGGCCGCTGCACCGGCGCCCACCCCGGCTCCGGCCCCCGCTCCCGCAGTGACGGGCAACACCGCCTCCAGCGCCGCCGCCGCGGCGGAACGGGAAGTGTCCGCTGCAGTGCACGCCTGGGCCAAGGCCTGGGAGAGCCAGGACATGAACGCCTACCTGGGCGCCTACGACAAGAACTACACGCCCAACGGCAAGCAAAGCCACGCCGCCTGGGAAAAAGAGCGCCGCGACCGCATCGTCGGCCGCGCCAAGATCAATGTCAGCGTGAACGATCTGCGCATTTCCGTGAACGGCAACAAGGCGCAGGCGCGCTTTCGCCAGGGCTACAGCTCCGGCAGCTATAGCGTGAACAGCCGCAAGACCCTGGACCTGGTGAACACCGGCGGCCAGTGGACCATCGTGCGCGAGGCCACCGGCGGTTGATGGCGATCGTTTCGTTGACGCGCTCCACCATCGCCTTCGGGATGCTCCCTTGCCCTCTGCTGGCGCACCGCGCCGCATTCGTTCCCGCTTGAAGCCTCGCATGCCTGCGGGACGTTCCCCCTGGAGCCGCGGCATTGCGGCGGGCATGGCGCTGTCGCTGCTGGCGGCAGCCTGGCCCGCGCACGCCCAGGGCGACAAGCTGCGCGGCGTCGGCAAGAACGCGCGCACGGCGCCCGTGCGCATCGCCCCGCTGGCCGATGGGCAGGCGGAAAAGCGCCTCATGGAGGTCTACCGCCTCACCGGAGAAGGCAAGGGCCGGGAAGCCCTGGCCAAGGCCGAGAGCCTGGTGCGCGACCACCCCAACTTCCAGCTCGCGCAACTGGCGCTGGGCGACCTGCTGTCGGCCCGCACACGCCCCCTGCGGCAGATGGGCGACGTACCGGCCGGCCAGGGCGATGCCCCGCCACCCCAGGAAGCCGCCGACGTGCTGGCCGAGCTGCGCGCGGAGTCGCGCCAGCGCACGGACGCCCTGCGTGTGCGCCCCCAGGCGCGCACCATTCCCGCCCAGTTCATCGAGCTGTCGCTGCGTTCACGGCACGCGATCGCGGTCGATGCGTCGCGCTCGCGGCTCTATCTGTTCGAGAACACGCCCAACGGGCTGGAGCTCGTGGCCGACTACTACGCCTCGGTGGGCAAGCTCGGCATCGAAAAGCTCATCGAGGGCGACCAGCGCACGCCGCTGGGCGTGTACTTCATCACGAGCCGCCTGGACCCGGCCACGCTCAAGGACTTCTACGGCGCCGGCGCCCTGCCCATCAACTACCCCAATCCGCTGGACCAGAGCCGCGGCAAGACGGGCAGCGGCATCTGGCTGCACGGCACGCCGCCGGACCAGTTCTCGCGCGCGCCGCTGGCCACCGACGGGTGCCTGGCCCTGGCCAACCCGGACCTGGAGCGCATCCTGCGCACGGTGGAGCCACGCTCCACACCGGTGGTGATCGCGCGGCAGCTGCAATGGGTGCCGCCCCACAGCGTGCAGGCCGACCGCAAGGCGTTCGATGCGGTGCTGGATGCCTGGCGCACCGCCAAGTCGCAGGGCGACCTGCAGCGCCTGATGGGGTTTTACGCCCCCACGTTCCAGAGCTACGGCAAGATGCCGCTGCAGGAGTTCTCCAAGCAGCTGGGCGCGGAAACGCGCGCGCTGCGCGGGCGGCCGATCCAGCTCAAGGACAAGACCCTGCTGCGCTGGACGGATGCCTCCGACACCATGGTGGTAACGTTCGGCGAGGTCATCGAAGGGGCCCGCACCGGCCCCGTCAAGCGCCAGTACTGGACCCGCAAGGGCAACCAATGGCAGATATTTTTCGAAGGAGTGATTGGATGATTTCCAGAAGAAATTCGACCCTGGCGCTGGCCAGCATGGCGCTGGCAGCTATCGTTTCCGTAGCACCCGCCCAGGCGCAGGATGCGGCGGCCCCCAAGGTGAAGCTCGCCACGTCGCTGGGCGACATCGTGGTCCAGCTCGACCCCGCCAAGGCCCCGAAGACGGTGGACAACTTCCTGTCCTATGTGAAGGACAAGCACTACGACGGCACCGTCTTCCACCGCGTGATCAACGGCTTCATGATCCAGGGCGGCGGCTTCACGCCCGACATGCAGCAAAAGCCCACCAAGCCGCCGATCCCGCTGGAGGCCAACAACGGCCTCAAGAACGACAACTACACCATCGCCATGGCCCGCACCGGCAACCCGGACTCGGCCACCTCGCAGTTCTTCATCAACGTGAAGGACAACGCCATGCTCAACGCCACCGGTGAAGGCAACGGCTACGCCGTGTTCGGCAAGGTGGTCTCGGGCACCGACGTGGTGGACAAGATCAAGGCCGTGTCCACGGGCAACAAGGGCATGCACCAGAACGTGCCCACGACGCCCGTCGTCATCACCTCCGCCACCGTGGTCAAGTAAGAGCCCGCGGCCCCTCTTCACCACGGCCCTCCCGGCCCCCAACGCTTTCCAAGGAATCCCATGAGCAACCCCCAAGTCGAACTGCACATCGCCGGCCACGGCGTCATCACCCTCGAACTCGATGCCGAAAAGGCGCCGAAGTCCACCGAGAACTTCCTGGCCTACGTGAAGAAGGGCCACTACGACAACACGATCTTCCACCGTGTGATCCCCGGCTTCATGGTGCAGGGCGGCGGCTTCGAGCCCGGCATGAACCAAAAGGGCACCGAAGCCCCGATCGAGAACGAGGCCAACAACGGCCTGAAGAACGCCAACTACACCGTGGCCATGGCCCGCACGAGCGATCCGCACTCGGCCACCGCCCAGTTCTTCATCAACGTGGCCGACAACGGTTTCCTGAACCACACCGCGCCGTCCGCCCAGGGCTGGGGCTATGCCGTGTTCGGCAAGGTGGTCAAGGGCACCGAAGTGGTCGATGCCATCAAGGGCGTGAAGACCGGCCGCAAGGGTTTCCATGACGACGTGCCCAAGGACGACGTGATCATCGAGAAGGCCGTCGCCCTGTAATCGCGGCGACCGCGGCGCACCCATCCCCGCCCGCCCCGTGACCACGACCGTGCCCCGGTTCGAGGAGCTTGCCGCTCCTTCGGACTGGCGCACGGTCGAATTCATTTCCGACCTGCACCTGCAGGCCAGCGAGCCCGCCACGTTCGAGGCCTGGCGACGCTATCTGCGGACCACCGACGCGAGCGCGGTGTTCATCCTGGGCGACCTGTTCGAAGTATGGGTGGGCGACGACTGCATCGACGATGCCGAGGGCGCCTTCGAGGCCGAATGCGGCGCCCTGCTGCGCGAGGCGGCCCGCCAGCGGCCGGTGTTCTTCATGCACGGCAACCGCGACTTCCTGGTCGGGCCGCGCTTTCTGGCCCACTGCGACCTGACCGGGCTGCACGACCCGACGGTGCTGCAGTTCGGCGGCGAACGCACGGTGCTGAGCCACGGCGACCTGCTTTGCCTGGACGACGTGGACTACCAGCGCTTTCGCGCGCAGGCCCGCAGCACGGAGTGGCAGCAACGGTTCCTGTCCCAGCCACTGGCCGTGCGGCGCGCGCAGGCCCGCGGCATCCGCGAGCACAGCGAGGCGCGCAAGCAGTCCGGCGAGGCCGCCTACGCCGATCTGGACGGCCCGGCCACGCGGCAATGGCTGCAGGCCGCTGGCGCCCGCACGCTGATCCACGGCCACACCCACCGCCCCGCCGTCCACGCCGTGGGGCCGGGCCTGCGGCGCGTGGTGCTGAGCGACTGGGACGCGGCCGCCCGCCCGCCGCGCGCCGAGGTGCTGCGCCTGTCGCCCGGCCGGGGCTTGGAACGGCTCGCCGCCGTCCCCATGTAGGCGGCATCTCTTTTTCCGCCAGGGAGTGCGCGAGCAGGCCCTCCCCCTCTTTCATGCCTGCTCTCTGGAACAAACTCTGGCACCGCGTGCGCGCGACCGTCGCCCCCGTGCCGGAGATCTCCGCCCCGCTCTGGCTGCAGACCCTGCAGCGCTACCCGTTCCTGTCCGCCCTGCCGCTGCAAGACCAAGCCAAGCTGAGGGCGCTGAGCGCCCTCTTTCTGCAGCGCAAGGAATTCACCGGCGCGCACGGCCTGCAGGTCACCGATGCCATGGCGGTCGCCATCGCGGCCCAGGCGTGCCTGCCCGTGCTGCACTGGGGCACGCCCGCTCAGGCACTCGACTGGTACGACGATTTCGTGGGCATCGTGGTCCACCCCGGCGAAGCCGTGGCGCGCCGGCAGTCCACCGACGAGGCCGGCGTGGTGCACGACTACACCGAGGTGCTGCTGGGCGAGGCCATGCACCGGGGCCCAGTCATGCTGAGCTGGCCGGCCGTGGACAGCGCGGGCAGCGGCCAGGACCGGGGCATGAGCGTGGTCATCCACGAGTTCGTGCACAAGCTGGACATGCGCAACGGCAATGCCGACGGCTACCCACCCCTGCCGCCGGGCTTTCTGGGCACCACCGGCCCGCAGGCGGCGCGGCAGGCCTGGCGCGCGGCGTGGCAGCCGGCATACGACGCCTTCCGGGAGCGCGTGATCATCGCCGAGCGCTTTGGCGGCGAGTGGCCATGGCTGGATGCCTACGGCGCGACGGCCCCGGCCGAATTCTTCGCCGTGGCGTGCGAGGCGTACTTCGTGGACCGGGCGACGTTCGCCGCCGAGTTCCCGGACCTGATGCCCACGCTGGACGCCTTCTACCGCCGGGGATTGTGAGTCAAAACCCCTTCACGCCCTAGATTTCATTGCCCTTATTGCTATTATTTATATAGCAATCGCCCGCTTGGCCGGCGCGGGTGCTCACAGCGCGGATTCGAACAGTTCCAGTTGCGGCGGCCCCAGGTACAGATCGCGCTTTTGCCCCGCGCCCGCGTGCGCGGCACGGAAGGCGTCGGAGCGGGTCCACGCCTCGAAATCCGCGCGCGACGCCCAGACGGTGTGCGATGCGAACAGCGTGTGCTCGGGCGTCGTGTCGCCCCGCAGCAGGTGGAAGGCCTGGAAGCCCGGCACCTGCGCCAGATGGCTGTCGCGCTGACGCCAGATCTCGACGAACTCTTCCTCACGGCCGGGGGCGATGCGGAAACGGTTCATGGCAACGAACATGGTGGGAAGCTCCTCGAAGTGAAAGATCAGAAATGAAACCGCAGAAGTGAAACCGCAGGAGGGGCCGCGTTCACCGGACGGCGAGGCGCGGCGCGCGCCGGCCGCAGCAGGGTCGGCGCGCCCGTGGCGCTCAGGGCTTGCGCGCCATCTCGCCCGTCGCGACCCGGCGGCGCAGCTCGGCCAGCACGGTTTTCATCCGCCGCTCGTTCTCCACGCCCATGCGCACGAGGATCTTCTGGCCGCTGGACAAGGCCTGCAGCTTCGGGTCGGCGAACTCGTAGCGCACCCAAGGGCGCGTGGAGGGCACCTCACCGGCCACCTTGGTGAGCTGCACCTGCACCGGGCCGGTGGGCTCGGGCGCCTGCAGCAGGTTGTCCAGCGTGGCCACCAGCCGGTCGTTGAAGTAGCGGCGCGGAAAACCCAGCTCTTCGTACGCCTGCTGGAACAGCGGGTACAGCCGGGCGTACAGCGCAACGGCCTGGTCCTGCGGAATGGCTTCGGCCAGCATGACGAAGGCGCGGTAGCGGCCCGCATTGGTGGCAGCGATCGTCTCCGTCTCGCTGCCCTCGCCATCCACCAGGAACCGCTGCGGCATGGGCTGCACGGGCCACAGGCGGGACGGCGCGCTCTGGCGCGACAGGTTGTCCACCGTGGCGACCGCGCGCTGCACGAAGCCGTCCATGCGCAGCAGCGACGCGACCGAGTCCGCCCCGACCCATCCCGTGACCGCCTCGGTCAGGGGGCGGTCCGATTCGGCCAGGGTGGGGAGTTTGGTATCGGGCGGCTGCACCGTGTCCATGGGGTTCTGGGGTCCGGAGGCCGCGGATGCGGGCGGCGCGGCGGCCTGGGACGCGGACTGGCTGGCCACGGGCGGCAATGCCACCGGCTCGGACGCCGGGCGCCCCCAGAACCACCAGGCCGCGCCGGCGCCCAGCGCGCCAGCGACCAGCACCCACGGAATCCAGGCGCGCGAAGCCTGCTGCGCGGGCCGCAACTCCACCGTGTCACGTTCAGGCATGAATGCCTCCTTTTCTTGGGTTTCGGGAAAGCCGCGGTAGAAAGACAAGATGCCCCGCGGCCGCCCATCGATTGGAAGCGATGGACTCCACCGGGCCGTAACGCCGTGTGACGGGTCCGGTCACCGCTGGCATGGGGAGTGTCATGCACCGCTCGGTGGCCGATGCAAGCCGGCCGGAGTCCACGCAGGGAACGGTGGGCCCGCCGGGCCCATCGGTCAGCGGCTCAGCGCGCGGCCTGCGGCTGCGGGTGCTGCAGTCCGCCCAGCCATCCCATGGCATCGGTCAGTTCGGCCTGCCGGATCTCGTGCGCGCCGGGGTATTCGCGGTAGGTCAGGTCCAGCGACAGCCCCCGGGCATGGTCGCGGATGGCGTGGGCCTGGGCCAGGGGAATCACGTTGTCCTGCACGCCATGGCTCACCCAGAGCGGCTTGCCGCGCAGGCTCTCGGCCGCCGCGGCGAACGGCATCGCCTGGGGCAGCAGCCGGCTGTGCCACACCATGGCGGCGTGCAGCAGCTCCGGCCGGGTGAACAGCAGGGACAAGGCCATGATGCCGCCCTGGCTGAAACCGCCCACCACCACCCGCTCAGGGGGCACGCCCAGTTGCAGCGCGGCGGCCTCCACCGTGAGCGCCACCAGCGAGCGGCTGGCCGCCTCCTGCGGCTCATGGATGGAACGGCTGCCATCGGGCAGCACGGAAAATTCGAACCACGCATGGGAGCCCGGCCCCATGGCATGCGGCGCGCGCAGGCTCACGACATGGAAATGCGGGGGAACGTAGGGGGCCAGGCCGAACAGGTCGCCCTCGTTGCTGCCCACGCCGTGCATGAGAACGAGCAGCCAGGGAGAGGTGGTGTGGGCCGCGGCGGGGCGGTTCAGGAAGGGAAGCGGCAGATCAAGCATCGATGGGTGCCCTGAAAAGGCGTTCAAGGCAGGGATGAAGGGTTGCGAATCGGGGTTGGAGTGGAACGGGGCCCGGGGAGTTCATGCCGCGGACCGCAGGGCGAAGGCGTCCATGGCCAGGGCGCCATAGCGGACCTCCCGGCTCAGGTAGTGCGCCTGCGCCTCGGGGCCTGCGGCGCCTAGGGCGAAAAACAAGGGCAGGAAATGGTCTTCGCTGGGGTGGGCGCGCTCGGCATGCGGGGCCTGCCGCCGGTAGTCCAGCAGCGCGGGCCAGTCGCGCCGCTGCACGGCGTCTTCGATCCAGCGGCTGAATTCGGTCACATAGGGCAAGGGCTCGTTGGCGCCGCCGAAGAACTCGGCCAGGTTGTGCGTCATGCTGCCGGAGCCCACCACCAGCACGCCTTCGCTGCGCAGGCCCTGCAAGGCGGCGCCCATGGCGTAGACCTCGGCAGGCCCGGCGCTGGACGGCAGGGCCACCTGCACCACGGGCAGCCGGGCGTCGGGAAACAGGTGCATCAGCGGCACCCAGGCGCCATGGTCGAAGGGCCGCTCCGCATCGCCTTCGGCCGCGATGCCGGCCGAACGCAGGCGCGCCAGCACCGTTTCGGCCAGGGCCGGGGCGCCTGCGGCCGGGTAGCGCAAGGTATACAGGGCCGGCGGAAATCCACCGAAATCGTGCCACGTGGCGGGCTGCGGCCCGGTCATCACTTTCGGCGATCGCGGCATCCAGTGCGGCGACATGACCACCACCCCGCGAAGGTGCGGAAAGCGCGCCTGGACCTCCTGGCCCCAGCGGGTGAGGGCCGGGCCGGTTTCGCCGGCGTCCACCGCGAACAGCGGGGCGCCATGGGAGAGATACAGCGCGGGGAGTTCGGCATTCCTGCCGCTGTCGGTGGGTGCGCGGGCCCGTTCCAGATCAGACATGAAGATTCCTCGGTTGCCGACAGATGGGGTCGGTGGCGGCGGTTCCAACCCCCGCGGCGATCGGCGCAGCCTGTGCCGCCACGGGCCAGCGAACGCCCGCCGTTGCGCTCCCCGCCTTTTCAGTCGCGCACCGGGCCGCGCAGCGCCTTGATGCCCGAGCGCACGCTCTTGGATTCCAGGCGGCGCTGCTTGGAGCCATAGGTCGGCTTGGTGGCCCGGCGGGTGCGCGGCGGCTGCGCCACGCTGGCCACCAGGGCCTGCAGGCGCTGGAGTCCGTCGAGGCGGTTGGCTTCCTGGCTGCGGTACTGCTGCGCCTTGATGACCAGCACGCCCTCCAGCGTGATCCGGCTGTCGCGCAGGGCGAGCAGGCGCTCCTTCACGCCGTCGGGCAACGAAGACGCCGCGATGTCGAAGCGCAGATGCACCGCGCTCGACACCTTGTTGACGTTCTGCCCGCCAGCGCCCTGCGCCCGCATGGCGGTGATCTCCACCTCGCGCTCATCCACCTGGGGGACGAAGGCCGCCGGCGGCGCGGTCATCGGCCGGCCGCCAAAGGTGCGGCAGCCGGCTGTGCCCCATCCGCCAGCGCGGCCAGCAGTGCAGACATGAAGGGCTGGGGCTGCTCGAACTGCACCCAATGGCCGGCCTCGGGGATGAAGTCCAGGCCGCGGAAGTCCGGCACCACCGCCCGGAACGCCGCCTCGAGCTCCACGATCCAGCGCTTATAGAGCGCATCGTTGCGGCCATAGATGGCATGCACCGGGCAGGTCACCCGGGGCAGCGAGCGCGCCAGGATGTCGGTATGCGCCAACCGGCGGCGCGGCATGCGGTCGCGCACCACGTTGGCCACATGCAGGCCCAGCGCCAGGCCTTCGATGAGCGCCGGGTCCTGCAGCATCAGCACGGCCAGGTTGTGGCGGTGCACCTGCGGCTGCTGGTCCGCGGGCAGGTGCCGCCAGCCTTTCAGTTCGAACTGGCGGTGCGGCACCACACCCATGGCTGGCGCCCCAACGATGACCAGTTGCCGGGCCAGCTCGGGGTGGTCGGCCAGCAGCAGCCCCGCCACCATGCCGCCGAAAGAGAACCCCACCAGATCGCAGGGCTGCGGCCCCCACAGCGCGCGCATGCCCTCATACAGCGGCTCGACCAGCGCGTCGGCATCGGCGCCGGCCGGGGGCAGAGCGGACTCCCCGAAGCCGGGCAGATCCGGCACCCAGACCTGGTGGCCCGCCGCGACCAGGTCTTCGATGTTGCGCACCCAGTGGGTCCAGCTGCCGCTGCCGCCGTGCAGCAGCACCAGCGGCGGCTGCTCCGGCACGGCCGGGCCCCAGGCGTGCCACACCAGATCGCCGTCGCCGCAAGGCGTGGTGTGCCGCGCGGCCAGCGCCTGCAGGCGCCGCACTTCGGGCGGGGTGCCATCAGGCGCCGCGGCCCCGGCAGGTCCGGGGTGGGCCGCTGGGGCGGAGGGCACCGTCACCATCCCGCCAGGCCGTCGATGGCCAGCGGATAGCCCTGCACGCCGAACCCGCACATTACCGCGCGCGCCACGCCGGACAAATAGGAATGGTGGCGGAAGGCTTCGCGGGCATGCACGTTGCTGATGTGCAACTCCACCAGCGGCACGCCCGTGCCCTTGACGGCATCCAGCAGTGCCACGCTGGTGTGGGTGTAGGCGGCGGCATTCAGCACCACGCCGGCCAGTTCGCCCGAGCTGTGGAGGCGGCCGGCCTCATGGATCCAGTCCACCAAGTCGCCCTCGTGGTTGCTCTGGCGGAACTGCAGTGCAAACCCATGGCGCTCGCACGCCTGGGCGCACAGCCGCTCCACGTCGGCCAGCGTATGCACGCCGTACACCGAGGGCTCGCGCGTGCCGAGCAGGTTCAGATTGGGTCCGTTCAGGACAAAGACGGTTTTCACAGGGCCAGCACTCCAGGCAAGGCGTCGCCGCCAGTCGGCGAACGCGAACAGGGCGAATTATGCGTGGCGCTCCCAAAGAAAACGGCCCCGAGGGGGCCGTTGGGGCTGCATGGGCAGCCAGGGGACAGCGATGGGTTTCAGCGACCGTAGTAGTAGCCCCGGTCCCGTCCGTGCCAGTGGCGACCGCCGCCGTAGTACCCGTAGGGGGCGACCACCACCGGAGGCGGGGGCGCGTAGTACACCGGCCGTGGCGGCGGGTAGTAGACGGGAGGGGGGGCATAGACCACCGGGGGCGGGCCGTAATAGACGGGACGGGGCGGTGGGTAATAGGCTGGCGGGGCCACCACGACGGGGTAGCCGCCGCCCCCGACACCGACCGCCACACCGGGCGCCCCGATGCCCACAGACCAGGAAATATCGCGTGCCTGGGCGGCACCGGTGCCCGCCAGGAGGGCGAGCGCCACGCCGGCGGTGGCGGCCATGGCTGAGAGAGAGCGGCTGTTCGTCATGGAAATCTCCTTTGGATGGGAGCCCCGCCATCGCGGAACTCCCGTGGATGATCAACGCATCACATGTCCGAAAGGATGGCACAAACCCCCTGCAATGTTGTTTCTGGACGTAGCGCGCTGTGTTTCACCCGGTAACGCCCCCGGCACCGCCGCCTAGAATGCCGCCATGAGTTCCCCAGCCCCCCTCGACCCCTCCTCCAACGCCGCGGCCAAGCCCAGCAATTTTCTTCGCCAGATCATCGAGAGCGATCTCGCCAAGGGCACGCATGCCCAGGCGCGCTGGGGCGGCACGCCCGGCGATGCGGCCCACCATGCCGGCGGGCAGCCCGACCCGGCGAAGATCCGCACGCGTTTCCCCCCCGAACCCAACGGCTACCTGCACGTCGGCCATGCCAAGAGCATCTGCCTGAATTTCGGCCTGGCCGCAGACTACGGCGGCGTGTGCCACCTGCGCTTCGACGACACCAACCCGGAGAAGGAAGACCAGGAATACGTGGACGCCATCATCGACGCCGTGCATTGGCTCGGCTTCGACTGGAAGGCCAGCGGTGATGGCGCCGACCACCTGTACTACGCCAGCAACTATTTCGACTTCATGTACCGCGCGGCTGAGTACCTGATCGAAAACGGCAAGGCCTACGTGGACGAGCAGACCCCCGACGAGATGCGCGCCAACCGCGGCGACTTCGGCAAGCCCGGCGTGGACAGCCCTTTCCGCAGCCGCACCGTGGCCGAGAACCTCGCGCGATTTCGCGAAATGCGCGAGGGCAAGCTGCCCGACGGCGCCGCCGTGCTGCGCGCGAAGATCGACATGGCCTCGCCCAACATCAACCTGCGCGACCCGGCCATCTACCGCATCAAGCACGCCGAGCACCACAACACCGGCAACCAGTGGTGCATCTACCCCATGTACACCTTCGCGCACCCCATCGAGGACGCGCTGGAGCACATCACCCACAGCATCTGCACGCTGGAATTCGAAGACCAGCGCCCCTTCTACGACTGGCTCATGGACCGCCTGGTGGAAGGCGGCCTCATCGCCGCGCCGCAGCCGCGCCAATACGAGTTCGCGCGCCTGAACCTCACCTACGTGGTCACCAGCAAGCGCAAGCTCAAGCAACTGGTGGACAACGGCATCGTGACCGGCTGGGACGATCCCCGCATGCCCACCATCGTCGGCCTGCGCCGCCGCGGCTACACGCCCGAATCGATCCGCCTGTTCTGCGAACGCATCGGCGTGACCAAGGACTACAGCTGGATCGACTACAGCACGCTGGAAGGCTGCCTGCGCGAAGACCTGGAAGCCAAGGCCCACCGCGGCATGGCGGTGCTCAACCCCGTCAAGCTGGTGCTGACCAACTGGGACGAGGTGATGGGCGCCGGCCACCTGGAGCCCTGCAGCCTGCCCGCCCTGCCCCACCCGCCCGAAGGCATCGAATCGCCCCTGCGCCATTTCACGATCGGCAAGGAAGTGTGGATCGAGCGCGAAGACTTCGAGGAAGTGCCCCCCAAGGGCTACAAGCGCCTGTTCCCCGGCAACAAGGTGCGCCTCAAGGGCGGCTACGTGATCGAATGCACGGGCTGCAACAAGGACGCCGATGGCCGGATCACCGAAGTGCTGGCCACCGTGGTGCCCGACACCAAGAGCGGCACCCCCGGGGCCGACACCGTGAAGGTGAAGGCCGCCATCACCTGGGTGGGCGTGGCCGATGGCGTGAAGGCGGAGGTGCGCATGTACGACCGGCTGTTCACCGATGCGCAGCCCGATGCCGGCGGGAAAGACTTCCTCACGCTGCTGAACCCGGACAGCCTGAAGGTCGTGACGGCCATCGTGGAGCCCTCACTGGCCAACGCCCGACCGGGCGACCAGTTCCAGTTCGAGCGGCACGGGTACTTCGTGGCGGACATAAAAGATCACTTCGCAAATCGGCCAATATTCAATCTAGCTGTCGGATTGAAGGATAGTTGGGGAAAATAATTTTATAAGCGCAGCGAGAGGTAACGATGAAAATTCAATGCCAAGACCATCCAGTAGAGCATATTTTAACAAGTAATTATTTTGAAATTCCTAGATTTCAGAGGCCTTACTCTTGGGAAAAAGATAATTGGGAAGACTTTTGGAATGATGATCTTTTGTCAACAAAAGATGATTACTTTATTGGATCCGTCGTTACATATGCAAAAGGGCAGGCGAAGGCCATTGTGGATGGTCAGCAGCGACTCACCACTATTACTGTAATCCTTTCAGTCATAAGAAATAGCTATAGATTATTGGGGTATGAAGACAGGGCCACAGGCACCCAACTGTTCATAGAACGAAACAACAAGAACAATGAATCTACGTTTGTTTTAAAAACTGAAACTTCATATCCTTACCTGCAAACCTCCATACAGAGTTTTCAATCGCAGAAAATAAAAATTAATTTAGGAGAGGAGGAAATTCTTTTACAAGGTGCTTTTGAATTTTTCACGGATTGCATAAATAAAGAAATAGAAAAAAGTCGTAGCTCCCCGGGTATCTCTGAAGCAACGCGGCGTTTACGCGCAAAAAATAGATTAGACGAGCTTAGAGATACTGTTCTTGCGCTGAAGCTAATATACGTTGAACTTGATAACGAGGATGATGCTTATCAAGTATTTGAAACGTTAAATACCCGAGGGAAAGATCTCGCAACTACGGATTTGCTAAAAAATCATCTTGCGAGACTAATGGGAGCCTCTCACAACCCCATGTTTGACGAATCCGAACAGGAATGAGTGGGCGCCAGCAGCCGTTTGAGCGTGATGAGGCCCAGCAGCGGTCTGCGCCTGGGTGCATGAGGGGCCTTGCAGGCCC
>NZ_BQXI01000054.1:0-21231 GCF_030158955.1 Acidovorax sp. SUPP1855 | reverse complement strand
GACCGGCTGGTGTCGTCCCGCCTGCAGGGAACCTCTCAAAACCCCTGTCTCAGCCACTTGGCGCGCTTACAAATCACGAGTTACGGCGTTCAAGCCTTGCAAATTCGGAAGTTTTGAGAGGTTCCCAAAGGCAATGCCATCGCAAGAGCAGCTTCGCCCGCCCTGCCCCAGCGGTTATCCGAGACCGGCACCAGCGTCAGTCGTCGCATTCAGGCCTGAAACGATGGCATTCGAATAGCTCTGCATATCTGACGATTGCTTCAAAATCATATCGAGAGTCCAGATAAACCCCCCTCCAACGCAACCCATTCCCTCAAAGGTTTGCATTAAGGAGTTGACAGCTGCAGGAGTTTCCGCCGAATCACCTGGAATGATGAATTGATCGGTCTGAAAATTTTCGATTGAATTGGCAATCGCACTTGTCCATTCATCAGGAGAATTTCCATAGCCACCCGAATAGCACTGCAGATTCACCCACTTGACTGAGCCAGGGTTGGAGTCATTGAGTTGGGCAAGAGAACTCACCCAAAAATCCTGCATGGTGTATGGGCAAAAAGTGATCGCAAAACCCAAATCGATGAGCATTCTGCAAAATGCGACGAAGGAGGGCTCATCGTAAGTCTCTTCGCAATCCATATCAACAATGCTTACCGCGGGAAATGTCTTGCGGAAAGCAGCGAAATTCTTCTGCACCGGAGTATTGTCAAAAGAATTGTTGTTGGCTTTGTAGATTTCGGCCAAAGCCTCATAGTCAGACACGCCACCACCGCCTATAGACGCGCAGATGGTGGTCACCGTACCACCCAATATTTGGCCTACCAAACCAGGCCATTCTGGTGCACCCACATAACTTCCACCTGCAATAATTAGAGTGTTATTGAAATAAATATCACCCATGGCTTCTGGCCCTGCCCCAGATTTTCCACTAATATGAAAAAGGCCAAGAATAGCGGTGGTGAAGCCCGATTTTTTCAACTTTTCAATGCTAGCAGGGACAGGCTTGTCTTTAGGGGCCGAGTCAGGATAAATATAACCCTCGACATATACCGCGACATTCAAACCATTCATGGCATTTCCTCTGTGAAAAATTGAGTAAACGCATTTTGCAATCGTCAGCTGTTTTTAAGTCAATTTTTTTCTGAAACGATCTGAACTGTTCTGAAACCGCTTGGTATCGAAGGGCAACACCGTTGTGGCACGGAGTTGGGTGGCGGTTGGGGGTGCATGTGCCGCTGGCGATCCATATGATACGTCCGGCGCTATCCCAAACCAGTGGCAACAGGGCTCTTGTGATCATCTAGCGGTGGCATGGCGATATTGTCACCAGCAACCGATTTATTCTATTTTTAAAATCTTACCCACTCCAATTTTTCTCCCCTCCCACAGAAAAAAATCTGCTCCTACCTTTGCGTGCATAAGTACCTCATCCTGAGAAATAAATACCATGGGAATAGGCTCAGCAGTTTCCCCTGGAGATATAGAGCTGCCGTAATCAGGCATAAGCAAACGGCAGTCATATCCATGACTAGAGAGAGCCGGAATATTTTCAAAAAAAACCGGGCATCCAAAATTCAGCACAGGAATTGCTTGTGCACGGCCACCATTGATTTTGCTGAAAAGGCTTATTTTTGCAAAAATACGTTTCATGGCAATGAAAAATAGTTGAGAACTCTCGTTCGCAATTTGCGCAAGGCAGAAATTGGCATCGGCCCGTTCGCGGTGGACAAGTAGATGACCTCGGTGCTGTCCATCTCGCCCGCTGCTGCTGCGCTATCCGCACTCCTTCGGTTTCAGTGCTGTCCCAGCACGGTGTTGCCTATGCCATCTTCGTCTTAGACGGTCTGCTTGGTGATAGCCGGGTTGTTCGCCCCGGACAGCCTCGCATCGCTCTTGGTGCACCAGTTGGCGCCTGCTGGCGTAGGTAATGCGGGCGATCTGCCCCGCGCCTGCGCTGCCTGGACGCCCGTCCCTCCTAGCACATACTGGTAGCCCCCGGTACTGCTGCTGCCGTTGAACAAGACCTGAGTACGCGCGGTGATGCTGGTTTGCATGTCGCACATTAAAATGTGCTTACATAAGGTTGCATCTCTTCATTATTTGCGCTCAACAAGCACCAGTTTTGGAGAAGCAATTTTCCCGTTCAATCAAACTCCAAATACAATATAAAACTCTCCTCCGCGAGAAGAGTAAAATACTACTACTTTTTCGGCGGCATCCAGGGTTGCCTCAATGTATTCACTTTCGCTTGAGTAATCCGCTCTTTCGGAATTCCATCCATCGTAAGTAGGCTTGAATCTATCGCCGACTTTCTCCCAAACCTCGCCGCCTTTAGCTGCTGCGCAAGATGTGCGCAAGATCGTAATAGCGTGCAGTGCAGCATGCAGGGGTAGCGCCATGTCATCAACTCCCTCACTTGCAAGAGAAACCCCCTCTTCCTGAATGATTGAGAAGAAGTTATCTAGGATTTTTACTGAATTAATCATTAATTTAGTCAGATCTAAATAATCGATGATAAATTACACCGGATTCATGCTTAACGAATTCGAATGTTCCATCAATCCCCCGATATGTGCTTTGCGTGGGCAGCATGTGCTGCTGGGTGATCTGTGCGATGCGCCCGGCGCTGTCCCAGGTCAGTTGCAGCAGGGCGCTGGCGGCCAACTGGCCCGCGCTGGTGTAGCTGCGCTGCTCGGCCAGCGGCGCGGGGTTGCCGGGGTCTGCACGAACCCGGGCCATTGCGGCCTGGCCCAGCGGGATCTGATTGGGTATTGCGACAGTAAAATCAATCAAGGATCTTCATTCAAAATGATCTTCCTCTCATATTCAAAAATTGAATATGCTTTTGCATCATGATTAAGAAGGGCCTCAGCAAACTCGGCACTTTGCCAGGAAAAAGGAGAAATACCCATTGCTGAACTCTCGTGAATCCATAAACGCCAATTGGAGGGAACGACGGCGCTCACAATCTCAAAACACTCAGCACGGTGCTCAACAACGATTGGCCATTCACTCTGATTTTGACAATTTACCCAAAACCTCCGACCACCCTTATCATCAATAAATATTGAAAGCACATGGTAAGTCGCTCCCATTTTTAACCATGGAGAAGAGGGCATAAATTTTCCCTCCTGATCCAAAAGACAAACACACCTAACTTTCATTGCGAGCGGTCAAGACCCATTGACCGTTATTTTTTTCAGCGTTTATTTGATAGCACGCCCCTTCAGACCTACACAAAATGAAGTCCGCCCTTCCAGAATATGTACCTTCTGAAAATTTAAAAGCCCTGAACATTGGAATCATCAATTTTGATGAAGAGTTTCCAAATTTATTATCTATCTCAGCTATAGCGACCTGATAAACAGTAGAAGATTCGATCATTTTTCTGCCTGCAAAAGAAGCCAAGACCACAACGCAAGCCAAAATAATTAAAGTTATTCCAATTTTTTTGAGCAGCATTAAATACTCCTTTTATCGACAAGTACATTTTCCCAACGAACTGGCGCGTGTTACAGCTGTAATTTGCACGCCTCCTGCAGCTTCTGCCTTAATTCCCCATTTTTTACCAAATGAGTAGTCAAACCAACTCAAGCCGCCATAAGGCTTATTTGTAACAACCCCTGCTCCAACATTGGCGGTTAAAACATCTAGATTTGAACCAACACCGCTTACCCCAGCCTTTCCAAACAACTCAATAAAAGTCTGATCGTGATTGCACTCGACCAGTGCGGCTTGACCCGAAGGTAATCCTCCCTCTGGGGACCAAGTAACTCCACCGCCCACGCCGTAACCAAACTGCATACTAAGAAAACCTCGTTGGACACCTGTGTCGTAGCCAAAACTAAAGTTCATGCCAGCTCCCCAGAAACCACCGATGTCGACGGCCCAAAGGCCCTTTGGGTCATAAAAAGAAACTGGGTTTCCAGCCACATAAGCAAACCGATTCCACCCCCCATCCAGCCCAATCGGATCGGCCTGGAAGTACCGCCCCGAGGGCGGGTCATAGGACCGATTCAGGTTGTAGTTCAGTTGGGTTTCCTCATCGAACACCTGCCCCGGATACCGCAGGTCGAACTTGATGGCTTCCGCATAGTTGGAACTGCCCTGCCCGCTTTGCGCATAGCCCGTGGCGCCGGTCGTCGGGTTTGCCTCCCCAAACCCCGTAATCAGCCATTGCCACGCCACCTGGCCCTGGGTGTTGGTGAGGCGCCGGGGCGTGTTCAGGTGGTCCGCATCGATGGCATACAACCTGCCGTTGATCTGCGCGGCGATGGGCATCGGCCCGTTCGCGGTGGGCAGGTAGATGACCTCGGTGCTGTCCATCTCGCCCGCCGGTGCCGCGCTGTCGCTGCTCCGCCGGCTGCCGTACTGCCCCAGCACGGTGCTGCCGATGCCGTCCTCCGCATAGACGGTCTGTGTGGTGATGGCGGGGTTGTTGGCCCCGGACAACCGCGCATCGCTCTTGAACACGCGCTGGCCCCGGGCGTTGTAGGTGTAGCTCACCGCCAATGCGCTGGCCGGGTCGGCGTTCAGCCCCGCCTTGGCGATGCGGCCGTCCACGCCGTAGTGCAGGTAGCTGTCGCCCTTCCTGGTGATCGATCCGGTGGCGTCGTGGTTGTAGCTGACGTTGGTGGTCTGCGCGCTGCCGCCCGCGGGCGTGAAGGTCTGCGTGTAGTTGCCCAGGCGGTTGCTGTTGCTGGCGAGTTGATAGTCGCGCTGCAGCGTGGCGGTGCCCGCAGCCGTGCTGCTGCTGTAGTAGCTCTGGCTGCGGTTGCCGTTGGCATCCCACGCGTAGCCGCTGGCGTTGGCCCCGATGGTGTCGCTCAAGGTCGTTCCGCTGGGCAGCGTGAGGGTGTTGGGTGCGCTGTGCGCGCTGGCGGTGAGCCGGCCCACCGTGTCGTAGCTGTATGCGCTGGTGAGCGCCACCTGCTGCGCCACCGTGCTGCTTTGCGTGGGCAGCATGTGCTGCTGGGTGATCTGCGCGATGCGCCCGGCGCTGTCCCAGGTCAGTTGCAGCAGGGCGCTGGCGGCCAGTTGGCCCGCGCTGGTGTAGCTGCGCTGCTCGGCCAGCGGCGCGAGGTTGCCGGGGGTCTGCACGAACCCGGGCCATTGCCAGCCGGTGGCCTGGCCCAGCGGGCTCCAGGTGATGCCGCTGACCAGCGGCTGGCCGTTCCACTGCAGCCCGATGAGCTGGCCGGTGGCGTCGTACTGGTGCACCAGTTGGCGACCGCTGGGGTAGGTGATGCGGACGATCTGCCCCGCGCCTGGACTGCCCGTCCCGCCTGGCACGTACTGGTAGCCCACGGTGCTGCTGCTGCCGTTGGCCAGGACCTGCGTGCGCGCGGTGATGCGCCCTTGCGCGTCGCGCTGGTAGCGCGTGGTGACGCCCGCGTCCTGGATCTCGCTCAACGACCCCACGCTGGCGCTCGGGCTGCCGCTGGCGTTGTACTCGGGCCCGGGCAGGTCGTAGCGCAGCACGGTGGTGCGGCTCGCGCCGCCCAGGCTGCTCACGATCTGCGTGGGCCGGCCCAGCGCATCGCGCGTGATGGCGGTGGCCCGCCCCAGCGCGTCGGTGAGGCTTTGCGGCAGCCCCAGGCTGTCGTAGGTGCGGGTGAGCGTGCCGCTGTCGGCGCTGGCTTCCTGGCTGGCATTGCCCAGGGCATCCCGCGTGTAGCTGGTGGCCACGCTCTTGAAGTCCGTGGCTTTGGTGATGGCGTCCTGGGCGTTGTAGGTGAGGCTCGCCTGCGCGTTCGATGGATTGCTTTGCGTAGAGAGGCGCCGCAGGTTGTCGAAGGTGTAGCGGGTCGCCTGGTTCAGGCCATTGGTGTGGCTGACGAGATCGCCAAAGGGGTTGTATCCGTAGGTGGTGCTCTGGTTGCCGCCCACGGTTTCAGAGGCCACGCGGTTGACGGCGTTGATGGTGCGAGAGAGGGTATGGACGATGTTGCCGGCGCTGTCCTGAACCTGCTCATTGATGCGGTTGCCCATGCCGTCCAGCGTGTAGCTGCCGGCATAGCCCCGGTTGTCCGACCAGCCGGTCAGGCGCTGGGCGTCGTCGTATTGATAGGACACCGCGTAGCCCGAGGGCTGGGCGATGCTCTGCAGCAAGCCCGTGGGCTGATAGGTCATGGCAACGGCCAAGCCATCCTGGGTGATGCGGGTCACCCGCTGCCGCACATCGCGCGCATACACGGTGACACTCCCCGTTGGATCGATCTGTTCAACGACATTGCCATGCCGGTCATAGCGCGTGTAGCGGGTCACCTGCCCACTGGGGCCGGTAACGCTCATGAGGTCGCCCTCGGTGGCGTCCCCCGTCGTCGCAGCATGGTAGGCGTAACGTGTCACGCTGCCGACAGGGTCGGCTTCGCTGAGGACCTGGCCGGCGTCGTTGTACGTCCAGTTCCAGGTGCGGGACACCCCACCCGCCACCAACTGGGCCGCGAAGCCGCTGCCCCCGTTGGCGTCGGCCGTTTCCTGCTCGACCTTCTTGCAGAGCGCCGCGATGGGTGAACCATCGGGCAACAGCGCCGAGGCGGGCGCGCAGCGCAGCACGGCGCCGCCGGCCAGCGGATCGGGCTGGCCGTGGTACACGTAGGTGGTCAGCTTGCGTGGCTCGGCCACGCGCGTGGGCAAGGTCCACACGGGGTGCCACTGGTAGGAAGTCCTGCGGGCCGCTTCCGGAAAGCCGTACTGGCCGGAGGCGAGTGTGGAGCACGCGAGCCCTGGAGGAAGCCCCTGCGTCTTCGATGTCTGCAGGCCACGGGCCTGGTCGTATTCGAAACAGGTGAAGTTGCCCGAATCCGAACGCTGCAGCACCCTGCCCTTGGCATCCCGCCAGAACGCCTGGCTGGACGCGATCGCGGGATCGACGGGGCTCGCGATGGTGACCTGGCTCGGCCAATACTTCTCACCGATTTTTTCGAAGCCGTGCCGCCGCTGTGTTCCCAGAGGGTCGGTCACGGTGGTTTCACTCGGCGTGGACGTGTAGTAGCTGAAGCTGTATCGATGCACCCCGCCTGCATGCTCCGAACTGGACGCCCGGCCGTCGCAGAGGTATCGGTAGGTGGCGTAGCGGTGACCGGCCTCGTCGGTGATTCCGGTCAGCAGGTTGTCGCCATAGGGCGCAGCACAGCCATTTTGGGCGGCGAATTCGTAGTGGTAGGTTTTCGAGGCACCGTCGGGAAAGACGACCTTGCTGAGCCTGTGCGGCCCGCAGTATTCGTACCGATACGTCTGGGACGCGGGATCGACCATCGACGCCAACTGGTTCGAGGTGTCGTAGCTGAATTTCAATGCCCGGCCGAACCGGTACGTCACCTGGGCGAGCAGGCCGGACAGTCCGGAGTACGACGAGGGATCATTGGATTCCGAATAGGTGTACGACAGCCCGACACGGCCATCGGCAGACATCTTTCGGATCACCCGTCCACGCGAATCCAGCGCGTAGAGAAAGTTGTCCCTGGAGCGAACGTAGCCCCCGCCGGAACCACCCGGCGCGACGAAGGCGTATTCCCCGAGGGACACCTCGCTCAGATTGCCGGGCTCGCCCCGGTACATACTGAAGCGCCCGGCACCCAGCTGCCAGACATGCGGATTGTTGGTGACCTGATAGCAATGGGACGCGGTTTCGGTGCGGTTTTTCCACCAGAAGGCCGGGTAACAGGGATTGCCCTGGTTGGAGACGTTTCCGTACCACCCTTGATCGAGTGTCGAGTAGAACCGCCCTTTGGTGCTTCGGTAGACACGCTCGAAGACCAGGCCCGTTTTAGCCATCGGGTAATCCAGCTCGGACTGGATCTTCTGCCCCGTGCTGGGCAACACCGGATTGCCCTGGGCATCGCAATCGTCGCAGGAATCGTCATTGGCGACGTACAGCACGCACGTGATCTGCTCGTTCGAGCCGTTTTGCGTCCTTTCGACGTCCTTCGACACGACGCTGGCGTCGAAAACGGTGGGGCACTCATACCCCAACGTGACCTGGACGGCGGCCGCCCTGCCGGAGCCCAGGTCCGGGCTGCCCTCCGAGTAGAAGCTCGCCGGCAATCCATTCACGGTACCGCCCAGGATGACGGGTGCTTTTGCGCTGCGGCAGAAAACACCACCCTCGTCCGTGGGATGGCAACTGGTGTCGTGGTATCGCTGGGCCGCGATGGAATAGGCCTCGCCCATGGTTTCGGCTTTTTCCACCACGACGCTGGGCCAGCCCCCTCCGCCGCCCAGCCATGCCACCGACTGGTAGGTGAACTTGGGCTCGACTTCGAACCTCACCACCCCTGCCAACGCCGTTGGCAGGAAGGCCAGCAACCATGCCGACAAAAGTATCTTTATTCTCATTCTTTGAATCCCCCCTCGATGCCATTCAGAAATGCGCGGAACGAAGCATGTCTCTTTCCGCCGTGCGCCCGGCCACCCCGCACCAGGGGCCGCGCCGAGACGCACAATGTTAACCAAAAATCACGTCACTGCGGCCGCACCATCCGGCAGCTCTGCGGCTGCTCCGCCTTCTCCGCGGCGATCTGGCGCACCACGCGAAACCCATAGCCCGAACCCTCCACGTCGAACGGCACGCCGGGCGCGCCCTGCCGGTCCATCACGCCCACGGCCAGGGGCTGCTGGAACTGGTGGTCGGCCGCGCGCATGGTGCCGGCCTGGCCGTTCAGCTGCACCTTCGCGGTTTCCATGGCGCGGGCGACGGCGGTGGCGTCGGTGCTGCCGGCGCGCTCGATGGACTGGGCGAGCGTCTCCACCATGAGCTGCATGCGCATGTGCACGTAGTCGTCGGCGGGCTGCGGAAAACGCTGGCGGAAGGAGCGGTAGAAGGCTTCGCTCTGCGCGCCCGGCACGTTGGGCAGCCAGTCGGCCACGGCCACGACCTTGCCCACGCCGGCATCGCCGAGCGCGGCCGGTGCGCCCAGGGCGTTGCCGTAGAAGGTGTAGAACATGCCGTCGTAGCCGACCTCGCGCGCGGCCTTGACGAGCAGGGTGAGGTCGTTGCCCCAGTTGCCGGTGACGACAGCCTGGGCGCCGCTGGCCTTGATCTTGACGGCGTAGGGGGCGAAGTCCTTCACCCGGCCGACGGGGTGCAGCTCGTCGCCCACCACGGCGACGTCGGGGCGCTGGGCGGCCAGCTGCCTCCTGGCCTCGCGCAGCACGGCCTGGCCGAAGCTGTAGTCCTGCCCGATGAGGTACACGCTTTTCAGGGCCTTGTCCTCGCGGATCACGTCCATGAGGGCGGCCATGCGCATGTCGGCATGGGCGTCGAAGCGAAAGTGCCAGAAGCTGCACTTTTCGTTGGTGAGGATGGGATCGACGGCCGAGTAGTTGAGGAACAGCACGCGCTTGCCCGGCTCGCGCTCGTTGTGCTTGTTGATGGCCTCGATCAGCACGGCGGCGGTGGCCGACGAGTTGCCCTGCAGGATGACGCGCGCGCCGTCGTCGATGGCCGCGCGCAGGGCGGACAGGGCCTCTTCGTTCTGGCCCTTGCTGTCGTAGCGCTCGATCACCAGGGGCCGGGCACCGCCGGCCGCGGTGGGCAGGCGCACACCGCCGCGCGCGTTCACGCGCTCGGTGGCCCACAGCACGTTGCGGAACACCGCCTCGCCGGTGTTGGCGAAGGGGCCGGACATGCTTTCGATGAGCGCGACCTGGATGGGCGCGCCGGTGGCTGCGGCCGCCTTGCGCGGCGCGCTGGCGGGCGTGGCCTGGGACGTCGCAGCGGCCGATGGCGACGCCACCGGACCGGGCCCCGATGCGGCAGCGGCTGCCGGAGCGGCCTGCGCGGCGCTGGCCGTGATGAAAGCCAGGGGAGCGAGCGTGGCGGCGGCCACGGCCAGAGTGCGCGCGCGGCGCGCGGCGAGCGAGGAGGAATGGGTCATGCGAGCGGTCCTGTGGGCCGCGCTGCCGGCAGGGCAGCCGCCCGGAATGGGAAAGGCGCGCAGTGTATCGGAGCGGCCAAGCGCAGATGGCGCCCCAGCGCTGCGCCATCACCACCGCCCGCCCTTCAGGCCGCCCGCCTGGCGCGGGCCGCGGAACGGCATCGCCCGGGGGCCCGTTGGCATCGCGCGGCAGGCACCGCGCTCCCGGCGGTGCCGCCGTTCAGTTCGCCGGCGTGGAGGCCGGTGCCGAAGCAGGCGCCGCAGCCGGTTCGGCCGCTGGCGTTTCCACCCCCGCGTTCGCGGCGGGCGGCATCGGAAATCCGGTGACGGCCGGCGGGCGAGGCACCGGGGCGGGGATGGTGACGGGCATGGGCAGGATCTCGTGCACCTCGCCGGATTCGCGGGCCTCTTTCTTCGCGGTTTCGTTGGCGACCGTGGGCGGCACGGCGGGCGATGCCTGCCCCACCTGCTCGCGCGCGGCGGGCACGAAGCGGTCGAACAGCTGGAAGAAGCGGTCGTAGAAGCGCGGGTCGGTCACCGTCTCGCTGCCCACCTTGACGAGCGTGTCGTCGCTCGCGGAAAACGGCAGCGACACCGAGCCCAGCGCGCCCACGCCGAGCGAGGCGGAGTTGTTGATCTTCTTGATGACGTAGCGGTCCTGCAGGGCGCTGGCGAAGGCGGCGGTGCGGGTCTTGTCGCCGCCCTCGGTGGCGCAGACGACGCGCATCTCGACCTCGTAGTGGATGTCGCTGGACGGCTGGAAGTACTTGCGCCCGGCCACCACTTCGGCGCTGGCGGTGCTCACCAGGTAGCCCTGGCTCAGGAGGGCGCGGCGGGCGCCTTCGCACACGCGCGCCTGCGGTGCATTGATGTGGCGGGTGTGCATGCTGGCGCTGTCGAAGTCGTCCGGGTCGAAGCGCGGCGTGCGGTCCAGGCCGGGGACCGAGCTGGAAGCGCAACCGGCCAGGGTGGCAACGAGCGCGGCGGACAGCGCGAGCACCCGGATGGTGCGGGGATGGCGCGAGGGCATAGGGCTTGAAGGTGATGGACGAAGAGTAGGCATGGCGATTCCCTGATCAGCGTGCATTGTGAAGGCTGCGAAAGACGCGTCCGGACAAAGGGATGTAACCCCGCGCAACCGGCGCGGGGGCGGCTGCACATGGGATGCGGCAGCGCCGCGCGGGTTCCGGCCGCGCAACCCCGTGCGCGGGCGCACATTGTAAAAACGGCAGGCATCCCCAGGCCGATCCAATGCGCGTGAAGCGCCGATTCGCGTGCTCAAAAGCCCTTGAAATGCAGCACGCCACACACATTTGTGGACCATGCGGCGAACGACCCGGGAGCCGCGAAGACACTGTTTTTCCAGGAGTTTTTCCATGATTTTCGCCCCTGTGATCCGCCGCGCCGCTTTCAACGCCCCCCGCTCCGCCGACGTGGCCCTGCAGCGCTTTTTGAACCATACCCTGGCCACCCCGGCTGCCGCAGGCTACACCGTGCAGCAGGACGAAAAGACCGTCACCCTGCAGATGGACCTGCCCGGCCTGAGCCGTGACCAGTTGCAGCTGACCATCGAAGGCAATCAGGTGCGCCTGACCAGCGTGGAAGGTGCGCCGCGCCAGGTGCAGCGTGCCTGGGAACTGCCGGCGGACATCGACGTGTCCACCAGCTCCGCCAAGCTGGAAAACGGCGTGCTGACGCTGGTGCTGGGCAAGGTGGTGCCGGTGAGCCGCGCCACGCAGCTGGCCATCGGCTGACCCTGGCCCGCATCCGCTGCGGATGGGGCGCCGGCAGGGCGCTCGCATCGAACGCTTCGCCGCGCCACTCGGCCGGTTTTCACGAGCGCCCTGGCCGCCACGCCAGGGCGCTTTTTCATGTGCGCGGGCGCATCGCCACCAGCTGCGGCCGGGTGGCCTGCGCGATCACTGCAGCGTATCGAGCGGCCAGCGCGGCTTGACGTCGAAGGCGTAGTCGCGGTTGGCCTGCTGGCGGCCGGCCTGCAGGCGCATGGCGGCGGCCATGGCGATCATGGCGCCGTTGTCGGTGCACAGGTGCAGCTCGGGGTAGTGCACGCGCACCTGGGCGCGGGCGCAGGCGGCATTGAGCTGCTCGCGCAGGTGCCGGTTGGCCCCCACGCCGCCCGCCACCACCACGCGGCGCAGCCCGGTCTGCTGCAGCGCTGTGGCGGTCTTGCGCACCAGCACGTCCACGATGGCGGCCTGCGTGCTGGCGGCCAGGTCGGCCTTGCGCGCGTCGAGGTCGACGCCCAGCTTTTTGGCCTGGGTGAGCACGGCGGTCTTGAGGCCGGCGAACGAGAAATCGAGGTTGCCGCTGTGCAGCAGCGGGCGCGGCAGCTTGAAGGCGGCCGGGTCGCCGTGCTCGGCCAGCCGCGACAGCGCGGGTCCGCCGGGGTAGCCCAGGCCCATCAGCTTGGCGGATTTGTCGAAGGCCTCGCCCGCGGCGTCGTCGATGGTCTCGCCCAGCATTTCGTAGCGGCCCACGCCGTCCACGCGCATCAGTTGCGTGTGGCCGCCCGAGACCAGCAGCGCGATGAAGGGGAATTCCGGCGGGTCTGCGCTGAGGAAGGGCGACAGCAGGTGCCCTTCGAGGTGGTGCACGCCCAGCACGGGCTTGTCGAGCGCCGCGCCCAGGGCGCAGGCCACGCCGGCGCCCACGAGCAGCGCGCCGGCCAGCCCCGGGCCGCGCGTGTAGGCCACCACATCCACGTCGGCCAGGCGCCGGCCGGATTCGGCGAGCACGGTTTCGGTCAGGGGCAGCACGCGGCGGATGTGGTCGCGGCTGGCCAGCTCGGGCACCACGCCGCCATAGGCCTGGTGCATTTCGATCTGGCTGTGCAGGGCATGGGCGAGCAGCGTGGGCACGCCGTCGCCGGGGGGCGACTGCACCAGCGCCACGCCGGTTTCGTCGCAGGAGGATTCGATTCCGAGGATCAGCAGACTCATGCGCCCGAGTGTAGGACCTGGGGCCCGTCCCTCCCCGCCCCGTGGACTGGCGCGGCCCCGGACGCCGTGGTGGCGCCGGGCGGCGGCCCGCTCACCAGCGGTCGGAGCGCATGCGCAGTTCCCAGTTGCCGGCGCGCAGGCTGTACACGCCCACGGCGCCGTAGCGCTGCTCGCCCTTTTCGTCCCAGGTCATGGTGCCGGTGACGGGCGCGTAGCCGTTGATGGCGCGCAGGGCCTTGGTGATCTCCTTCGGATCGGCGGACTTGGCCTGCTTGATGGCGGCCGACAGCACGTAGGTGGCGTCGTAGCTGTAGTGGCCGCCGTAGGCGGGCGGCTTCTTGAACGCGGTGTTGTAGCGGTCCAGGAACTGGCGGCCGGTGATGAACTCGCGCGCCTCCAGCACGGGCGAGGTGGCATAGATGGCCGTGACCATCCCCATGCCCTTGACCATGTCGGTGGTCTTGATGGTGTCGCCGCCCAGCACGGACAGCTGGGTGTAGTTGATCTTCTGCAGCGCCTGCAGCAGCGCCAGCACCTGGAAGTCGTTGAGCGTGGTGACGATCACGCCCACCTTCGCCATCTGGATGCGCCGGGCCACCTCGTCGAAGGCCGTGGTCTTGTCGTCGAACGACTGGCGCACGGTGACTTCCTTCTTCTCCGTCGCCAGCTGCTTGGCCGCGCCGTCGGCCAGGCCCTTGCCGTAGGGCGTGCCGTCGTCCAGCACCGCGTAGCTGGCGGTGCTGAGCTGCGTGGCCGCGAACGAGCCCATGGCGCGGGCCTGCAGGTTATCGTTGGCCACCAGGCGCAAGGTGGTCTGCAGGCCCAGCTCGGTGAAGCGCGGGTTGGTGGAGATGGCCAGCTGCGCGATGCCCTTTTCGCCATAGATGGGCGCCGCCGCGATGCTGACGCCCGAATTGAGGTTGCCGATGACCGCCACCACGCCGGATTCCACCAGTTGCTGGGCGGCTTTCTTGCCCGATTCGGCGTCGGCCCGGTCGTCCTGCGCGACCACTTCCAGGGTGACGGTCTTGCCATCGACCGTGAAGCCGGACTTGTTGAGCTCCTGCACCGCCAGCGTCACGCCGTTGAGCATGTCCTGCCCCAGCGCGCCGAGCGGCCCCGACAGCGGCTGCGCCACGCCGATCTTGATGGTGTCGGGCACCTTGCTGCACCCTGCCCCCAACGTGGCGGCCAGCGCCGCGATCGCCAGCAGCGCGGCACGCCTGCTTTTTTGTGTGCTCATAGACCCAGCTCCAATCCATTCAGTGGTTTACATGTATCCGGATGTATATAAGACCGAAGAGTCTTACGCTATCGGGTAACCCCTGCTCCATAGCAAGTTACATCCATTAGCAATTTCCATCCCAGGCCGAAAGCGGTGCTAATGCACCCGCCCAGTGCGCTTTCGGGCATCCGCCGCGATCCATCGGGTTTGCACCGCCGCGGCGCACCAGGATGGGCGTATTTATTGCTTAAGCTTGGGGCATGACCGACTCTCTGCGCATCGTGGTGGTGGCCCCCGACCTGGCGGTGGGCGCCGAGGACGACGAGCACGCCCAGCTGCAGGCCGAGCGCTCGCGGGCGCTGCGCATCGGCCTGCTGGAAAACAACTTCAACCTGGTGGCCACGCTGCCGGCCGACGTGTTCCTGAGCGAGCGGCTCGCGCAGCTGCAGCCTGACCTGGTGATCGTGGACGCCGAGAGCGACGCCCGCGACGCGCTGGAGCACGTGGTGATGGCCACTCGCGATGCGCCCCGCGCCATCGTGATGTTCACCAACGACGACGACCCCTCCCATGTGCGGCAGGCGGTGGCCGCGGGCGTGTCGGCCTACATCGTGGCCGGGCTGTCTCCCCAGCGCATCCGCCCCATCCTGGACGTGGCGATGGCGCGCTTCCAGCACGAGCAGGCCCTGCGCGCCGAACTGGCCGATGCGCGCAGCGAGCTGAAGGACCGCAAGACCATCGACCGCGCCAAGGGCCTGCTGATGCAGCGCCAGGGCCTGACCGAACAGGCCGCCTACGACAAGCTGCGCAAGAGCGCGATGGACAAGGGCATGAAGCTGGTCGAGGTGGCCCAGCGCATGCTGGACGTGGCGGACCTGCTGGGCTGACCTCGACCTGAAACCGACGTGTCAATCGGATTCTTTCAGCATTGTTTTATACGTTTCATACACTTTCTTGCCTTCGCTGGACGAAATCTGAAACGCGCTGCCCGATTTGACTGCTTTTTTCACATTTTCCGGAAGTCCGCCTGGGTAACTTTTCAGCAATCCGTCCGCTAGTTGGTTGCGCTCTATCTGAGCTTGCATTTTTCGATCACCACCGCCGGCGACGCTCTTGCCATCGAGGGGGTTGTGCCCCCGATCTGGCTTGGTGCTCGACGAAAAGAATGCACCCCTGGGCGGCAAGCTGGATGGTTCCGAAGAGCTTGGGCGCGGGCGATTGGATGCGCGGGGTGGACTGAAAGACATGTCCCATGCCTGCACCTTACTTGTCGACTCCGCAATGCGCTCGGGAGAACTGCCAGGCGAATGATCTACTGGCGGACGATACGAAGAGCTATTGCCACTGATTCTGTTGAACAATTTCAATCCTTTTGTTTATCAATTACGGGGGATGCAATATTTATCGACATTGAGACCGGTGACACCCCTGTGACGAAATGGCATACCGAAAAGCGAATCGACGGGAACGCAGACTGATGCCTCTTTGCACCTCAACAGGGATCGCTTGCACAGGCATAGGGCGCCCCGCCCCAATAAACCGGGCAATTCGAAAGCCCCTCCACGCCTTTGCTGTAACCGGTGTACCGCTCCCGCCCGTGAGAGAGCAAGCCAACACGCGGACTTTATTGGCACGAGATTTGCTGTTCAAACTATCGAGACCCATGGGTCTCCTGAGAAGAAGCCATCCAACGGCGGGTGACTTTCTTCCAACCCGGACAAAGGCGTCCCCACCGCTCGCGGCGCTGCCCCCCAGGCAGCCTGCGGGCGTGTGAGGACGCCTTTTTTGTTTTTCACGTTGCCAGCCAAGCCAAGGGATGCCTTCCATGACCGACCTGTCCAAAACCAGTCTCCACCGCCGCACCGTGCTGCAGGCCGCCGCCGTGGGGGCCGTGGGCGTGAGCCCCGCGTTGCGCTCCATGGTGCATGCAGCCGGCTCCGACGCGCCGGAAAAGAAGGAAGTCAAGATCGGCTTCATCCCCCTCACCGACTGCGCCAGCGTGGTGATGGCCTCGGTGCTGGGCATCGACCAGAAGTACGGTGTGAAGATCGTGCCCTCCAAGGAAGCGAGCTGGGCGGGCGTGCGCGACAAGCTGGCCAACGGCGAGCTGGACTTCGCCCACGTGCTGTACGGCCTGGTGTACGGCGTGCACTTGGGTGTCGGCGGCCCCAAGAAGGACATGGCCGTGCTCATGACCCTGAACAACAACGGCCAGGCCATCACGCTGAGCAAGAAGCTCGCCGATGCCGGCGCGGTGGACGGCGCGGGCCTGGCCCAGCTCATGGCCAAGGAAAAGCGCGAATACACCTTCGCGCAGACTTTCCCCACCGGCACGCACGCCATGTGGCTGTACTACTGGCTGGCCGCCAACGGCATCGACCCGCTCAAGGGGGCCAAGGTCATCACCGTGCCGCCGCCGCAGATGGTGGCCAACATGCGCGTGGGCAACATGGACGGCTTCTGCGTGGGCGAGCCCTGGAACCACCGCGCCATCATGGACGGCATCGGCATCACCGCCACCACCACGCAGGACATCTGGAAGGACCACCCCGAGAAGGTGCTGGGCACCACGTCGGAGTTCGTGCAGAAGTACCCCAACACCGCGCGCGCCGTGACGGCCGCCATCCTGGAGGCCGGCCGCTGGATCGACGAGGGCCTCGCCAACAAGAACAAGATGGCCGAAACCATCGCCGGCAAGGCCTACGTGAACACCAGCGTGGACGCCATCAACCAGCGCATCCTGGGCCGCTACCAGAACGGACTGGGCAAGACCTGGGACGACCCCAACTACATGAAGTTCTACAACGACGGCGCGGTGAACTTCCCCTACCTGTCCGACGGCATGTGGTTCCTCACGCAGCACAAGCGCTGGGGCCTGCTCAAGGACCACCCGGACTACCTGGCCGTCGCCAAGTCGATCAACCGCACCGAGCTGTACAAGCAGGCCGCCACTGCCGCCAAGGTGCCCCTGCCCAAGAGCGACATGCGCTCCAGCAAGTTGATGGACGGCGTCGTCTGGGACGGCAAGGACCCGGCCAAGTACGCCGACAGCTTCAAGATCAAGGCCTGACCCCGGGCCCCGCCCGAGCCGCCCGCCCCCAGCCCCCGCCAGGAGAATCCCACCATGGTCAGCGCCGTCTTCCACGCCCCGCAGGAGCCCACCCCAGCCGCGGCCCCTTCTGCTATGCAAACGATAGCAACACCGGCAATCAAAACGCCGGCATCGGGGCAAAAACCACTGCAGTCCGCCCCGCCCAGCGCGCCGCGGGCGCCGCGCGACTGGGCGGCCGCCTCGCGCGCCTTCTGGCTCGCCGTGCTGCCGCCGGCCTGCGGCCTGGGCCTCTTGATCGGGCTGTGGGCCGTGGTGTCCTCCACCACTGGCCAGAGCATTCCCGGCCCGCTGGAGACCTGGAAGCAGGCGCTGGAAGTCTTCAGCAACCCCTTCTACCGCAACGGCCCCAACGACCAGGGCGTGGGCTGGAACGTGCTCGCCTCGCTGGAGCGCGTGGCGGTCGGCTTCGGGCTGGCGGCGCTGGTGGGCATTCCCGCGGGTTTCGTGATCGGGCGGTTCCACTTCCTCTCGCGCATGTTCAACCCGCTCATCAGCCTGCTGCGGCCCGTGTCGCCGCTGGCGTGGCTGCCCATCGGCCTGCTGGTGTTCAAGGGCGCCAACCCGGCCGCCATCTGGACCATCTTCATCTGCTCGATCTGGCCCATGGTCATCAACACCGCGGTGGGCGTGCAGCGCGTGCCGCAGGACTACATGAACGTGGCCCGCGTGCTCAACCTCTCGGAATGGAAGATCGCCACCACCATCCTGTTCCCCGCCGTGCTGCCCTACATGCTGACCGGCGTGCGCCTGGCCGTGGGCACCGCCTGGCTCGTGATCGTGGCGGCCGAGATGCTGACCGGCGGCGTGGGCATCGGCTTCTGGGTGTGGGACGAGTGGAACAACCTGAACGTCAAGAACATCATCATCGCGATCTTCGTGATCGGCATCGTCGGGCTGCTGCTCGAATACGCCCTGGTCAAGCTGGCCACGGCATTCACGTTCGAAGAGGTGAAGGCATGAACAACCCCGCGAAATTCATCGAGGTCCAGGGCGTGGCCCAGACCTTCAAGACCGCCAAGGGGCTGTTTCCGGCGCTCAAGGGCATCGACCTGTCCATCGCCAAGGGCGAGTTCGTCGCCCTCATCGGACACTCGGGCTGCGGCAAATCCACCTTGCTCAATCTGATCGCCGGACTCACTGTGCCCACCGCCGGCGCGCTGCTGTGCGCCAACAAGGAGATCAAGGGCCCCGGCCCCGAGCGCGCGGTGGTGTTCCAGAACCATTCCCTGCTGCCCTGGCTGACCTGCGAAGGCAACGTGCACCTGGCGGTCGAGCGCGTGTTCGGCAAGCGGGAACCGAAGGCACAGCTCAAGGCCCGCACCGAGGCCGCGCTGGCCATGGTGGGCCTCACGCACGCGGCGCAAAAGCGTCCCGGCGAGATCTCGGGCGGCATGAAGCAGCGCGTGGGCATCGCCCGGGCGCTGTCGATGGAGCCCCAGGTGCTGCTGATGGACGAGCCCTTCGGCGCGCTGGACGCCCTCACCCGTGCCAAGTTGCAGGACGAGCTGCTGGAGATCGTGGCGCGCACGCAGAGCACCGTGGTCATGGTCACCCACGACGTGGACGAGGCCGTGCTGCTGTCCGACAAGATCGTGATGATGACCAACGGCCCGGCCGCCACCATCGGCGAAGTGCTGGCGGTGGACATCCCGCGCCCGCGCAACCGCGTGGCCCTGGCCGAAGACCCGCGCTACCTGCGCAGCCGCAAGGCGGTGATCGATTTCCTGTACACGCGCCAGGCGCATGTGGAGAAGGCGGCCTGAGGCAGCGGCGGCCCCGGAGGCACGGCAACCGCGCAGGCCGTGCGCTCCAATTGTTTTTAATGTTTTATCAGATCATTTAAGCAATTTTCAGGGACTTTTCAATCTGTTAGAAAGCCGTCCCCATAATATTGTGCAGTGGCCCGTGCGCCACCGTGAAAATCCTGATTCCAGTGCAGCACCCCGATTGGGGGAATGGAATATAACGATTTTTGCGCATTATTCACCAAAACGGGGATTAGCGACGCCATGGCAGACCAGAAAATCACCACCATTTACAATGGTACGGGCGTCAACGCCACGCTCAACAGCGTTTATTATCCCGGGGACAATTGCAACCTGCCGAACAGGCAGGTGACCCACACCGGGGGCAGCGATGGCGACTACATCCGGGTGCCTGATTGCTCTGGCAGCCAGTGGTACGCAACCCACCACATCCTGCTGCAGGCCGTGGACCAGAGCTGGACATTCAGCTTCTGGTCCAACGACCAGCAAAACGGCCTGCTGTTCTGGAACAGCTCGGACGCGTATTCCGATTACTACCCCATCGCCAACAGCGATTCCGCTTCGAACGGCTCGCTCGCCATCACGAAAGACCCCGCAGGGGCTTTGACGGTGGTTTGGTCCCCTTTCTGAAGGCTGCGCCGGCCCATCGCCGCCCACGCCATCGCCGCCCAGGAAGCGCTGTGCCCCTGGGCGGGCCCTTCCGCCCTGCCGGCCTCGGCAGATCGCAACCCTTGAAACGACCTCCACCATGACTCCGACCCCCATTCCGTCCGTGCCGCGCTCGATTTCCGTCGAGGACACGCAAGCCCATCACCTGCAGCTGTTGAACGCCGCCCAACCGGCGCTCGGGACTTCGCCTTCCGCCCGGCCCGACGCGCCGGCGCTGCAGACCTTCAACGGCTACTACACCCTTGGAAATGCCCAGGGCGCCTTTTTCGCGGTCGACACCAACATGGTGTTTCAAGCAGGCACCATCGCCCCTGCCTACCACGTGTCGCTGATCATCTCGCTGGACGGAACCTCCGCCACCCGCTATCCCTTCACGGGAAGCTTCGACGGCAAGACCCTGCACCAGACGTCAGACCAGGGGCTCTCGGTCGAGCTGGAGTTCACCCGTGCGGGAGACGCATACGGGCCGGTGGCCTTCTGTTCAGGAAGCATCACCCTGCCGAAACAAACGAAGGTTGATGTCTCCGGCACCACCTACAACAACCCCATTGCAGCCGCCCTCTTCGCCGGCGATTACATCGATACGGCGACCGGAAAAAAGGTGATGCGGATCGGGTCCGACAACCAGTTGCAATACGCCCCTGGCAACACCGGGGATCTCCAGCCGGTGACCCACTATGGGAACCTCTCAAAACTTCCGAATTTGCAAGGCTTGAACGCCGTAACTCGTGATTTGTAAGCGCGCCAAGTGGCTGAGACAGGGGTTTTGAGAGGTTCCCACTATGCGTACAACCTGAACATGTACTTCTTCACGGTCATGCAGGGAGAAGAGACCGTGTCCCTCATCATGGGCACCGCTGCCGAACAGGGTTTCGCCTGCAACAACATGGTGACCGGGGGGGAAAAGCCCGCGCAGATCCGGTCGCTCGTCACCATTCCCCAAGCCGCGAAACCCGACTTCGCGCTGTACGACCTCAGCGGGTGCGAACTGGCGGATTTCAGTGGCTACTACCCCTTCCAATTCGATATTGAGACCCTGCACAGCCGGTCTTTCGTCTCCATCCAGGCGCAATACGCAACGCTGCTGCCGGGCACCGACTGGGATCTGAATTTCGTGGCCATCAGCGTTTCGACCGATGGCATCAATTCCCAGGCCTATTATTTCAATCCATTCACAATGAGTTTCAAGGATGGCATTCTGGACATGCCCGAGCAGAATATCCACCTGCAACTCACCCGAAAATACAACCCCGCCAATGGATCGCTGGTTCAAATGAGCGGCACGATCAACGGCCAGAAAATAACGGGATCGACCCCCTTCAATCCCGTTCCATTGTCCGCCTTCGCTGGCCAGCCCCTCACCAACCGCCTAGGCGACCGGCTCGCGGTGAATGGCGAAAACAGCGTGACCTACAACGGTGATAATGTCAAAAGCATTATCTACGTTCCCTTGATGTATATCTTGGCCTACCCCGTCGGCAATCCCGACGTGGTGATGGGAGCCTCTCACAACCCCATGTTTGACGAATCCGAACAGGAATGAGTGGGCGCCAGCAGCCGTTTGAGCGTGATGAGGCCCAGCAGCGGTCTGCGCCTGGGTGCATGAGGGGCCTTGCAGGCC
>NZ_BQXI01000053.1:0-21252 GCF_030158955.1 Acidovorax sp. SUPP1855 | reverse complement strand
CCGGGCCTGCAAGGCCCCTCATGCACCCAGGCGCAGACCGCTGCTGGGCCTCATCACGCTCAAACGGCTGCTGGCGCCCACTCATTCCTGTTCGGATTCGTCAAACATGGGGTTGTGAGAGGCTCCCCGAGGTATGCAATCTGGTGGCAGACCGCCTCGCGGATCTGTCGCCGCTGCTCGGCCGGCTGGCCACCGAGAGCCGGGATTTCAAATGAGGAAGAAGCGATGACGCAAGCGCTCTGGGCCGATCATTGCCCCGGCAACGTGCCAGCGAGCGACCACCAGGCAGGAAGCCGACTCTGCAAGTATTGTCGGCATGCGCCTGCTTTCCTTTCAGCGCCCAACTCCGCGACAGCCTGACAACAACTCGGCATCACGCTTACGGTTGCGCTCGAAAAGCAAGCTTGCCGTCTTGAATTCCAGAGGACAAGGAACGTCAGCCAGCGTGTATCGTTTAAAGGATGTGGGAAGCGTCGATGCGTCGTTGCCATAGAACAGGCCGCTGATGCTGGAGCGAAGTTCTTCCTTCGCCTCACTCGTGAGGTGGCGTCGGATGACATGTGCCTTAAGGAACCCGGCTTCAGCCAGCCGGGCAAGGTGTCGGGAAATCGTCGCGACCTCGATCGGACGAAACGACTGAACATGAGTCACAAATTCGGGCATATCAACAGTGTCTGCGTAGCCGATACGATGAACCCAATCAAGGATGTGCCACCACAGGTCTGCGGTCTTGTCACTGACAGAGGTGCTCCCGGCATCAAGCCTTCGGACAAAATCAAGTTTGTTCATGCCAGTTTCCCTTTTGATCAACTCTGATCACTCTCCAGCCTTATCCAACACCACACAGGTGGGACTCTTGATGCGTGTGATGACGATGCGGCCATTGTTGTAGATCTCCGTGCGATGACTGGCAACCACGCTATCAACCCAACTGCACGGGTCATTCTGCAGGTTCGACCATCCGAAGAATTCAGTCATGGAATAGACGTGCATGCGCGTGACATAGTCATTGGCTGGCAAGCCGTTCGCATCCTCAACCAAGTCCATCACCTCCTTCATCAAATTAAAAGCAGCCTCCCGGCTACACGCCGCTGGTGCGGAGTTGAGCTGTTCAATGAACTGACCAAATCGAACGGACTTGCTCGATGAAGACATGCGTACTTTCCGATCATTTAGGCACGGCCGGAACGTCCAGCCAGTGGGTTGGTTGAGGGCCGAGAGGCTGGCAGTCGTTGAGCATTTCATCGTCGTAGGCCCAGCCTGACCATTCAGGCGCCTCGATCCACCTTGCCGCAGCCCACGGCGCAGCGCCTGGGTTTGTGTCGTTGACCAGGACTTGCTCACGGTCCTTCGGAGCTGTGCTGATGGGGAGCCAGATCACGCGTCTTTCCTATATGGCACGGGCAAGTTCTGCAATCAGATTTTTTTGCGAATTGACCTTTTGCTTTGCTTGCCAGGCACTTTCACGCGCCTCTCGGCCCATTCTTTCGTGCCGCTCATCCTGTGCACTGCTACCGTCTCGACGGTTCAGATCTTGATAACTCCAATTTTCAACTTCGCGCTCTGCAGCCGTGAGTGCAGCGACATCAGTTTCTAGCTGATGAACCGCGTCTTTGAGTTCCACAATCTTGCTCATTTGCTTTCCTTGATGATCATTCAAAAACCGTGCGGCCCGCGTTTCACGATTTCCTCCTCGGCGCCACGAAGGTATGACCCGTTTGGCCCTTGGAATTTGAACGTCCAGCGGGCTTCCCTCCACACCACAGTCTCTTTTATTGCCTTGGATCGATTCTGGTAATAGCCGACTTCTAACGAACCATCACCGTTGACTTGGAAGACGTATCCAGGGATCGAGCTACCAATAGTGATCCATTGACCGACCATTACTACTGGGGATTGAGATGACATCAGCTTTCCTTGGACAATCGCACTATGCTAGTACAAGGTCGTTCTACGCAAAGGTTACTGGTCATCTGAAGGGTCGGATGGCTCACTTGGCTCATCCTCAGGAGGCTCACTTGGCTCATCCTCGGAATGGTTATCTAGATCATCATCCGCATCCGGTATTTCAAAGGGGTCTCCGACAGGGTTCCCATCCTCACCAACCATCTCACCTGTTGTTCCAAGAATTTTCAGAGTCAATCCTTTAATACCCGTTCCTGATACAGCAATAACAACATTTCCACCTGTTCCAGTAGATTTCGCACACAACCATATTGATTGGCCCAGGAGTGGCTTTCCCTCCATTGCAGATGTCCATTTTTTAGAGTCACTTGACCAATATTTAAAAACAATGGGGCCAGGAGGAATTTGTTCATGAATATCAAACTTACACCAAACGCCATTTCCAAAAACAGATTGAATCTGTACTTTTGGGCCAAACGTGGCAGGGCCTGCATACATGGCGAATAACTTTGTCATACTTACTCCCTAAACCCAATAAATGGATACACAGAAATTCTGCAACATACCTGCATACGGATGACTCGCTTGAGATCGACCATCGGTTGTTTTACTCCGTTGAGAATTACTGACGGCAGTCAATGACATCGAAAGGGTCTTGGATACGTCTCAGCAGTCTAAACCGATTTAAATCCTCAATCAACCCCAGGTTTTTATCAGACAGAGCGTTTTTTCTGAGATGGCTGTGTAAATAGGAGGTTTCATCGCGATTCCCTTGACTATTTCTTCGATGTAATGGCACTCGCTTGCAACTTTCCATGGCGCACAAGACGTGATTCAATTCCTCCTAGGTTGCACGCGTGGAGATTCGCCAATTCATAGAGCGTCGCCCCCGCATCGAATGCGCACAGCAAACGCTGATCCTCATCCTTGGACCAGCGTTGCCCGCTCATGTGTGGCAACGCGCTTGGTGCATCGGCAGAAAGTATTCCCGGACTTTCCAGACTTACGCCTCCAACGAGTTTCTCGAAAATTTCCTGTGATCTGGAAGCAGTAATTTCTGTTCCTCCCAAAAGATCGTCTGGCAAGAATTCTGGCGATTGAAATTTCGTTAATAGACACGCATTACTCAAATGATAGCCATCAAATTGCCGAACCTTCCACTGTGCATCAGCAGCTGACGCAATCTGCCTGGCAGCGTGCGAAGCCCAACGCCCCTCTCCAGGCAGCAACCAGCCGGCGCTCCTGGCAGCATCTGTCCATGCGCGCTCTTGTGCATACATTCTCGATCTGCCCAGCACCTTTTCTAAAACAGCAACATACACTTCAACGCGCCGGGACTGCGCCCATGCAAATAGATCAGACGAAGTGCGTCCTGCGGACCGGGTGCGCTGTGACAACAAGTAATGCTGCTCCATTCGAGCAGAAAAGTTGGTAGTGCATCCTATATAGCAGGCTCTTTCCTGAGATGGAGCAATCGCTACTAGAGCGTATATCCAGCCTAGTACGGTCGCCTCTCCCAAATCAAAACGGAAGCGAAAGCGGCTCGTTGGCGTTTTGATCGTAAAAAAATCTTCACCAGAACGAATAATCGACCAGCCTTGCTCAGCGATGGCAGCCTCAAGCTCTGCACGAGTGCGGATGGAATCTGTGCGAATTAGGCCAGCTAATCTCTGGAACTGCTCATCACTGCGCTCCCGAAAATGCCGCCCTGCAAGGCTCATTGTTTTCCGATGCTTTGCTTAACTGAGCCGGGAGTGCTTCTGTAGCAATTCTTCGGCTTTCGCCAGAGCATCGAATACAGCATCCTCAGACTCTAGACCAGTGCTGCCAAGCCGCTCGTAGAGCGCTCGTGCCAGTCCGGCATCATTTGAGGCTGGCGCGCTCTGTCTCAGATCATTTTTGAGCTTAAGTAGCTCCCTTACTGCTACCTCGACCGATAAACTTGTCATCCCTCTTTCCTTCTTAGTCAACGCAGATCACGCTCCGGGCTTATCCAACACCACGGTAGAACCTTTGATGCGTGTGATGACGATGCGACCGCTGTTATAGATCTCTGTGCAGTATCTCTTAACCAAGCTATCAATCCAATAGCACGGGTCGCCTGTCAGATTTTTCCAGCCATAGAATTCCTCCATGGGAAAGACGTTCATGCGATCTCCACCGTCATTCGCTGGCAAGCCGTTCTTATTCTCAACCGAGTCCATCACCTGTTTCATCAGATCAAAAGCAGCCTGCCGGCAGTTAGCCGCAGGAGCAGACCTTACTGCTTCAACGAACTGACTAAATCGGACTGACTTACTAAGGTAAAGCATGCGTTTTTTCCTTGAGTGCTCACTGTCCTGGCCGCAGAGCGAGACCCATCGACACAGCTTCGTTTCCATGTTGCTCGGCCAGGAGCCTCTGGAACAACTGCAATCCGGTGGCGTCCCCATCGAGAACCCAGGTCTCGTGTTGGCAGACATCACAGTGCGCCACTCCAGCCAGCCGCATGCCCTCTAAACCACGTACATCCATAGGCTGAATATCCGTCAGATCGGCCTGACAGTTGTTGCACTTCACGGAATCCGGGAGCAGACCCCGTGCGCGCTCAATCGCCTCTGCAACGCGCTGTTCCGGTGTTCCTCTCCGCTTTGCTTGTCCCATAGTCTTTCCTAGATGATGACGTTGAACTCGACAGCTTGGTTGTCACTGAGAAGTGCAGACCAAGTTGTCATCGACGTCTGTTGAACCCGTACCACTGTCAGCTGCCTGTAGTTAGTACCAAGCCAACGGCCAAGAATCGCATACATACGCTCACCAGGGCCTCCTTGGGCAAAATGCGTCCCTTCTGCGATGCTGCAGGTGAATACAGGAGCGATCACCATCATCTGGGTTTCGTGATCTAAATCGAGTGACGTCTTCTTCATATGTCTTTTCTTGCTTATATGGTCGTGGATTGGCGCTTTGATCCGCGCGGCACAAAAGGAGCTATTCGAGATCGGATAGAGGGCCAATAAACAAATGGCTTAACACCCTTCTGCTTGGCGTCTTTCTTGATCGTGGTTGTCGATCCCATGCCGAACAGGTGAAGCTCGGTTGCTTCGGCAACAACGGCTATCGCCAGCGCTGCGCGGCAAGCTGCGATCTTGGTTGTGTAGACAGGCTCGCCGGATTTGCTCACGGTCGTCGGGTCTGCTTCTCTCTCCGACGGGACAAACCAGTAACCATCCGCATCTTCAAAGATGGTGAAAGATGCCCGCCGTTTTTCCTGGCCCATATGCTTTCCTTCACTCGGTAAATACTTCTTGTAGCGTTACCAATGCTGCAGTCAACGTCTTTGCGGACACTGCGCCCATCCTCTTGGTCAGCCGCGCCTTATCCACCGTCCGGAGCTGATCCAGCACGATCAGTCCCTTTGTGCCCGCATGCGTGACTGGAACGCGAAACGGAGCAGCAAAGCCCTTCGAGGTCATGGGCGCAATGATCACCGTGCGCAGGTTGTCGTTCAACTCTGCCGGTGACACAACCACGCAGGGGCGCACCTTTTTGATCTCGCTGCCCACCGTCGGATCAAGGTTCACCTGCCAAATCTCACCGCGCTTCACCAAGCCAACTCCACGTCGCCCGCGTTGCCAAACTCACCCATGAGCAGCCCGTCACCGCCTTTTGCCGTGAGCGCTTGTGCCGCCTGAGCCCAACCAGATCGCACCGCCTTGGCTGGCTTGCGCAGGACGATAGAGCCGTTCTCCACCGCGATGTCGGCGGTCATTTCGCCATCTAGCCCAGCTTGGGCGAGAAGCGGCTTTGGCAACACAATGCCTTTGCTGTTCCCAATAGTCCGAATTACGATTTGCATGACAACTCCAGTTGCAACAATGTTATTCCATGGAATTGGTCTTGACAAGACTTGGTTGCCATAATGTTCCAACGTCATAGGGCGTCCATAAAAATGGCTTTCATAAGCGCTTGGTCGAGGTCCACATAACGCTGGGAGCAGTCGATGCTGGTGTGCCCGAAGAGATGCGCTACGCCGGTGGTGACCAAAACTTTGCAAGCGAATGTGCGGCGTCCTGCTTGGCTGGAGCCGCCCTTGACGCCCGCGCGCTGGTACAGCTTTGGCAATTGACCTTGGTGAAGGGTCTTTGCTCGTATGATGTGCTGCATGCAGCTCTCTGTAATTCGATGGGGTTGACGAAATGCAGAGAGGGAGCCGCGTGGGCTCTTTTTCGGTCATAGCCCGCGCCATTTCTCAACATCAAGGAAAGTTGGGCGCAGCTCGGCAAGAGCACCAATGGAAACGCACTGCCCCGCAAATGCGGGACAGGGCGTTCAGGAGCCGGCCGTCAATCGGCCAGCAGTTTCTTGGCGAGGGCCACCTCGATGCTGTCTCCCGCATCGTTGAGCACGTCCAGGCCTGAGTCGGGCATGTCGCCTGACGTCGATTGCGACACCGCTATCTTCTTGGCCATCAACCGCAAGCAGTCCATCTGGGTGCTGCCGGCATAACCCAGAAAGATCACCATAACCGCCAACTTCTGCCCGATCCGCCAGGAGCGCCGGGCCGCCTGCTGGACGGTATAGACGTTGTAGCCGCTTTGCATGAACACGATGGTCGGGAACTCCAGCAGGTCCAACCCAGTTTTCACCAACTCGGGGTTACAGATGAGCAAGTCAATGCCCTTCTCTACCTGATCGGCCACCCAGTCCTCACGGCGGGCGGCATCCACGCTGGCGCGCAGAACACCCACCTTGAAGCCATGCAGCTCCAGCAGTGACTTCAAGCGCGCTGTCGTGTCGCGGGTGCCCGAATACACCGAATAGACCAACACCCTGCGCCCCTGTGCCTTCTCTTGCTGGCAGACCCTCAGCAACGCCAACTCTTTTGGAGCAGGTTCGCTGTCGGTAAAAACCGCCGGTTGAACAGCCAGCGTCGCGCGCGTTCTCGGGTGCTTGACCGTCTCCGTGCGAAAACAGCAGTCTGGCCAAGCCAGCAGCACGTTCATCACGACGCCCAGCAAGGTGCTGTCCTTCATGGCCAGCGCCTCTTTGAGGGCACTGACCAAGACCCTGGTCAAACGCTCATAGGCATCCTTCTGCGCTTCGCCCATCGGCACCTCGATGAACTGCTCCTGGTAGGGAGGCAGCACCTTCTGGCCGATGTCTCGCAACTTGAGGAACACCGTGACGGGCAGCACGTACCGCATGATGCCGACCGGGCCAAAGCCCGGCGCCTTGCCGGTGCGTACCGTCATTTGCTTGGCCTTGGCCGTCCTGTGGGAGGTGCCACTGGACTCCTTGTACACGTCCTTCAAGATGCCGTGCTCGCGCATGAAGCCCATGGCGGCGGGCCCCATCGAGCCGCTCTTGGATGGCTTGAAACCGTCTTCGATCAGGCTTGCCGGGTTCAGGCGCCACAGCAGGTGGAACAGGTCGTCGGCGTAGCCGCCCATCAGCGTGCCGGTCAGCAGCAGCGTCTTTCGACACTGGCTGGCCAGGACTCCCATGGCCTGGCCCTGTGCAGAGCCCTCGTTCTTGTACTCATGGCCCTCATCCACGACCAGCAAGCCAAAGTAGCCGCGGGGCAGATAGCGCTTTACGAACTCGGTGGCCTGATACCCGCCCTCGCCGATGCTGAACTCGAAGTTGGCCAGCGAGCGCTCCATGCGCGTGGCCTGCCGATCACTGAACACCAGCTCGCCATTGGCGTCCATGAGGTTCAGGAACTCGTACACGTTGTCGCCCAACATGGCGCCCAATGCGTCTTCTCCAAAGATGCCCAGCAATTTGCGGGCGGTTTTCTCTCCAATGGTCGGCATCTGCTTGAGCGCGCCCAGCACCAGGTCGTGCATCGACTGGATCGGCCGACCCGATCGCATCAGCGTCCACAGTGAACTTCCGCAGTGATCGCACTTGCCTCGCCGGTCTCCCAGGCTGGCCATCGCCAGTTCTGCGGAGATTGGCATCGGGTGACCTTCGTCGTCATCGCGCGTGATCGGCGTGAGGCAATCGGGACACGCTGCCACAGCGAGTACCTGGTCATGCACCTTCTGGCGCCGTGTGACGAACGCAGGTTTCCAATGGAAGCCCATGCGCATCCTCACCCGGCCCAGCACGAAGAACTCAGGCTGGCTGGTCTTGAGGCCCAGGGATTTGCGGAGCATCAGCAGCTTTCGCAGCGTGTCCGGGCCATTGAGCACCCACACCTTGGCGTCGGGCACCGTCTCGCGGATCTCGCGCCGCCACTTGTACACAAGGTGTGGCGGCGAGATCACCAGTGTGCGCGGATGCGTGCGCTGCAGCAGCGCGGCCGCACAGATGGCCATCATGGTCTTACCAGTGCCCATTTCCGCGTTGATAACGGCAGCGGGTTGATCGTGATCGACCAGTAGCTTGACGGCGGCATGCACCGCGTCGGCCTGGGCCTTGAAGGGCTTGCGCTTGAGCGAGTCGAGAACGCTTTGCCGGGCTTGCCAGGCACCCTGCCCTTCGTCCCGTGCCGGATCGTAGATCGGCGGGTTCTGTGAGCGCACCTGGGCCAGCAGCCCGTCGCCAAACTCCTCGATGAAGTTGGCCAGGGCCATGTTGTCGAAGCCGTCCTGGGTCAAGGGTTGGGCAGCATCAGCTGTAGGGGTGGAAGGATCTGCAGGGATTTCTGCAAGAGAGGCATTGACGGTTTGCATAGAGGTTCTCCTTGAATGAAAAAATGCGGAGAACCAGCGGGGGGCCAGTTCCCCGCGCGGGTTGCAAAGTGAGTGGCCGGATGGCCACGGGATCAGAGAGTCAAGGTGCGGTTTTTCACGCCATCCTTGATGAAGCCGACGAAGTGATCCGTCAGGCTCACGCGAACAGCCTGTACAGGGCCAATGGCGGGATAGATCGCGTCGCCCAGGGCCTGCGTGGCGCGCTTGTCTTCACACCAGGTCAGCAAGGGTTGCCGCCAGTGGTCCAGCAATGCGACGGGAGATAGCCCGACGATGGTCTTCCACACACGATCCTGCAGCGTCACGTTGCTCACGGGACCGCCGTCGAAAGACGCTTTTGCGCCGGCCTCCTGGTGCAACACCCAGGCGATGCGATTGGCGCGGTCAGGCTGCTGCAGGCGTTTGTCGAAGACCCACATCTGGCTCAACGGACCGAACAGGTTCTGCCTTGGCAACCTGCCGGCATGCTTGGTAAGACGGTCGGTGCCGCCCACGTCCACCGGATGTCGCTCGCCGGCGGCGTTCACCAGGTGAAAGCGCTGCACGCCCCGCTCCTGGCCACCCAGCTCCATCGCTGCGATGAACTGCATGATGGAGCCGTCCCGGCCGTAGATTGACAGGAACATGAATTGGCCTTCGCTGTCTCTCAGGCACGCGTCCATGAAGATCTCGGGGAACTCCTCGATGCGGCAGAGCCCGTTGGAATCAGCCATGCGCGTCACCTCCCTGCGCTGCTGCATCCTCGGGCACCCAAAGCCATGCGGCAACCCACACGCCACCCGATGCTGGCGCCACGAAAGGCTCATCATCGATTTCAATGTCGTTGTCCGATGGCTGTGCATAGATCGCTCTTGCACGCTCGATTTCTTGCGAGAAGGCGACCCTGTCGCCGCGTAGCTCATGCAGATGAAGGCCCAGCTCCGTGACGCATTCGGCCAGGCCGGATGTGCACCAGCTGGCGATGGTGGCCTGCGCCAGTTCCTCGATCCTCAGCATGGCGAGAGTCCTGTGTTGTCCATGGATTCACTCCTTGAAAAAGAAGCGGGTCCAAGCCTTTTCAGGACTGGACCCGCAAGGGTTGTTGAAAGACAGTGACCACCGAAGTGGCTTCGTTTCAAAGTGGTGGGTTCATTTGCGCATTCGCCGCGATGTCGCACTCGTGCTCCATCCGCTCAATATCTGCAGGCGTCAACGGTTCGCGCTTGATCAGGTTCACGACGAGGAAATGGCGATCACCACCCATGTCCAGGAAGAAGCCGAAGCTGCTGTCCTCACCGAAGGTCAACTCGATCTCCTGGTCGATCACTGCGATCCGCCGTGCGCTGGCCGTCACCATGAATGAGGGCGTGCGATCACCCCCTTCCAGGTTGATTTGCTCCAGTTCGCAGTAGTCCACCGACACCTCGTCGGCCGCCCAGATGGCTTTGAACAGCCGAGCCTTGCCGGTCTTGCTGGTCTTGGCACACTGGGGGCAGGAGCCGAGTTGTCCGGCTTCCAGTTCACATTCGCAAAAATGGCAGAAATTGGCGCCCGATACGGGCACTGCGTTAGTCATGTTTGACTCCTTCAGGAAAAAGGCGCGAGGCAGTCCCGTGCAGGGCCTGGCCCCGCACGGGTGGTGGAAATGTTCAGCCGACCTCAGTCGGCTGCATCAAGCTGGAGATCAGTCCCAGCCATAGTTGGCTTGCATCTTTTGCCGTACTTCCCCAGCAACTGCGACCCATACCTCTCCATTGATGAATGGGCTGTCGAAGGTTGCGGGATCGGCTTGGCTGACCGCTTCGGCATACTTTCTGATCGCCTCCACGATGAGCAGCTGCACCACCGCGCCGTAACGGCTGTACTCCATCATCTCGACGACCAGTTCCACGTTGGTCAGCGGCTTTTCTGGCATGGCAACGCCGCCCTCAATACTCCGAAGGCAACAGCAGCGTGGTCACGCTGCGGTCGCACTCGGTGATGATCCAGACGGTGGTGTTCCCTTCGAGCTGGTAGGCCGAAAGGATGCGGTTGCCAAGGCGCACAGCCTGGTCGTTCAGTCGGCGATCGTCTTCACAGAGATCACCCCAGTCGCCCAGCAGATGCCGGCGCAAAAGCACATAGGGGTTCAGCCGGCCGCCGGCGACCAGGGCGTTCACACCTTGCGTCATCACGGTCGATCCCAATGGGAATCGGGGCAAGCATTGCGCCGCTTGAGGCGCTTCGTACACAGCGTTCATGGACTTCTCCAAAAATGGGGAAACCGCCCCTTGAGGAAGCGGTGTTCCCCAAGGGTTGATGAAAGGGCTGCGGCAGCAGCCGCGGTTTGAATGCGCCGGCCGAAGCCGGTCAGCACAAGGCCGTTCAGCGAGCGATGGCGCTCGGTGCGTGGACAACCGGCTGCGTGGGCTCTGCGACGTCAAGCTGCGGAGCCTCCGTCTCGGCTTGCACCTGGGCCGCGTAGTGCAACTGCGCTGCCTGGCGGATGGCATCGATCTGGCGCAGGGCCATCTCGTGCTGCTGCGCCACCACTTTTTCGGTGATGCGCGGCGGCTGCGTGGTCACGATGCGGGTGGAGAAGTCTCCGTCCCCGGTGCCGTAGCCCATGACATGGGTTTGGCTACCCGCAGCACCAATACTCCAGCACGTGGCGCTGGTCAGCAGCCCGCCGCCGATCTGGCGACGGGATGTGCGGATGACCAGCTCGCGCCGTTCATCCAGGGGGACGACCGTCTTGGCATTCCAGCCGTCGCGGTCCTTGTAGATCTTCGTTTCCATTGGTGGTTCTCTCCTGCAAAAAGGCGTGAAGCCACCCCCTGCAGGGCGAGGCCCCACAGGGTTGATGAAAAGGTTTTGACAAGAACTCCACTTGGCTGATCGCCCAAGCGGGCACGTTTTCAGAGTTGAACGTGCCTGAAACCATTGGTGATTGGTTCAAATGGTTTCCCACAAAGGCCATGGGTCTGGCCGCTGTGGGAACCCATTTGCATGGGTTCTGGCCTTGTCCAGGACAAGGAAAGGGGCGCTGCGCGCCGGGTATCAGGGCCTGTAGGCCTCGCGGTGCATTTGCCTCACGCGCCGGAAGAGCACGCGCCGCATACGCCGCAAAAACATACGCACGGTCGGGTTGACCAGCACGTAGATCCCGAGCCCGATCTGTCGATAGACGTTTCGGGCAATGGCCAGTGCGGGATGCACTGGCTGGAGGTTTTCCATGCGCTGCAACTCGGCCATGGCACGCTCGTGCTGCCAGGCGACCGCAATGCTTTCCGTCATCGACGGCGGCATCCTCGTGTTGGCCAGGCAGGTCCAGGAGCTTTGCTCGTAGGCCGCATCGTCCCGGCAAAGCCAGGTGATGAGGCGACCGTCATAGTCCAGCCGCGTCTCCAGCCACAACGCGACGCGTTGGTCGGTCAGTCCTTCGCTGGTAGCCACGCAGTGGCCGTTCATGCGGCGGTACTCGGTGTTGATGAACATTTCTTTCCTTTGCGGAGAAACATGAAGCCATCCCCTGTGGGTAGGCCCCACAGGGTTGATGAATTGGTTTTGACAAGAACTCCATCTGCTGATCGCAGACGGGCACGTTTTCAGAGTTGAACGTGCCTGAAACCATTGATGAATGGTGCAAATGGTTTCCCGCAACGGCCGTCTTTGCGGCCGCTGCGGGAACCCATCTGGTGGGTTCTTTGAGATGCGTGCGTCAGCTGATCCGCACGACCTGTCCCAGGCGGTGGTCCGGCGTGAACTCGATGGCGTTGATGATCGGAACGAACTTGTCCAGCATGACGATCGTCTCGCTGACCTTGCCCTTGTCGTCCACTTCGGTCGTGACCATTCGCTCCTTCTTCTTGAAGGTGTCGCCCTTGATGAGGAACGTGCGCCCGGTGGTGGAGCGGATGCAGCCCGTGACCTGGCCAGCTGCCAGCGCAAGCGCCAGATGCCATTGGGTCATGTCGCGCAGCGGTCTGCGGTGGGTGCCACGCGCTTGATTGAAGCAAGCCTCGAAGTTCGGCCACAGCAGGCCGTTGCGATGCTTTTGCAGTTCGTCAGCCAGTTGCTCGGCATCCATGCGCACTGCATGAAAAACCATCTCACTGCCCTCCTGGATCGGCGGCACCTGGTATGGCGTGCCGAGCCACTCTTGCGGCAATGTTTGATGAGCCAGTGCCCCGGCCTGGGCTTGAGTAAGCATGTCCAGCACCTCCTTGCGAGGATGGCCCGGCCGGCATTTCGTGCCGAAGATCACACACTGTTTGAACTCTTGCTCAGGCGCCATGAAGAACCGCAGATCCTGGAAGTTGCGTGCCAGGTAGGTGCGAATCTCGTTGTCGAGTGCGTAGAACGGAACGACATACACGAGGATGCCGCCGAGCATGAGCAACGGGGCAGTCTTCTTGAGAAACGTGCGCTCCAAGCGCTCGGCCTTTTCACGATCGCTATCCGCATCGCTGCGGTTGGCAGAGTCCTTGACGCCATACCCATAAGGTGGGTTCAAGTACAGCAGTCCGATGGACCTGGGTTTGATCACCGCATCGTGGATGTCAGCGTGCAGTACGCGGTCCAGTATGGTCTTCGCATGCCACGCTCGCTCATGGTCGAACTCCACACCCAAGGTCTCAATGGTCGGACCTGTGCCACTGTCAAACTGCATGCCGTGGCGTAGGTCTGCCAGCGCGGCGCCTTCACCGCAACACGGGTCGAGCAGTCGCATGGGCCGATCGCAAGGGGTGATGGAACGCTGAATGCGAGCGAGGGTTTCATCGTCGGTCGGGAAGTACCCGTTCTTCACGAAATTGCGCGCCAGTCGCGAGAACATCAATGCCATGGGCACATCTCCTTCAAATGATGGACGGAGATGCCCCGGTGGGGCATGGCCCCGTCCAGGTGGTTGATAAATGGCACAAGGGTAATGGGCCCCGGCTCGCACGAATGCAAGCCGGGGCGCCACGGTTTTCAGCCTTTGCGAGGCGGGGAACGATGCGTGAGCACGTCCTTGATGCCCCAACGAGCGACCATGGTGGCCCACAGAACTTCGCCGTTGTCGAAGTAGTGCGGGACATCCTGTTTGCGCAGTCGGCAGTCCATATGGAGTACCGCGATCACGTGCGCGTAGAGCGACTCATCGAGCCACCGCAGATCGTTGAGGTTGAAGGCAAACAGGTCGCCGTTGTACAGGCCCGCGAGAAAGCAGGCGATGTACCGGGCGTGCCTGGCCTCACCTTGCGCGATCCGCAGCAGGACCTTCAAAGACTCGACTCCACGCTGCTCCAGCTGATACCTGTCCTCGTCGGGTGGCGGGGAAAAGTACATCTCCATGAGCTTGCGTGGCGGTTTCTCGCTCTTGGTGCGCAACGCATTCACGAATTCTTCATAGACCTTGAAAAAGGCCTCTTCCGAACCCGTGGGTACATGCACCATCACGACGGTGTGCTTGTTCGACATGGCACGCCCTCCCGCTCAGGCGGCTCTGCGCTGTTGCGCAGGAGCCAGCCATTGACGTTGCACGAGCAGGTGGACCAGTGACTCCGGCAGATCGGCCCGCAAGGCCGGTTGCGTGAAGCAGCTACGCACCAGCGTGAGCATGGAACATTTGCGGCCTGGTGCATGGCGCTCGCGCGCCACCATCAGCTGGTCGCATTCCATGGCCGGAGCCATGGTCAGCCACTGTCGCAGGATCGAATGGAACAGCGTGCGCTGCTCGGGGGCGAGGCGCGAAGGCGCCGGGGAAGTCAGGGGAAGTTGATGGATCATGATCGTCTCCGAAGAAAAACGGGGACGACCGAAACCCTGCGGGGATCGATGTCCCCGGTGGGTTGGAAGAAATGAAACGGACCGTTAAAGCAGCTTGATGGCTGCCACGGTCAGTACGGCAATGAAGGCATTCACGATGACCAGGCTGATGCTGCCCCAGCGCACATGGTCATCCATGGCACGAAGCAAATTGCACTGGATCTCGCCCAACTCGTGCCGGATGGTTTCGTGGGTTCGCTGGTCATCTGCACCGGCGGACAGGTGCTGCCGCATTTCGGTACGCATCGCTTCGCGGCTGGCCCGAAGGGCTGCCTCTAAAGCACGTTCCGCATTGCGCGCCGCGTCTGGATCGACGCCGATATCGGTGAGCGCCTCGTAGAGGCCCGATTCGATGGTTTGCATACTCGGGGAAACTCCTTTGCAAGAAAACCGCGAGCACGATCCCTTGCGGGCCGTGGTCCCGCAGAGGGTGGATGGATGAAAACACTGGACTCGGACCGATTTCTCGGCCCTGGCACGTTTTCAGAGTTGAACGTGCCTGCTGAAAACCATTTTGGTTTGACTCAAATGGTTTCCCTCAACAGCCGACCTGCGGCTGCTGGGGGAACCCATCTGGGTTCCTCGGGGTTTGATCACGACCAGACAGGCTCGGCTTCAGCCCATCGGATCGCCTCCGCGATTCCCGCCTGGTCCACCGTTTCGGCCGCTGCGCACACGTCGTCCGAGAGGCCGAGGATGTAGAAGCCGGTACTGTTGTCGGGGGTGGTGAAGAAATCGTCACGGTCCACCGCCAACAGCGTCGTGCCGACGACGGCTTCTTCATGCCGCCTCAAGAGCGCGGTGACCTGCGTTCTTGCTTGGGTGGTCAGCGGTACCGGGAATTGTCGAGCCGTGCGTCGCAGGCGAGCCAATTCGTTGCTTCCTTTGCGATTCGGTTTCGTCATGCTATGGGTACTCCTGCAATGGATGCAGGCCCAGCCCCTGCGGGACTCGGAGCCCGCGGGGGTTGATGGAAGAAAGGGAAAGCGCTCGGGCCGCGGGGAGCGGCCTGGCACGTTTTCAGAGTTGAACGTGCCTCTTTGAAACCATCGTTTCAATGGGATGGAAATGGTTTCCCTCAAGAGCCATGTGCCGGCTGCTGGGGGAACCCCTTTCCAGGATTCCGCTGGATTGAGATCAAGTCTTGAATGGATACCTCCTCGCTGCGCCACGTCGGACCTGTTGGGGTCTGTCGTGTTGCGCAGGCGGGCCACCGCGAGTGAAGGTCCAGGTGGCCGAGTAATGGCGCGGTGAACGCATGGGTTCTTCCGCAAAGCCGCGGCACATCAGGTTGCCGCCACCCAGTTGAGAGCAGAGCCCGTGCTGCAAGCAGCGAAGGGCTGTCCCTTGGGCTCCTGGAGCGGCCACGGGACAGCCCTCCTCAAGGGCAGGCTGTTGGAACGTCGAGGAGATCAGCGCTTGGCGAACCAGGTCTGCAGCTTGGGATCGAAGTCGTACCCTTGCTTGCGCAGCCATGCGGCCTGGGATCGGAGCAAAGCCCGGTCCACCGTGGGATCGAGCTTCACCGGATCTGCGCGCTCAATGGCTTCAAGAAGGTCCGCATCGAACAATCCGTCATCCACGGCTTCGACTGACTCTGGAGCCGGCGCAGGTCGGGGTTTCTTGAAATCGTCCCAACGCTTGTCGGCGTGCTTTGCGGCTCCCCTGCACTGTTCCTTGGATGGCTCCGAGGCTTTGGTTTGGACCTTGACGGGTGTCGGCTCGTCCAGTGGATCGAGTTCAGTGGGTGTGCGGTCGGCGGGAAGTCGGTCCTGAGAGACGACTTGCAGGTCATGCAGACGGGCACGGATTTCCGTGACTCCCTTGCCGAAAGAGATGTACTGCGACAGGTAGATCTCGCTGACCCACACGGTGGCTTTGTATTCCCCTTCCTCGAACTGGTCGAGGAGCGGGTCTTTTACCTTGAATTCGCCAAAGTTCGTGGTGAGGTCCGCGATGCAAAAGGCGCCGTTGCGATTCTGGCGGATTTTCTTGATCCGCAAGGTCGCGTCGTCAACTCTGATCATGTGCTGGTGGTCTTTCGCGATGTGCGCGGGCCACCGTCCACCCGCAGGAGACAGCTGGTCCCGGCGGGTATGAAAAAGAAAGCACCGCACCTGCCGAGGCAGGTGGGATGCAGTGGGCTTTGAATGTCTGACAGGCTTGCGACCTGGCAGGCTGGGCACTGGTGGACTTTTGAGGTGTGCGATTCAGCGGTCCGTGCCGACAGGAACCCCAGCTCCGAAGAGCGTGCACGCTTCAGGGGTTGACGTGCCTCATGTGCTGGCGAACCAGCTCCGGTTATTCCAGTGGTACCGGTAAACACTCGCAAAACGGTGCAAAGCATACGCGCTTTTGAAGGCGAGTCAAACTCGCCCTCGCACTTTCCGTGCATCAGTGCATAGAAGTTTCGTCGGTGGGGATCAAGGTTCCTGCTTTTGGGTCCAGTTGCCGTCCTGCAGGGCCTGCCGGGCGAGTTCGTCGGTCCGAAAGTATTCGTTGGACTCCCGGGAGGGGCCCTCTTCATCGGCGGTGCCGACGAAGTAGCCACGCTGTGATTGCAGAACCTGCAGGGGCAGTAGCTTGCCGCACCACTCTTTGGCCAAATGTCCATGGAGAGTGGGTGCAGTGCTGGAGACGGTAGTAGCTTGGTTCATGGTGTATGCCTTTCGTGAAAAAAAGGGACACCTGCCCCCACTGGGGATCGGTGGTCCCCAGGGGATGGAAGAAAAAAGAAAACCCCCTTGCCTGCAATGCAGGTTCAGGGGTTTGAGGGCTTACGGCGAATCAGGCAGGGGCGGAATCGACGGTCCTGCGGACAGCCCTTCCCGTTGCATAGCCCGCGTTGTACGCTGCATTTCCTTGCGGACGTGCGGCGGATGGGCGGGCAGCCTGACGTTGTTGTGATTGAACCGGGGGACGGTTCACCGGGCCGCGTTGAGTCGGCTGTTGGGCCGCGTGTGGTGCGTGGCGCTCTAGAGGGCGTGCAGTCGGCTCTGGCGCCGGTTGCTCCTGCCTTTGCTCTTGCTCTGGCTCGTGCCACTCTTGATCGACCCCCTCCCCTTGCGACGGTTCGTCGTAACCGGGTTGCAGGTCGTCTTGAGGTGCATCCGCCTCACGGCGGTACACGTTCTCGCCGTCGATGGTGATGCTGTTGATCAGAAGCAGGCGCCCCTTGATGAGGGTAGCCATCTCCTTTTGACCCGTCTTGCGACGGTTTTGATCCAGCACATCGCGTTCGTACAGGTGAGGGTAGATGTCACCGATCCGAAAGGACACGACGACCTTGCGCTGTTCCCGAACATCGACCCCCAGTCTTTCGACCATGTCGATGGCTTCGTCCCCACTGACCCGAAGATCGAAGTAGGTGTAGTCAGGTTTGTCTGCATCTCCACGCAAGGCGGAAATGCTGCATGCCAGGAAGGTGTCGGCACGGCGGCCGCCATTCTTGGTTTCAACCCAGCGGACGCGGTTGAGGTAACCGATGCCGTTGGTATGCAGATTGAAATAGTCGTTGCCTTGGGTGGTTGCAGTCATGGTGATTTCCAAAAAGATGAACTTCGGGAAATCACGCACCCAACCCACAGCCTTGCGGCTGCGGACAGGGAAACATGATTTCCCTGTCCGGGTTACGAGGATGAAGGTACTCCGGAATCGACCTTGGGAGTCGATTCGCGCGCCTGTCAGGAGTTAAGACGCGTCGTGGTGCCTTTCGGCGGTTCACGGGGCGAACGTTATTCAAACCGACCTCGATTGTCAAGATGCCGCTGTGCGCCGAAACATCCCGCTGGTACGGGCTGAAACCATTCAACATTATTTGTATGTTGTAGTATCATACAAACTACAACATACACCGAGGCAAGGCACATGGCAGCAATCACCAAGGATCAGATTCACGCGGTAGCCGATGGACTCGACGCAGCCGGCGTCAGTCCCACCCTGGCGGCGGTGCGCAAGCAGCTGGGCAGCGGCAGCTTCACGACGATCTCCGAAGCAATGGTGGAATGGCGCGCCCGGCAGACTGCGCGAAAGACGCCTGCCGTGGAGCCGGCGCCGCAGGCGTTCACCGACAAGCTCGGGGAGTTGGCGGGCGACCTGTGGTCCCTGGCCCTGGAGACGGCCAACGGCCGGCTGGCCGCGGAGAGACATAACCTGGAAGTCGTGCGCGACCAGGCGCAGGCTGCGCGCCTCGAGGCGGAGGAGTTGGCCAACGCGCTCGCTGCAGAACTGGATGAGGCCAAGGCCCGAAGCGACGCCTTCCAGGAACTGCTGGCCACTTCGAGGGCCGAGGCTGACGATCTACGGAACAAGCTGACGGTGGCGAATGCGAGCGCAGCCAAGGCGGACGCCCGTGCCGGCGAACTGCGCACCGAACTGGATCGCGCCCATGGCGACGCCCAGCAAGCCCGTGCCGAGCGCGACAAGGCCCAGGCCCTGGGCGAGGCCCATGCCACGCAGATCGAAGGCCTGCGCACCGAGTTGGCCGGGGCGACGAGTCGGGCGACGGAGATCGAGCGGCGGGCCGATGAACTGCGTGCGGATCTCGAGCGGGCCCATCTGTCGACCGACCAGGCGCGCTCGGCACTGGATCAGGCACAGAAGGCGGTGAAGGCAACGAGCGAGGAGCGCGATCAGGCGCGCACCGAGTTGACCAAGCTGCAGGCCGGCGCCGAGGTGGCGGCGCAACTGCACCAGGAGCAGCGCAAGGGCATCGCTGCAGAGGCTCTGCGGCAAGCGGAGCGGCTGACAGCGGCGCAGGCCGAGCGCGACCAGGCGCGGGAGGAAGCCGCTACGCTGCGCGGCCGTCTGGAGGCCTTGGCGGCTGGTTCGCGGCCGAAGAAATAACCGGCCATTCGCCCAGCAACTGCAGGATGGCAAAATTCACCCACTTGTCGTAACATTCAAACATTGATTGCATCTGGGAGATCAACATGAGCATCCATACGTTTTCCAGCCGCGACTTCACACGTGATGTGTCAGCAGCCAAGCGCGCTGCAATCGATGGACCTGTATTCATCACCGATCGTGGGCGCCCGGCATTTGCGCTGCTCAAGATCGACGACTATTACCGCATCGCAGGACACGGCGAACGGTCGCTCCTTGACGTCATGGATGGCATCCCCAGTGGGGATGACATCGATTTCGAACCGGCCCCTCTGAATCTTCGACTGTTCAGCACATCGCTTGATTGAGTGCATTTGATGTTCTTGCTGGACACCAACGTCATCTCGGAGTTGCGCCATGGCAAACCCCATCAATCCACGCAGGTACGTGCCTGGGCTGCTGGGCAGGCTAGCAGCAGGCTTTTCATGTCCGCCATATCCGTGCTGGAGTTGGAAGTCGGCATTCGCGCACTGGAGCGGCGTACACCACCTCAAGGCAGCGCACTGCGCGCTTGGCTTGGCGGGGTGCTTTTAGCTTTCGATGGCCGAATCCTTCCCTTCACGGTGAGTACCGCGCCCATATGCGCTTGCCTGCACGTGCCAAACCCATGTTCGGAGCGTGACGCGATGATCGCGGCGACCGCGATCGAGCACGGATTTGCGGTGGTGACACGCAACGTGTCGGACTTTGCCAATACGGGAGTAGCGCTGATGAACCCTTGGAACGCTTGAGCAGCAACGATATTGAAGCACCGCGCGGCAGGCGCACCCCGCATCTCGGGGGATGCGTAATTCAGGCCATCCAGCCGCCCACCATGTCCCATGCTCGGTTGATGATGTGCCCGGCTTCATTGGTGTTGCCCACGAGATCCTCTGCAGCGTCGTGCAGCCGCTTCATGGCACCGTAGCCGCCGAAGAACGCGGCCGTCATTCCCACCAGGCGCTACTGCTCGTACAACTGATCGCGCCGGGCGTTGGCCACGTCGTCGCTGCGGCCTCGCAGATCGCTCAACTCGGTCGCCATCGCGACGATGGTGTGCTGTATGTCGTCGTTCATCGTCATCTCTCAGCGTGACGACCCGGTGGCACTGGCTGCGCGGCCTTTTCTTTTGGCCGACCTTCGAGATGGTTCAGCGTGCGAGGGGTCTGGGCACGGACTCAACGGCACTTCGTAGAACTGCCTGGATCCCAGCATGATTTGATCCTCTCCAAGCCTGAGATAGTGTTCGTTGTCGTTCCACCTTTCGATCAATTCATCAAGGGTATTGTTTGGAGTTCGCTTCTCGCGCACTGGCGTATCAGGAACGTCGGAGCCAACCCAACGGACGATGTATTCGGTAGAGCGCACCGTGAAATCGCGGTGCTGCAGGCAATCGAGCGCAAAGCCGTTGTCGATCGCATTCAATACCGGCTTGGCGCCGCAATGCGGGCACCCTTTGACGAGGTAGACCTTGCCATGGCCAATTTCCTGTGCATCGGTGTTTTTCATTGATTGCTCCGTGATTCAAAAGGGTTGAGGCGGTAGTCCCCGCCACCGACGCCCGGTTGCCTGGCCGGGGTTTCAAAAATCGTGATCGATGCCGTCTCGTCCGCCGCCTCGCCCTGTGGCAGGAACAGGCGGGCTTGGCGCCCATCCGGATGCGCGAAGACCAAGTGATCCCAGGTCGCTGCGAACCCTTCGGTATGCAGCCATTCCCAGGCATCAGCTGCCAGCTCGAACTCCTCGCATCGGTGATCCGGTGGCACCATGGCAAACCCCTGTTCCGGTCCTACGCGGCAGCGGCCAGCCAGGGTGACTCGGCGGCCATAGCCGTCGCACCACCTGGTCCAGCCATCTCCGGCTCCACCACGTCACGCTCGGTTTCCTGCTTGCGATCGAGCAGTTTCCAGGGAACCTCTCAAAACCCATCCGGTCCCTTGTTGATCGAGAACGCGTGCTCCATCCTTTGCCATGATCACTCCCCGTAGCGCCCTGAAGTTCGACCTGTTCGCTGAGGCCTCGCGCCAACACAAGA
>NZ_BQXI01000052.1:0-21371 GCF_030158955.1 Acidovorax sp. SUPP1855 | reverse complement strand
CTTGTGTTGGCGCGAGGCCTCAGCGAACAGGTCGAACTTCAGGGCGCTACGGGGAGTGATCATGGCAAAGGATGGAGCACGCGTTCTCGATCAACAAGGGACCGGATGGGTTTTGAGAGGTTCCCCTCGCCCTCGCGTTGCCAGCGCCCCTTCACTGCCAGCAATCTGGAGCCCAGCAGCACCTCGCGCTGCGCGTCTCGCACGCCGCGCCAGACGATGACCTGTGTGGCGCCGTGCTCGTCTTCCAGGGACACAAAGATGGTCCCCTTGGCGGTCTCCGGTTGCTGGCGCAGCGTCACGATCCCAGCCGTGCGGACCAAGCGACCGTTCGGGATGCGCCGTAGTTCGGCGGAAGTCTTAAGCCGGTACTTGTCCAGCTTCTTTCTCAAGAGCGCCATCGGATGGCTGCGCAAGGTCAGGCCCACCGACGCATAGTCCCAGACCACGTCTTCTCCTTCCGGCGCAGCGGGCAATTCTAAGTAATCCTCGTCGACGGGTGCGTCCTGCAGCAATTCGGGCGGAGCGTGCAACGCCGCGGCATCCCAGACCTGCTGGCGCCGGTGGCCAGACAGCGTGGCAAGCGCTCCGGCTGCGGCCAGAAGCTTCATCTCATGCTGTTCGAGCCTGGCACGGCGGGCCAGTTCCTCCGCGCTGTCGAACGGCCCCTCGCACCGCGCAGCCATGATGCGCTGCGCGCTCGCCGCCTGTAGGCCACGGATCATGTGCAGACCCAGCCGCACGGCAGGGACGTCCGGCAGGTCCTCCAGCGACGTTTCTACATCGCTGAACATCACGTCCACCGGCCGCACCTCGACGCCATGGCGGCGGGCATCCTGGACCAGCTGGCTGGGAGAATAAAAGCCCATGGGTTGGCTGTTGAGCAGCGCGGCGAGGAACGCGGCCGGTTCATGCCGCTTGATCCAGCATGACGCATAGACCAGCAAGGCGAAGCTGGCCGCATGGCTTTCGGGGAATCCGTACTCCGAGAACCCTTTGATCTGCTCGAAGATCTGCTCGGCAAACGCTCGTTCGTATCCTCGCGAGGTCATGCCGTCCACGATCTTGTCGTAGTACTTGCCCAGGCCCCCCTTGCGCTTCCAGGCCGCCATCGCGCGGCGCAGCCCATCGGCTTCGCCGGGCGTGAAGCCCGCGGCCAGGATGGAGATCTGCATCACCTGCTCCTGAAACACCGGCACCCCCAGCGTGCGGCCCAACGCCGTCTTGAGCGCCTCGCTGGGATAGGTCACCGGCTCCTTGCCCTGGCGCCGGTTCAAGTACGGATGCACCATGCCGCCCTGGATCGGTCCGGGTCGCACGATGGCCACCTCGACCACCAGGTCGTAAAAGCAGCGAGGGCGCAGGCGCGGCAGCATGCTCATCTGCGCGCGGCTCTCGATCTGAAACACGCCGATCGTGTCGGCCTTGCAGACCATGTCGTAGGTCTCGCTGTCTTCGGCCGGGATGTCCTGCATCCCCATCACGCAGCCGCGGCGCTGGCCGATCATGTCCAGGGCCCGCCGGATCGCCGACAGCATGCCCAGCGCCAACACGTCGACCTTCAATAGGCCTGCGGCATCCAGGTCATCCTTGTCCCATTCGATCACCGTGCGATCGGCCATCGAGGCGTTCTCCACCGGCACCATGCGGCACAGCAGATCCCGCGTCAGCACGAAACCACCCGTGTGCTGCGACAGATGCCGCGGGAACCCCATCAGCTGGGTGGTCAGCGTGATGAGCTGGCGAACGGCCAGATCGGTCACCGACATGCCCAGTTCCTCGAACCGCTCCAGCCGGATGTCCTCTCCGTCAAACCACTTCTGCCCTTCGGCTAGTGCCTCCACCGTCTCCAGGCTGAATCCCAACGCCTTGCCCACGTCCCGGATCGCCGACTTTGGCCGGTAACTGATCACGGTGGCAGTGAGCGCTGCGCGGTCGCGGCCGTACTTGCCGTACAGGTACTGGATCACCTCTTCGCGCCGCTGGTGCTCGAAATCGATGTCGATGTCCGGTGGCTCGTTGCGCTCGCGGCTGATGAAGCGCTCGAACAGCACCGACATGCGCGCAGGGTCCACTTCGGTCACTCCGAGGCAATAGCAGACCACGCTGTTGGCGGCCGAGCCACGCCCCTGGCAGAGGATGTGGCGAGAGCGTGCGAAGGCCACGATGTCGTACACCGTCAGAAAATAGTGCTCATAGCGTAACTCGCAGATCAGGGCCAGCTCATGCTCGATCTGCGATTGCACGGTGACCGGGATGCCCGAGGGCCAGCGCCGGCCGGCGCCCTCATAGGTCATCTGTCTCAAATACTCTGCTGCGGTCAGGCCGCGCGGCACCACCTCATCGGGGTATTGGTACTTGAACTCATCCAGGCTGAAACTGCACCGAGACGCCACGTGCAGCGTCTCGGCCAGCAAGTCCGCGGGATAGGTCTGCGCCAGGCGCAGCCGGGTGCGCAGGTGCCGCTCGGCACTGCGCTGCAGGGCGTGTCCGCATTCCGTGAGCGGTTTGCCCACGCGTGTGGCCGTGAGAACGTCCTGCAGCGGCTTCCTGGAGCGCACGTGCATGTGCACATCGCCCACCGCCACCAACGGCAAGGCCGTCAAGTCCGAGAGCCAACGCATGCGGTGCAGCCAAAGCTCATCGTCCAACTGCCGCACCTGGTCCACCCCGATCCAGCAGCGGCCCCGAAACTGCTTCAAGGTCCACAACGCCAGCGCTTCCAGTTGCGCATCGCTGGCCTTGCGTTCCGGGCACAGCAGCACCAGGCAATCGGTGAGTTCCGCTCCGGTGATCTGGTCCAGCGTGAGTTGATACGTGCCTTTGCTGGAGGCGCGGCGCAGCTTGGTGATGAACGCGCAGAGGTTGCCGTAGCCGTTGAGGTTCTGCGCGAGCACCACCACCGTGGTTGGCGACTCGGCGGCGCTGCGCGGCTGGATGTAGAACTGCGAACCCAGGATCAGGGGTAGGCCTGCGGCCTTGGCCGCGACATGGGCGCGCACGACCCCCGCCATGCTGCACTCGTCGGTGATGGCCAGGGCCCGGTATCCGAGGTCCCTGGCGCGCTCCACGAGTTCACCGGGCCAGCTCGCCCCGCGCAGGAAGCTGAAATTCGACAAGCAGCGCAACTCCACATAGTCCGGGATCGCGCGGGTAGGCCGGCTCATCGCTTGCCTCTCACCCGAAGTGCCCGTGGAGAAACCACGCCGTCTGGTCCCCCGCCAGGCGCTGCTGGAACACCCATAGCACGCCTGCGTGCGGACTCAGTGCCAGCCAGTAGCACGCTGCACGTTCAGCGGCTTCGCGTCTTTGCCCCCCTCTTTCCCTTCACTGCGATGCCACCAGCCACCTTCCACCCGGTCGGGCCCGAGCAAGAGCTGCAGGGGACCTTGGTAGATGGGGCGGTTGTCGCGCTCGATCAGGCGAAGTGGTTCCTCCAGCACCCAGGTGGGCAGTGGCAACCCATACGCAGGCTCCGTCGCCTTGCGGCGCTTGAGCACACCGCTCTCCCAGCACTGCATCCACTCCAGCCGGTGGTCTTCGCACAGGATCGGTCGGCGAACGCAGCCCTCTCCCAAGCGGGCCTGGATGCGTTCGAGTGCGAGGTCGGTGCTGCTGCCCTTGCGCAACGTCTCCGGGATCAGCGATCGGCTTTCTTCGACGATGGGTGCCACCTCCGAGACCAGCAGCTCGATGTCGCCGACAGGCGCCAGCAGCTGAACCTTGGCCAAGTGCTCGGCCAGCAGACGTGCGAAGTGCTCCACGTGCTGGGTGGGGTGCGCCGTGCGGACGGTGAGTTCTCCGCTCGTGCCCGCATCCTTGGCACGCATCACGTCGTGGCACCAGCGCAGCGTAAAGGCCGTGGCGCCCAATCGCCTTGCCGCAAGCCATCCGGCCATCTGCAAGAGCAGGCGCCGCGCGCCGAACAGCAAGGCCGGTGCGGTCTCCACGCGCGACATCAACTCCAGCCTGGCGTGAAAGGTCTCGGGGAGTGTGATCCAGTCGTACACCTCGGGCCGCAGTCCGTACGCCTGGTCCATCGCCTGCAGCAAGGCTTTGTCAAAGCGGCGGCTCAGGCCGCCCCGGGGCAAGGCGCGAACATCCCCGAGCGTGCGGCAACCAATCCGCGCCAACGTGGCATGGTGTGCCGCCACTGCTGTGATCGCTGCCAGCGGCAGCGGATCCAGCCACTGCGCCAGCGGAGCGCGGAACCCGTCGCAGTCTTCAGGGGTGGAGGCATGGTGCACCAGCGCCAACGCCGCGGTGCCTGTCGGCGCCCAGGCGATTTGGGCGCCGAACTCCATGGCGCCCGCCTCCACGAGATCGTGCAATGGCTGCATCCCGCCAAAGAGCCGCGCACTGGCCGACATCTCTGCGATAACGGAATCCTCCAGCAATGCCACCCTGGGGGTGAACTGCAAGGCCCAGATGCCAAGCGCGGTCACATCAATGGGAGACAGACTGGCGGGCAAAGGGATGGGGAGCAACGCGGCCCAATGCCCGAGCATCGGAGGCCTCCTTGTGGGAGCGTGCGACAGGGATCGCCTGAGGGACTCTCAATCGCGGCGGGATGACGGCCGCCAAGCTGGCGGGCATGGCCTCAAGGTAAAGGGCGTTATCCAGCGACCCGCCGCGCCGCTTGGGGATGCGCACTTCCAGCTGCCAGCCGCGGGCTAGCGATACCGCAACCCGCAGCGGAGCGGGCGAGGCATCGTTCAATGCGGTGACCGGGCGAAGCAGAAAGACCGGGGCATCGCAGGACTGAGCGTGGATCTGCAGGCGCCGGATCTGCTCGGGCCGTGCTTGAGGCAACCAAGCCAGTACGGCGCCAGCGGGGTCGGACTTGACGATTTGCTCAGTAATCCAGAGGCGGTCCACCGGGGCACTGGCATGTATCCAGACGACCTGGTCCGGCGTCAGGCCGAGTTGGACCAGCCCGCCCATGTGCGGCTCCTTCGGGGGCGCGATCAGGTAAACACGCCCGCCAGAATCGAGAAACGATGGGACCGATGGACCCAGCAGACGCCACTCACACAGGGCCGCCTGGGGCATGAGCAACTCGGTCAGGGTATGGGTAGGCCAGCCACCGCCAGGAAGCAAGGAGTCAAGGGCCGCAAATCCTGTAGAAACTGTGCGAGATGACGAACTACCGACTTCCGCACCGCGCCACACCGCCTCGGCCACGTGCCGGGGGAGTGCATCTAAGCCAAAGGCACCAGATGGATGAGCAGGAACTGGCATGGTCAGATGGCCGGATAAGAATCACAAATACTGGATAAAAGCACAGTATATAGATTCGACTCGCATGCCGATGGTCCAGGCTCACCTCGTCAACCACGGGGGCGTGGAATTCGCTCAAAATGGTCAACACAGTGACAGCACAACAAGGGGTCTGATGAGCGGAAAATTCATGGGGCGCGACGCCGTGATCAGCACGATCAAAAGTGCTGAGCGAACCAACGCGATGCAAAAGCGCAGCGGTACGAATCACCCTGTACGTGCAGTGGTTTGCGGATGCTCCGATTCGCATTGCGGGGCGTTTCATCGACTCGTGAAGGACCGGACACTCCCTACGCGTGAAGAAGCCGATGCGATCCTTAAAACGATCAAGCTGGAGAGGCGAAGTGCTCGTGGTCCGGACGACGTAGATTAAATACGCTGGAAAGCCGGTCTAACTGTTGAAGGCTCAACAATTAGAAGTCGCGAACGTTGGCCAGGGCGAGCCAGCCGAGTGGACTGATGAAAACGCAAAGCAGCGCTACCAGGGCAGGGAAGGGCGAAAAGCCCCCTCTAAGGTAGCTACATCGTCAGTCGCGGACCAAGAAGTTCGTGGCAAACTGGCGTCCATCCAGCCCCGTTTGGGTGCGACGGCGAGCCTGTACCACCCGTGCAACGCCCACCAGACCGAAGTCATCCAGACCAACAGCGCTCTCGCGTTGTGGCCGTGCACGATCATGTGCCTGCTCCAGCGCATCGAGTTGCGCGTTGGACAAGGGCTTGAGCAAGTGCTTGACGGCGTTGTAATTCATGGTGAGACCTCAATTCCATTGTCACTTAGATTTGCCGTCGACAGATTTCAACACGTCCGAGACCATTTCGCATGGGTGGAGATCAGCCCTTCGATTGGCCGGTATCGGACCATCAAAGCCCATCTGAGGCCAGACAACGTATCCATTCAAATAATCGAGCGGGTTGTCGGGATTCAACGTGGATGCGTTGCCTGCGGCATTGACTTCTACATACGCAAACTGCCCCGTAAGCTGTGCCTCACGCAGCTCAATAGCGACACTTCGCACACCGATTTTTTGGCCCTGTGCGGATTTGGGGAGTTCGAACGCTACGTTCTTGATGAATAGAACAGGCTGAATCTCTTCGTCGTGTTGGAGTATGCGACGAACCATAGATCCAGTAATCAGGGGTCCGGTGGCGTCTAGTTGAAAACCAACGTTTTCCCAATAAGTAATGAGTACTTTGGAATTTCTTGGCGCCCCTGACAAGCGGGCAATCCTCTTCGAATCGCCATCAAACCAATCCGTGAAAGACCCGTTGGTCTGGTCGTCGATTTCCACGGTCGAAGGGTCAAAATACTGTGCAGTGATGGCATCCAATGCGCTGCTCTCAATGATCGTAAATAGCGGAAGAGGCCATTGGGCTTACATACCGCAGTCACCACGACCTTGATTCGCCAAGCCGAATCAGCAAGCTGGGCCTAAACACTAACGCGTGGAGGTGGGCTTCCAGGAATAGCCCTGCTGCCTCAGAACTGGCCAGCGTGAAGCGGTCTTCGGCTTGCAGTCATGCATAGGCTCAGGAACGGGGCGACATAGATGGACAATACAGGACCGGGTGTTACACCTCACGCTGCTCCAGCCCACCGCGCGCCTGCTCAAGTGGCGGCACTGGCTAATTTTCTTCCTCAGACTCATCAGTCCCGTCACCTTGATATCGTTCATTGTTGGGATTCAGTTGATTCGAGTGATTGTCATTAGCGTGATCGTAAGCATCGTTGTTAGGGTTCAACGAGTCAGAGCGGTCATCATTCGGTGTGCGTCCCATGAATGTCTCCTTAAAATATAAAGTCTGATACACTATACAGCAGTTGAATAACCGCAAACGCGGCATCGGAGTATCGCGGAAAAAAACAGTTCCTAGGAATCCCAATTTGTGCCTTACGACCAAGACCAACGTGGATGTATGGAGTAAAAAGACAAGTGCAAAATACAAGAAGGATCGCGATGAAACTCCCTGTTCGACTAGTGGTCTCTACCAAGATGATGCTTCGGTTTGCGGTGAGATTGCTGGCGACCGTAGCGGCATGTGCAAGCCTTCAACCCGTGGCTGCGCAGAACACTTGGACGCTGGCCTCGGGCTACCCGAAGGAGCTTTTCCACGGGGTGAACCTGCGCCAGTTCGCGCAGAACGTCAACGATCAGGCCAAGGGTGGGCTGGTCATCGAAGTGCGCTCCGACGGCATCGCCGCCGGTCCCTCCGAAATCGTGGGCAAGGTCCGCTCCGGAGATCTCGCGGCAGGGGAGGTGCTTCTCAGCACCATGGCCAGCGACACTTTAATCGCTGGCGCGGATGCCATCCCGTTCATCGTCAACAGCTACGACGATGCCCTGCGGCTGTGGAATGCGCAGCGCCCCATCCTGCAGCAAGCCCTGGACAAGCAGGGCTTGGTGATCCTTTACGCCGTGCCCTGGCCAGCCCAGGGCTTGTTCACCACCCGCCCCGTGCGAAGCATCGCGGATCTGCGTGGCTCCAAGATGCGCACCTACAACCCCAGCACGGTGCGTCTTGCCCAACTCATGGGCGCCACGCCCGTAGACGTGCCCACGCAGGCCATCGGCGCGGCTTTCAAGGACCAGCGGCTGGACACCATGTTCACATCGCCCGCGACCGGCGTGGACTCCAAATTGTGGGAGGGGCCGGCGAAGTATTTCTACAACGCCCGAGGCTGGTACCCGAAGAACATCGTGATCGCCAACAAGGCCAAGTGGGCCGCACTTTCCGAGGCCAACCGCAAGACTGTGATGGCGGCGGCAGAAGAAGCGCAAAAGCGCGGCTGGATGGCCAGCGAAGCGGCATCCACGGTCTCGATGGCGGAGCTGACGAGCAAGGGCATCAAGGTGGACACGCCCGAGCCCGAGCTGCGCAACGAGCTGCGGCGCATCGGGGAGAAGTTTTCCGTCGAATACCTGCGGGAGACGGGTGCCGAGGGCAACCGCATGCTGATCCCTTACTTCTCCAATCAGGGCTCTGCGTCCACGCCTTATTCAAAGTAGCAAAGTTGGGGCGGCTGACCGTACACCACCCTTGTAACGCCTCCATCAGGTTTTCGGCTATCTCGCTGACCATAAGACGGTAGCATTCCATCAAGTCGGAGAGAAATCAGGCCGGTGCCGCAAGCATCTGTGATGGTTTCTCTGAACGCAGGTGTTCTGCATCGTAATGCCGGCAAAGCCTTTCAACCAATGCCTGTGCATAGACAGGCAGAGTTGTCCGGTCACGCATCAGCAGATGACGTTCACGCACGCTCCATTCATCTCGCAGCTCCACCATCGTTAATGGCATTGCCAACCTATTGCGGATAACAGCCGACTCGGGCAGCACCCCAACGCCCACATTGCTGCTGATCATGCGGCACATCGCCTCGAAACTACGCAACCGGATACGAGGTATCTGGCGATGCCCCAATTGACGCAAGGTGATCTGATCCAGAAAGGCTTGCAGCGTGCTGCCTTCCGGCATCCCTACCACGTCTTCTTCAAGCGTTTCAGCGAAGTTCACGGAACGCCGCCGTGCAAAACGATGGCTGGGAGAGGTGACCAGAACCAGCCGGTCGGTGCTGAAATGGATAGAGACCAGTCCCAAAGTATCAATGGAACCAGCGATGATGCCGAGGTCCGCACGTCCTTCAAGGACACCCCGCGGAATCGTCGCATTGGCTCGCTCTTCCAACTCCACGTTGACATTTGGGTGATCCGATAGGAAATCTGCCAGTATTTCCGGCAAGAAATCTGTGACAGCAGTGGTGTTGGCCAGCAGCCGTAAATGCCCGCGCAATCCGCCGCCATATTCCCCCATTTCTGCGTGCAGAAGGTCTGCCTGTTGCAGCATCAAGCGCGCATGATGAACAAAAGCCTCGCCAGCCGGTAGCAGCCGGACTCCCCTTGCTTCGCGTGCCAATAACAAGACGCCGGCCTGCATTTCCAGTGCCTTGATGCGCGTACTTGCCGCTGCTAGAGAGAGATTGTGTTTGGCCGCGGCTCTTGTCAAGTTGCACATCTCTGCCACGCACACATACAGACGCAAATCTGTCAGATCGAACTGCATGTAATAAAACGTATTTCGAGCATTAATGAAAAACGAAGCCTCGCTTCTGAAATCGCAAATTGTGTAGCGCGCGAATCTCTGCAGAATCCACCCCCAGCCCGAATCGTAAGCCGGGTAATAAAGGGAGTAGAAGTATGAGATTGAAAATTTTTGCAGCAACGCTGCTGATGGGGACGTTGGGCCTCGGTACCACGCTCGCACAGGCCCAGGTGGCGTATCCCACGCGCCCGCTCACGCTGGTAGTGCCGCAAACGGTAGGCGGCACCAACGACATCGTTGGCCGGGTGGTCGCCCACAAACTGGGGGAGGTGCTGGGCACCGGCGCCATCGTCGACAACCGGCCTGGCGCTGGCGGCAACATCGGAACCCAGTACGTGGCGCGAGGCCCGAAGGACGGGTACACGCTGCTTGTGACGATCAGCAGCAGCCAGGCGATCAACCCTGCGCTTTATCGCAATCCAGGATTCGATCCTGTGAAGGATTTTGTGCCCGTGGCCATGATCGGCAGCGTGCCCAACGTGCTGCTGGTCAATCCATCATTCGCTGCCAGGACCTTCGGCGACTTTCTGTCCCTTGCACGGCGCAAGGACGCCCAGTACCAATATGCCTCGGCCGGCAACGGCACGCTCAATCACCTGCTGGGCGAGATGCTGAATGAGATGGCGGGAGTTTCGCTGCAACATGTCCCCTACAAAGGCATTGCACCAGCGCTGAACGACGTATTGGGAGGACAGCTGCCGATCGTGTTCGCCAGCTTGCCATCATCGCTCGCACACATCAAGGCAGGCCGGCTGCGCGCCTTGGCTGTGAGCGGTGCCAAGCGCACGCCTGTACTGCCCGACGTCCCGGCGATTGCCGAAGCGGTGCCAGGCTACGAAGGTACGCTGTGGATCGGCTTGTTTGCCCCGGCTGGGGTAGCACCAGCGGTGGTGCGCACGCTGCAGGACGGCATGCGAAAAACCATGGCAGCGCAGGATCTGCGCGAGAAGCTGGACCAGCAGGGCGTGGAGATCGCCGCACCAACATCCACCGATCAGTTTGCGGCCCAGCTGCGCAGCGACCTGGCCAAGTGGGAAAAGATCGTCAAAGCTTCGCGCGCAGAAGTGGACTAAGGAGGCGCGCGATGACCCGACCTCTCGAAGGCATTACCGTTGTCTCTCTGGAACATGCGATCGCAGCGCCTTTTTGTACCCGTCAGCTGGCGGATTTGGGCGCGCGAGTCATCAAAGTAGAGCGCCCAGAGTCTGGGGATTTCGCGCGCGAGTACGACCAGCGGGTGAGGGGCATGTCATCGCACTTCGTGTGGACAAACCGATCGAAGAAGAGCCTGACGCTGGATCTGAAGCAGCCACGGGCGCTGGACGTGCTCAGGCGACTGATCGAGAAGGCGGACGTGTTCGTGCAGAACCTTGCGCCCGGCGCTACGGCCCGCATGGGCTTGGATTACGCCAGCATTTCCCACACCAATCCCCGCCTGGTGGTCTGCGACATCTCCGGATACGGTGACGACGGGCCATACCGGGACAAGAAGGCCTATGACTTGCTGATTCAGAGCGAAGCGGGCCTGCTTTCGATAACGGGTACCGAGGAGTCGCCTTGCAAGACCGGCAACTCGATTGCCGACATCGCTGCGGGCATGTATGCATATACCAATATCCTTGCGGCGCTGCTACGGCGCGAGAAGACAGGGGAGGGTGCCCACATCGATGTCTCCATGCTTGAGTCTCTGGTGGAGTGGATGGGCTTTCCGATGTACTACGCCTTCGACGGGGCACCGCCCCCGGAGCGCAGCGCCGCTTCCCACGCAACGATCTACCCCTACGGACCATTTTCCGCCGGCGACGGTGGCAAAGTCATGCTGGGTGTGCAAAACGAGCGGGAATGGGAAAGTTTCTGCACCGTTGTCTTGCGTGAACCCGCGCTCGCTCAGGCGCCGCGTTTCGCCAACAGCACGCAACGCAATGCGCACCGGGATGAGCTTCGGCAGCTGATTCTGAACGTCTTCGAGAAGTTGACCACTGACGAAGTGGTGGCGCGACTCGAAAAAGCGCAAATTGCCAATGCCTGCATGAACGACATGGCGCAACTGTGGGCCCATCCTCAGTTGCAAGCGCGAAAGCGGTGGCGCGAAGTGCCGTCGCCGGTAGGAATGCTGCCATCACTGCTGCCTCCAGGACGCAGCAACCGCTGGGAAGCCTGCATGGAGCCGATCCCAGCGGTAGGCCAGCACACCGACGCATTGCTGCGTGAAGTAGGTCTTTCAGACCAATCTATCAAAGACCTGCGCGCCCACGGCGCGATTTAGGGACCCCCATGGATTTGAAGAATCATGCCGGATGTGCCGGCGGATGGAGTGCGCGCGCTCGTCTCTGCGTCTTCGGACGCTTGGCGGATGCGCCGGTACCGACTCCCGCTCGACGCATGCTTGATCGTCTTGGGATAGGTGATCCGTCGTGACGGGGCCGAAGCTGTTCGTGGAAGAGCGCTTCAAGGAATATCTGAAGCACGAATGCGGGTATGCGCGAAGTACCTTGCAGGTGGCCCACTACGCACTCATCGAATGGCAGCGATGGCTGCGGGAACGCTTTGGCATTACGCGGCTGGATGCCTCGGCCTTGCATCTTCGGCACTGGATGAGCGAGCAGTCGCGCAGGCATGCCCAAACCACGGTGGACAAGAAGACCTGGGTGCTTCGCACGTTCTACGCCTGGCTGGCTGGCGAGAGCATGATGGATTGCGATCCCTGGCAGTTCATCGCATCACCGCGGCGCCGGCCTCACCAGCAAAGTCTGGGGTACGTCCCTTGCGAACGCACGGTGCACCGCCTTCTGGAGCAACCCGACACCCGGTTCGCCCTGGGCCTGCGCGATCGGGCAATCCTGGAACTGCTGTATGCCTCCGGCCTGCGTGCCGCGGAGTTGCTGAGCCTTCGGCCGCATCAACTGTGCCTGCGCACCCGTGCGGCCCAGGTGATGGGCAAAGGGGGTAAGGAGCGGATCGTGATGTTCGGGGAGTACTCCGCACAGTGGCTGGAGCGCTACCTGTGCGAAGCGCGCCCCGCGCTATTACAGGCCTGCCAGCGCCCAGTCCCGGCCCTGTTCGTCCATGCGACGGCCTCTGGCACGCTGAACTACAGCGCCCTACAGCGCACGATCCGCCGGCATGCCGACGCGGCAGGCCTGCCGATGGTGACGGCACACACGCTGCGGCATGCCTTCGCCACGCACTTGTACCAGGCCGGGGCGAATCTGCGCGTAATCCAGATGTTGCTCGGCCATGCATGCCTGCAGACCACGACCATCTACGCCAGGACGTCGATGGTCTACTTGCGGGGCGTCATCGAGCGGCATCATCCACGAGGTATTTGCTACGTCCCTGCCTCGAGCGAATTCCGCACGGCAAGAGGTTGAACAATCAAAGCGGATCATGCAGACTGGGGTGAAGGGAACAAAAAGGGAGATACGACTTGGCAAACATTGACGCTCCGCGACTTGCGGTCCTCATTGACGCTGACAATGCGTCTGCATCCGTGGTCAAGGAGCTTTTGGAGGAGGTGGCCAAGTACGGGACAGCCACCGTGAAACGGGCCTTTGGAGACTGGACAACGCAAAATCTCGTCGGATGGAAGGCCCATCTTCATCTCCATGCGATCCAACCCGTTCAGCAGTTCGCCTACACGAAAGGAAAGAACTCGACGGACTCGGCTTTCATCATCGACGCCATGGACTTGCTGTATTCCGGGAACGTTGATGGATTTTGCTTGGTATCGAGCGACAGTGACTTCACTCGTTTGGCCACCCGGCTGCGTGAAGCGGGCAAGACGGTGTACGGGCTCGGAGAGCGTAAGACCCCTGAACCCTTCATCGCGGCCTGCGACAAGTTCATCTTCTTCGAGGTATTGAACAAACAGGCCGGTACGGTTCCGAGTACGCCGCAGGTGCTCGATGTGCCGGATCTGAAAGAGCTGCTTTCGAACGCGATTCGGGAAACCGCTCGGGAGACGGGCTGGTCACACCTTGCCACTGTCGGAGGATTGCTTGGGAAGACCCATAGCTCTTTTGATCCAAGGAACTACGGATTCAAGAAGCTCAGCGATCTGGTTCGCGCGCAGGGCTACGTCGAAGCGATCGACAGAGCCGATGCAACCGGCATCCCTCACGTCGAAGTGCGATTGAAATAGTCGCATCCCTGAAAGGCTGGGATTGGCATCGGCCAATCCCAAATGCTGCGGTCAACGGCCCACAAGCTGCGGCATGCGTTCGCCACGCATAACCGTTTTCCAGGGCCGCATCATCGATGTCGGGTCAAGATGCCGAGCGCCAAGGCCGTGATCGCGCAGCCGATCAGCCAGTAAAACCATGTGAACAGCTGCTCCGCCCCCATGAGCACAGCGCAAGCAAATCCAGCGGCCGACACCAAGGCCCCAATGAACGATAACTTCTGAGCGAACCATAGAAGTGAGCTAAGGATCGTGCCTGCGGAGCCTGCGACACCTTGCACGGCGCTGTCGATGATCTCGTCGGTCACTTTTTTCTCCATTACCTGATCTCCTGAATCAAAAAATCGTCATCACCGCAAAAACGATCATCACGATGATGCAGCCCTTTTGCATGTACTCCATCATGGTGGCCTTGTCGATGACGCCGCGGGCGTATTGCTGCCACACGCCCACGAGGGCGCTGGAAACCACCAGGAGGGTGATGGCCACCAGCAGCATCTGGATGATGGAGCGCATGCGTGCCATGGACACGCCCGAGCCCTGCTCGAAGCCGATGCGCAGCGCCTCGGTGACGGGCACGCACTGGCCATCGGAGGCGCGGATGCAACTGTTATTGAATGCGATGCCGCTGCCACCACCGGAGATCGGCGTAGATGGGCTGGTCGTGCCGGGCGTCGTGGGGGAGGGCGCATTGCCCGCGATGCGATCGGCCATGCCGCAGATGGTCGTGCCGTTGGAGTCGGCGAAGCCCGAGCAGCGCCCTGAGACGATCATGCGCTGGCAGTTGCCGATGCCCAGTTGCACGCAGGCCAGGATCATGTTCGCGTCCACGCGACGGCCATCGAACGTACCCAGGGCCTCAAGGGCCTGCGCGGGGTTGGCCTGCAACGCCTGCGACATCACGCGCGACCATGCATCCACTTGGCTCTGCAGGCTCCAGGTCCTGAACTCATCGGGTGGCACCTGAGCGTATCTGCGAATGTTTTCCTCGTTCATCTGCAGTACGCCGTAGCAGCACGAGCCGTTATAGACCGAGAGGTAGCCACCGCTCTCGACGTTGATGGCCAGATTGCCAACGGCCCTGGCATTCGCACGCAGCCACTGACTGGCGTTGGGAGAGTTTGCGATCGCCTGCGACACCTGATCGGCGGTCACGCGGTCATTGGTCACCAGGCGTTGCTGGGCCGAAGCAGGAAGATGCGTAGCCAGCACCAAAAGCAATGCGAGAAGCAGCGCCGAGCAAAGCGCAAAGAGGGTGCGTTGCATGTTTGCTGCCACTTGTCATCCGAGGTGCAAGGCACGATCACATTCAGGTGCCCTCTTTCCATACTGCACCACTCGGAAGTAGGCGCTACGCGTCTTGTCGTCGAACGCGAATTCCGTGTGGTTCTGCGCCAGCGGCTTATTTTTGTCGTCAACGAACAGGTGGCAGTAATTCGGGAAATCCTTCTGTTTTCTTTTACCAGAAGATTTGTTTTCCACGATCACGCGCATGGGGCAAATGCTGTACATATGAGGCACGTAACCCTTTTGAATGAATGGACCATTGGGCGGGTCTTCGCATTTGGACTCGGCCGCACTGAACATCGTGAAGATGTACTTGTTTTCTTTATCCTCATGCGTTTGATAGAGGATGAAGCTGCCCAGCCTGCTGCCGTCGTTTCGATTGAAATTCAGCGGAGTCGATTCAATGCTTTCTTTCCAGATCGGCTCCAGCAGCTTTTTCTGCTCCGGGGTGCCATCGTGATACTCCGGATAGTTGAAGGTCACCAGCGGCATCAACTTCCAATTCAGGCCATTGGGAAACTTGATATTCCCTCGTTCCTGCGCGCCCGCAGCGCCGGCGGCGATGCACAGAGCGGTGGCCACAAGGCCCGCCGCGATCGCGCTCTTCTTGTTCGATACCTTCATGGCGCCTTCCCTTTGATTGTGTTGATTCATTTGATGCTCACGCTCGCATCCAGCTCGGCGATGAACTGCTCGGGCGGCGTGGCGCCCACCAGGCGCTTGCCATTGCCCAGGATCACCGTGGGCGTGTTCTGGATGCGGTGCCGCTCACCGAACTTCAGGATCTCGACCAGGCCGCTGGTGTCGCAATCCTCCCGGCCCTGTAGTCGCCGGCCCGCCATGACCTGCTGCCAAGCCTCGGCGCGGTTGGGCGAACACCAAGCAGCGCGCGCGAACTGCGCAGATTCCGGGCTGATGACGGGAAACATGAACCGATAGACGGTCACGTCATCGAGCTGGTCCACGAACTTGGTGAAGACCCGGCAGATCGGGCACTGCGGGTCTTCGAACACGGCCACCTGTCGTTTGCCGTTGCCATGCACCTCCTTGATCGCGTGCTTGAGCGGCAGGCTTGCGAAAGGGACGCTGTTGAGCTTTTCAAGCTGCGGCGCGGTGAGGTCCTGCTGGGTCTTCATGTCCACCATGGCCCCACCCACGAAGCCAAAGCGGCCGGAGGCGTCGGTATAGAAGATCTGGCCTTCGGAGACGACCTGGTAGATGCCAGGAATGGGGGAGGCTGTGATCTGCTCCACCCGGACCTTGCCCGCCGTGTTCTGCTCAATCGTCGCCTTGAGACTGGGTGGGACCGGCTGTGCGCCCACCGCCATGGACAGGCTGGCCAGCACGGTTGCGCGCAGGAGCAGGGCGCGCAGGCGCGGCCGATAAATCTGGTACATCGATGATTTCCTCATTTCGTTTTGGGATGGGTCAGCAGGAGTGCCACGCTACCGGCCAGCGAGCCCAGTGCGCCGATGCGAACCAGGCCATGGAACGACGATGCGTCGCCCCAAAGCAGGCCGATGCCGGCGCCGGCCAGTACAGCAGTGGCGATCACGAGAGCACGCAACAAAGCGGTCTTTTGCTCGGCAATGATTTTTCGCCGGATAATTTCAAAGGATTGCATTGACTCCCTCATAGATTTTCTAATAATCGAATGCGCGAACGCCTTTGGCCGCCCGGCAGTCTTCCACGGCGTCGCGTATGATTTTCGAGACACCGGCCGCATCCGGCACGGCGTCGATTATCAGGGTGGGATTGGTACTGTCCGTGGTGAGCAAGATGATTTGCCCACGGCCGAAAACGGTTTGCAACAAATTACCCGAGACGGACAAGTCCTTGACCCGGTAGAGTTCGAGCGCTTCGATTTTCTTGACGATTATTCCCGAGTGTTCCAGCAGCCGCTGATCGGTCAGCACGTAATGGTGATTCGCCGTTCGCAAATACCGATACAGCGCCCAGCCGACCGGCAGGACCAGCCAGAAAAAGAGCAGGGCGAACACGAACACGCCGACATTGCAGACTTGGCCCTGGCCAGCGCACCAGAGCACGCGGGTTTCGACCTTGTGGGCAGAGGGGACGCCGGCTTGGCTCGCCATGCGGGCTGCATCGGAAGCATGGTTCTTGGACATCGGCAGCAATGTAGGTGGGCACGGGCCGGACGTCAGCCGGAAACCATCCGGCACGTGGCGCACGGTTTCGGCTTGACAGCCACCGGTTCTCATGGCAAACGAAAAATCAATGACTGGGAGGTCATATGGCGAACGCTTACGAAAGCGACGACGGCAGATGGATGATCCTTGGCATGGCGGTCATCGCGTCCATCGCAGGGGCGACGGGTCTGGACCTAGCTACCGCAGTGAGGGTGACGGGCTATACATTCGCGGTGACGTTGTTTGCCGGCTTCTTCATCTTTCTTTTCGACAGAGATTCCGTCTTCGGCATCCGAAACACCTGGCCACTGTTCTTGGCTCTCGTGTGGTGTGCCTGGTTTCCCGCGATCGATCATTGGGCCTACGGAAACAGTCCCGACTCCACGCACCGGGAGTTGTTCAGCGTATGGTGGGCCGAGTGGTATACGAAGCTGGGCGCGTTCGCGCTGCTGTGCCTGTCCGGCTACGCGGTGAATCGGCTCGTGCGCGGCTGATCGATCGGAAGAGACAACATGAAAAGCCTTCCCGAACAAGCCCTCGATGCGCGCTGCGTATTGGCCAACGCGCGCGTCCTGCAGTCTTTCGATCCCGATCAGGGAAATGCGCAGGAGAGTCGTGCCTGGTGGATGGCATATGCGCTGGGATTGCGGCACTCGGCTGCAGACCTTCCGCCGGTGTTTTTCTCGGACGAGGCCACGCTGATGCTGGGCTGGAGGCAGGGGCAGTTCGATGCTGACCACACGCCTTTACCCATCGTCCTGGAGACCGAGAGCCTGGCTGCCGAGTGCAGCTAACTGCAGGGGAGGTAGATTCCCAGACTGCAGGGCCCAGCCGAGGCCTGTCCGGTCACGCGGTGAATCGGCTCGTGCGCGGTTGATCGCCCCCCCCGAGTCATCCTGGATTCGGAGCGCACGCGGACTGCTTGATTGGCCGCCACCTGGCGCAAAAAAGATTTCAAACAGGGAGGTACCGTGAGTAATTTTCTTTCTCGATGGCTTGTGCAGCGCCGGCTGGCACACGTCCCCAAAATCACTGTGGATGTCACGCGCAACTACTACATGACTTTCACAGCACCCAATCCAGACGTGAAGGTGGTCATCAGAAACGAGGCCGGAACCCCGGTGGGAAGGGCTTGCTACGCAGTGTCCCCACTCAATGATCGGGTCTACATCTACGAAGTGGAGATACTGGGCGCACATCGCCGGCAAGGCTATGGCACCGCCTTGCTGCTATTTTTGGCCCGGACCTATGATCTGCCAATCACCGTGGTGAAAGAACTTTACAGCGCGTGCAGCTTTTGGCGATTTGCCAGGGGATTGGGGAGTGCAGGAATCAGATTGACCCAGCAGCTCTCCGTTTCGGACATGGCGTCCGAAGCGGAGCGGTGGGCGCATTTACAGCCAAAGGCGCGAGAACTGGAAGAGGTAATCACTCATCGCTTGTCCGTGGAGAGGCTGCCGTGGAGTGAGGCGACCACACGTGGACTTGGTGTTTAGCGACTTTCTTTTCCGCCATGGCTTTGAACCTTGGCAATATTGCCCTGACGATACGCAGTAATGTTCAGCGAGTTCTTGAATAGAAACTTCGTTTTTAACCGGATTTATTCGGCAATCGATGATCTTGTGTGGGCAATTAAGGGATTATGTTCACTCTTGATGCCATCGTCATTGAAATTTAGATGACAAGCACAACAGTTCTGAAAATTCCGAATCGAATTCTATGGGCCTTTGCAATTCAAAACCGACACGTGTCTACTCTCCCAGTCCCTCGACCAGCTCGCGCTCATCATCTGCGCCCAGCACAGCCTCAAACGACCAGAGGGCACGCAGGCAATTGACTGCGGACGGACCACTTGCGGGATTGCGAGGAAGATCGCAGTCCACAAATGTGGCGGGAACTAGTCGGGGCGCAGGACATTGGAGTTCGGTACTTTCCTCCATTAACAACCCAAGTGGTGATCAGCGTATCGCACGCGCTCTTGGCTTGGTGAAAGATATTTATTTGAATTCTGCCACCTTGCGTGACCGCTTGGACACCGTTGCTCGCGAAGGAGGAGCCACCATCCACATAGTTGCCGACGATGAAACAGGACACTCCTATGGTCACGCAGCAACACGGGTCAGCGACAGAACCATTTTGCTGACTGAATCGACTGCGAGCGATATCGACGGCAATCATCACCAACTGTTGAATACTCTTTTGATTGAACTCACCAATTTGGGTAGAGCGACTGATTTTCAACAAGTCAACGTCGAATTTGCGCAAGGGAAAATAGGTGTTGCAAGGGCTGCGCGCAATAAAGAGCGCGTTGAATATGGGACCATTGAAGAGATGTCCAGATATTACAGCGAAGCACGCCCTGAGATCGAGGCTGCGGGCTACGGAAATCCTTCGCTTTGGTATATGGCGAGCGACGCATATACAGGCGTTCCAAGTCCCAGCTATCAGTCATTCGAAGACTATTACGCTGTCGCTCGAAATTCAGGACATACTGACGTCTACACTGATTTTTATACCAGATGGAAGAACTCCATGGAATCGAGTGATTGAACCAAGATCAGGCTTTGCAAACAGTGATTTTTTGATGTTTGAACTTGGCAGCCATTAAAGACAATAGCTGCGCAGTCTGACGAACCCAACCGCTGAATCTCCGTCAGCGCTGCGCTTCAAAATCCTTCCGGCAACTGCCACAGATCAGCAGCAACCCCGGCTTGCCCCACACCTGTTTCTCGCAAGGGCAGACATACTTGGCGCGGTTGGATTTGTTCGCCGCCGGCTTGGGGTTCCCCTCACCGTCTTGGCCTGCAATGGCCGCTGGATCGAACAGGCTGGACATCACGGCGATGGACTGCGCCGGCACACTGCCACCGCCCACTGACGCAGCCAAGTGCATGCCCATGCTGCCTTGGCCCGCGCGCACATGCTCTGGCGCAGGGAAGCGGTCATACCAGCTGATCCGGAATGAGCGGGTGAGCAACTCGGCGCAGGCCGCAAGGAACGGACCGCCTTCGATGGCGTAGTCCGCCATCATGTCTCCCGTGCGCTTGCCTCCGGGCTGGCCGGTGGAGGAGGGCATCAGTCCGATGGCTTCCATCTTCGATGCCCACTCCTCGTTGTGGTATCGGCCACGTCCAGGCTTGCCGAAATGCGATTGCCACAGGTGGCACATCTCATGGGCGAGGGTCTGCATCGTCTCCACCACCGGCACCACGGCGAAGTAGGCAGGATTCATGGCGATCTCATCCGTCATGCCGCCCTCCAGGTTGGCGAAGCGCTGGGCCGAGAAGTACCCGCACGTGCGCTTTTCGCGCTGCAGCGTGATGAGACAGCCTGGCAGGGTGCCGCCGAAGAGCGACTCGTTGAAGTGGCTGTAGGCCTGCTGTAGTTCCGTGTAGGTCTGCTGCGTGGGGGTACGGCTAGAGGGAGATGCTGCCATTCTTGTATTGTGCAATACAATCAACAAATCGCGATGACCAATGCGCAGAAAGAGTGTATAAAAGACGCATCCTAGACACCTTCCAAAGGAGTACTCATGAGCGTGCGCTTCAATGTCGTCCTATCCGACGACCTCAATCGCGAGATCGACCGTGCTGCCGAAGAGGCGGAAACCAACAAAAGCGAGATCTTGCGCAAGGCATTGCAACTGTTCCTTGCAGCACGCGAGGGCAAACAGCGGGGATTGAAGCTCGGCCTCGTCGAGCCCAAGACCGAAAAGTTGCAAACGGAGATCGTGGGGTTGTGAGTACGATCGACCTTAACTCGCCGCCTCCAAAGCACAAATTCAGTGTCTCGGTCGAGCGCGAGGAGACGGACGGTGAACGCCGCGTTCGACTATTCAAGGACGTCGCTCTGTTTGTCGTAGCGATTGGCTTTGTGGTGCTGTTGGTGGTCCTGTGCTACAGCACGGTTTCTTCATCCAACGCCACGGCCGAAGAAAAGAAGTGGGCGATGTCAGTGCTCTCTGCAGCGACCGGCGGCATCATCGGATATTTGCTCAGGAAGTAATACCGAGGCATATAGATCCTGCTGCGCAAATTAATAATCAAGTACTGAAAGGGAATTGAAAAATGCGACTGTTGATAGCCTTGTTCCTGCCTTGGCTTACTTTCTTCACCATCGGAAGACCGATTGCCGGGGTTGTTTGCCTGATTCTCCAGATCACGCTGATTGGCTGGCTCCCTGCAACGATCTGGGCCGTGTATGCGTTGAGTCAATACAGCACCGACAAGAAGATCGAAAAAGCGCTCGCACGAAGGGGAGCCTCTCACAACCCCATGTTTGACGAATCCGAATAGGGAGGAGTGGGCGCCAGTAGCCGTTTGAGCGTGATGAGGCCCAGCAGCGGTCTGCGCCTGGGTGCATGAGGGGCCTTGCAGGCCCGG
>NZ_BQXI01000051.1:0-21789 GCF_030158955.1 Acidovorax sp. SUPP1855 | reverse complement strand
CTGATCCACCACCGCCAGCTTAAAGGCCAGTGTGTAGTCCTTCTGCGTTCTCTTAACCCATTGATCCACTTGACTTTCCTTTCTGATGAACAGAAAGGTGTCAACCTCATTCAGGACGGGTCAGGGTTTTGCCCGCGAAGTGGCCGACCGCGTGCTCTTCATGGACGAAGGCCGCGTGCTGGAGCGCGCCACGCCGGCCGACTTCTTCGGCCGCCCGCAGCACCCGCGAGCGCAGCAGTTCCTGTCGGACATCCGCACGCCGTTCGCGCGGGCGGCATAGCGGCGCCGCTGCGCTGCGCTGTTCAGGCTCTTTTGCGCTACTCCGCCGCGCGGCGCAGCGTCTCCACCACCGGGCGGCGCAGCACATCGCGCAGGCCCCACCAGCCCGCGGCCAGCGCCAGCACGGCCCCGGCCAGTGCGCCGATGATCGGCACCCAGGGCGTGGCCGTCCAGGCGAAGTCGAACACGTAGCGCGCCAGCGCCCAGCCCACCGCCACCGCCACCACGCTGGCGAGAAAGCCCGCCAGCAGCCCCACGCCGGCCAGTTCGGCCCGCTGCACCTGGCGCAGCAGGCTGGCGCGCGCGCCCACGGCCCGCATGATGGCGAACTCGCGCGCCCGCTCCTCGCGCGTGGCCGTCACGGCGGCGAACAACACCACCAGCCCCGCGGCCAGCGTGAAGCCGAAGAGGAACTCCACCGCGCGGATCACCTGCGCGAGCACGCCCTGCACCTGGGCCAGCGTGGCGCTCATGTCCACGTTGGTGATGTTGGGAAACGCCCGCACCAGCGTGTTGTCGAAGCCCGGCGTGGCCGGCGCGCGGTAGGCCGCCAAGTAGGTCACCGGCAGTTCGGGCGGCAGCTGGCCCACCGTGTACATCACGAAGAAGTTGGCGCGCAGCGAGCCCCAGTCCACCTTGCGCAGGCTGGTGATGCGCGCCTCGCTGACCACCCCGCCGATGTCGAAGCGCAGCGTGTCGCCGAGCTTCAGGCCCAGCGTCTCGGCGATGCCGTCCTCCACGCTCACCGCATCCTTCTCGCCCGGCGTCCATCGGCCGGCCACCACCGGGTTGTGGGTGGGCGCCTGCTCGGCGTTCGACAGGTTGAACTCGCGGTCCACCAGGCGCTTGGCGCGGTCGTCGGTGTAGTCGGCCGGGCCCACCTCACGCCCGTTGATGGCCACCAGCCGGCCGCGGATCATGGGGTACCAGTCGTACTGCGCCACGCCGCCATCGCGCAGCGCTTTCTGAAAAGCCTCCGACTGGTCGGGCATGACGTTGATCACGAAGCGGTTGGGCGCATCGGCCGGGGTGGAGCGCTGCCAGCTTTCGACAAGGTCGGTGCGCAGCAGCACCAGCAGCACCAGCGCCAGCAGCCCCACTGCGAGGCTGCTGACCTGCACCACCGCATACACCGGCCGGGCCGAGATCTGCCGCGTGGCCAGCACCAGCCAGCGCGGGGCCGTGGCCTCGTTCACGCTGCGGCGCAGCAGCTTCACCGCGCCCCAGGCCAGTCCGGCAAACAGCAGCACCGCCCCCGCGAAACCGCCCACGGCGATCAGTCCCAGCTTCAGGTCGCTGCTGACCGCCAGCAGCAGCGCGGCGAACCCGGCCACGCCCACGCCCAGCACCGCCAGCGAGGCGGGTTTCAGGCCGCCCAGGTCGCGCCGGATCACGCGCAGCGGCGGCACCTGCGACAGCTGCAGCACCGGCGGCAGCCCGAAGGCGAACATCAGCGTGAGGCCCATCCCGAGGCCGAACGCCACCGGCCACAGGCTGGGCGCGGGCAGCGCCGTTTCCACCAGCCCCTCCAGCAGCAGCACGAACACGTGGTGCACGGCGTAGCCCAGCAGCACGCCCAGCGCGCTGGCGAACAGCCCGATCAGCGCGAACTCGACCACATAGCCCCCAGCGATGGTGCGCTGGCTCTGGCCCAGCACGCGCAGCAGCGCGGCGGCATCGAGGTGCTCATTGGCAAAGCCGCGCGCCGCCAGCGCCACGGCCACCGCCGACAGCAGCGCCGCGAGCAGCGCCACGAGGTTGAGGAATTTCTGCGCCCGGTCCAGCGTCTGGCGCATCTCGGGGCGGCCGCTGTCCAGCGACTCCACGCGCACACCGTGCACCTCGGGGGCCTTCACCGCCTCGGCCGCCCAATCGCCGAACTGCTGGACCGCCCGCGCCTCGCCCGCCACGGCGAAGCGGTAGGTGAGCCGGCTGGCCGGCTGCACCAGCCCGGTGGCGGGCAGGTCCAGCGCATTGACCATGACGCGCGGCGCAAAGCTCATGAAGCCCGCGCCCCGGTCGGGCTCGATGGCGATGATGCGGGCAATGCGCAACTGCGCGTCGCCCAGCAGCAGCGAATCGCCCATCTGCAGGCCCAGCGAGCCCAGCACCGGCGCATCCACCCACACCTCGCCAGGCGCCGGAATGTCGCGCGTGGCCCGCGCGGGTGCACCGGGCGCATCCGCCACCTGCAGGCTGCCACGCAGCGGGTAGCCCGGCTCCACGCTTTTGAGCGCCACCAGCCGGCTGGCGCCGCCCTGCGCATCGCTCGCGCGGCCCATGGTGGGAAAGCCCAGCGTCGTGACCGTGGACAGGCCCGCGGCCTTCGCCCGTTCGACGAACGCCGCCGGCGTGGGGTTGTCGCTGGCCACCACCACATCGCCGCCCAGCAGCTGCAGCGCATCGCGCTGCAACCCGCCCTGCAGCCGATCGGCAAAGAACCCCACCGAGGTGAGGGCCGCCACGGCCAGCGTGACCGCCACGATGAGAAGGCGCAATTCGCCAGCCCGCAGATCGCGCCACAGCGTGCGCCAGCCAATTCGGAAGAAGGACAGATTCATGGGGAGCGACGTTAGCGCAAATGGGTTGGGCTTCGGGTGGGAAGGGGCTCAGGGCGAGGGGATTTGGAGTTTCGCGGCACCCAGGGTGGATTTGACCAAGACCTTCGACAGTGCAAGGCTGGTAGCTTGCCAAACCGGTAGCTGTCGACTGGCGCCATGACTCCCCTTCGCCCTACCCGTCCGCGCCCCCGTACCGCACCGCCCGCGGCGGGCGGCACAGCCCCCACAGCGTGATGCCGGCCTGCTGCGCCAAATCGATGGCCAGCGAGGTCGGGGCCGACACGGCGGCCAGCAGGGGAATGTCGAGCCGGGCGCACTTGCGCACCAGTTCGTAGCTGGCGCGGCTGGACATGACGACGAAGCCGTCCTCCCCCAGCCGGCCCTGCGCGGCCAACTGGCCGATGAGCTTGTCGAGGGCGTTGTGGCGGCCCACGTCTTCGAGCAGGTCGGTCAGCTCGCCGCCTGGCGTGGCCCAGCCGGCGGCATGGACGGCGCCGGCCGCGGCATTGAGCGACTGCTGCGCGGGCATGGCGGCCACGGCGCGCAATATCGCGTCGGCAGGCAGCGCACCGGCCCAGGCGCGCTCGGTGACGCGTTCGGGCACCAGGTCCAGCGCCTGCAGGCTGTCGATGCCGCACACGCCGCAACCCGTGCGGCCCGCGAGCGAGCGGCGCTTGTCTTTCAAGCGCGCGAAGCAGCGTGCCGTGATGTCCACCCGCACCTCGCACGCGGTGGCCGTACCGGGCGGGACCCCGGCGGGCGCCTCCAGCGCATGCACCTCGATGCCGTGGCAGTCGCCCGGCTGGTCGATGATCCCCTCGCTCAGGGCGAAGCCGAGGGCGAAGGCATGCAGGTCGGCGGGCGTGGCCATCATCACGGCGTGCGAGAGGCCGTTGAACACCAGGGCCACCGGTACTTCGGCGGCCACCGCGTCGTCCTCCCAAGCCGCAGGCACAGCACCCGGCGGGCAGGGATGGCGCTGCACGCTGCGGGTGGCCAGCGGCGTGGGCAGGGGGCGGCCTTCGTCGTCCAGGCCCTCGGGGCCGGAAGATTCTTGCGCCCCTCGCATGCTCGCGAGTTGCTGGCGCCCCGCATCGGTCAGCCAGGCCAGCCAGCGGCTGTCGTCCTGCGCCACGCGCACCCAGCCGGGGCCCGGCTGGCCGCCCACGGCCGCGCCGCTCAGCAGGTGCAGGCCGCGCAGCACGGCGCTGCCGGGCAACCCCAGGTGCTTGGCCAGGCGCGGCATGGAGACGCCCTGCGGATCGTCCAGTTCGGCCAGCGCCGACAGCAGCGCGGGCGAGAGCCCGCCGTCGTGGCCCACCGGCACGGGCGGCGTCAAATGGCCGCCACGGCCGCAGGTTCCGCGGCGGCACCCGTGTCTGCAGCTTCTGCCGCCCCGGCCGCATGCGGCACCAGCACCACGGGGATCGACTTGGAGGTCGGCGTGCCCGCGTTCAGCGCCACCGACGACAGGGGCACGAGCGGATTGGTCTCGGGGTAATAGGCAGCGAGGTTGCCGCGCGGAATGTCGTAGGCCACGAGCTTGAAGCGGTCGGCACGGCGCTCCTGGCCGTCGCTCCACACGGTCTGGATGTCCACCCAGTCGCCGTCCTTCAGACCGAGGGACCGAATGTCCTCCTCGTGGATGAACACCACGCGCCGCTGCCCGAACACGCCGCGGTAGCGGTCGTCGTGGCCGTAGATGGTGGTGTTGTACTGGTCGTGCGAGCGCGTGGTGAGCAGCGTGAACACGACGGTGTCGCGCCGCAGCGCGCGGGCCTGGTGCGAAGGCGTGTCCACCGGCACGGGGTGGGCGACGAAGCTGGCCTTGCGGCCGGCCGTGGCCCAGACACGCTCGCTGGCGGTGTTGCGCAGCCGAAAGCCCCCGGGCACGGCCACGCGCTGGTTGAAGTCCTTGAAGTCGGCGAACACGGCTTCGATCTTGTCGCGGATGCGGGCGTAGTCCTCGATGAGCCACAGCCACGGGGTGCGGCTGCGCCCGCCGATCGTGGCCGCGGCCAGCCGCGCGACGATGGCGGGCTCGGACAGCAGCTGGTCCGAGGCCGGCGGATTGATACCCATGGACAGGTGCACCATGCTCATCGAGTCCTCCACCGTCACGCCCTGCGGGCCGCCGGCCTGCATGTCGATCTCGGTGCGGCCCAGGCACGGCAGGATGAGCGCCTCGCGCCCGTGCACGATGTGGCTGCGGTTGAGCTTGGTGGTCACGTGCACCGTCAGGTCGCAGCGGCGCAGCGCCTTCCAGGTCTCATAGGTATCGGGCGTGGCGGCGGCGAAGTTGCCCCCCAGGGCGAAGAACACGCGCCCCTTGCCGTCCAGCATGGCCTGGATGGCTTCCACGGTGTCGACGCCGGGCTCGCGCGGGGGCTCGAAGCCGAACACCTCCTGCAGCTTGTCCAGCAGCGCGGCCGGGGGCTTTTCCCAGATGCCCATGGTGCGGTCGCCCTGCACGTTGCTGTGGCCGCGCACGGGGCACGGGCCCGCGCCGGGCCGGCCGATGTTGCCGCGCAGCAGCAGCCAGTTGACGATCATCTGGATGGTGGCCACCGAGTGCATGTGCTGGGTGATGCCCATGCCCCAGCAGGCGATCACGCGCTGGGCATTGCGGTACACCTCGGCCGCGGCGCGGATCTGCGCCTCGGGCAGGCCGGACTCCTCTTCGAGCAAAGGCCACGATTCGGCGCGCAGGTCGGCCAGCAGGCCGTCGATGCCGGTGGTGTGCTCGGCGATGAAGGCATGGTCGAGCACGCCGCCGTCGCGGTCCTCGATCTCGATCAGGTGCTTCATCATCCCCTTGACCAGGGCCAGATCGCCCCCCACGCGCAGCTGGAAGTAATGCGTGCTGATGGGTGTCGAGCCCAGCGTGGCCATTTCCATCTTGCTCTGCGGGTCCTGAAAGCGCTCCAGGCCGCGTTCGCGCAGCGGGTTGAAGCTCACGATCTGCGCGCCGCGCTTGTGGGCCGCGCGCAGCTCGCCCAGCATGCGCGGGTGGTTGGTGCCGGGGTTCTGCCCGAAGATGAAGATGGCGTCGGCCTCCTCGAAGTCCTGCAGCGTGACCGTGCCCTTGCCCACGCCGATCTGCGGGCGCATGGCGCTGCCGCTGGGCTCGTGGCACATGTTGGAGCAGTCGGGAAAATTGTTGGTGCCGTATTCGCGCACGAACAACTGGTACAGGAAGGCGGCCTCGTTGCTGGCGCGGCCCGAGGTGTAGAAGATGGCCTCGTTCGGGCTGGGCAGCGCGTTCAGGTGCCGGGCGATGAGCGCGAAGGCATCGTCCCAGGCAATGGGCACGTAGTGGTCGCTGGCCGCGTCGTACACCATGGGGTGGGTGAGCCGGCCCTGGTCTTCCAGCCAGAAGTCGCTCTGCTCGGCCAGGGCGGCCACCGAATGCCGGGCGAAAAGCTCCGGCCCCGCGCGGCGGGCGGTGGCTTCGGCCGCCACGGCCTTGGCGCCGTTCTCGCAGAACTCGAAGGTGGAGGCATGGTTGCGGTCGGGCCAGGCGCAGCCGGGGCAGTCGAACCCGTCGGGCTGGTTGGCCGACAACAGGGTCTTGGCCCCCTTGAGGGGAATGTCCTGGTACTGCAGCGCGCGGCCGACGGAGCGCAGCGCGCCCCAGCCGCCGGCCGGGCCTTTGTAGAACTCGATTTTCTTGTCGGTCATCGTGGTCTCCTGCTCATCGGCGAAACGAACGGCGAAAGGGGTGGGCTCCCGAGGGAGCGACCGGGTTGGACACCGCCGCGCGCGCGGCGTTCCGCAGCGGCCACCATGCTAGGGCGTTTTGAAGGTGGCCGCAGCGTCGGCCAGGGCCGCGGCCTGCTCGCGCATGCGCAGGGCGGCGGCCGCGGCCTCCTCCACCAGCGCCGCATTCTGCTGGGTCATCTGCTCGATCCGGGCGACGCTCTGGTGGATGCCGTCGATGCCGCTGCTTTGCTGGCCGCTCGCTGCAGCAATGCCTTCGATCAGGTGCGTGACCTCGGCGATCGAGTGGGCAATGCCCTGCATGGACTGGCGCGCATCGTCCACCAGGCCGCCCCCCGCGTCCACCCGCTCGACCGATGCGGCGATGAGGCCGCGGATCTCCCGCGCGGCGTCACCCGAGCGCTGGGCCAGCGCCCGCACCTCGCCCGCCACCACCGCAAAGCCCCGGCCCTGCTCGCCCGCGCGGGCGGCCTCGACCGCGGCGTTCAGCGCCAGGATGTTCGTCTGGAAAGCGATGCCATCGATGATGCCGATGATGTCGCGGATGCGGTGCGCCCCTTCGCGGATGTCGCCCATGGTGGCGACCACCCGGTCCACCGCAGCGCCGCTTTGCCCGGCCGCCTGCGACACCGCGCCCATGAGCCCGTTGACGCGCCGGGCGTGCTCGGCGTTCTGCCCCACCGTGGCCGTGAGCTGCTCCAGCGCCGAGGCGGCGCTGTTGACTTCGCCGGCCTGCTGCTCGGTGCGCGTGGCCAGATCGCCGTTGCCGGCCGCGATCTCGCTGGTGGACAGGCGCAGCCCGTCCGCGCCCCGCCGCACGTTGCCCACCAGTCCGGCCAGCCCCACGCCGATGCCGTTGATGGCCTGCAGCATCTGCCCCACCTCGTCGCGCCGGGCCACATGCATCTGGGTGGTGAGGTCGCCGGCGGCGATGCGCTGCGCCGCCGCGCGCCCCTGCGCCACCGGCCGGGCAATGCCGCGCTGCACCATGCCGTAGATCGCCGCCGCTGCCAGCAGCGGCAGGCCCGCCACCACCGCTACCCAACTGGCAGGCAGTGGCGCCAGCACCAGCCAGGCCAGCGCCCACAGCGCGTACTGCACCGCCAGCACCAGCAGGGCCAGCCGGCCCGCCAGGTTCAAAGCGGGAATCTCGCTGACATCCAGGCCCACGTAGAGCACGCCCACCACGTGGCCGGACGCATCGCGCACCGGATCGTAACGGGTCATGTTCTGCCGGCCGAACACCGTGGCGTAGCCGGCATAGCCGCGCCCCGCCAGCAGGTTGGCATAGGCCGGGTGGGAGCGGTCGAGCAACGTGCCCACCGCGCGCTCGCCGTCCTGCTTGCGCACCGAAGTGGCGACGCGGACGAAGTCGTTGCCCTGCCGGGCGAACACGGTGGCGCGCACGCCGGTCTGCGCGGTGAAGCGGTCGGCCACCGAGAAGTCGCCGTTCAGCAGGCGCCCGGCGCAACGCAGCAGCGGCGCCTGAGCGGCGCCACCCTGCGGTGGCTCGAGCGTGAAGCGGCCCGTGTGCTCGGCGGCGAACCGTGCCGCGGCGGCGTTGATCCGCCGGTGAAGGGAGCCTGGCAGCACCATGGTGCCCGGCCCTTACTGGAAGAACTTGGCCGCGCTCACCAGGGTCTTGTAGATGCCCCAGACCAAGGGAATGCCCACCGCAGCCCAGGCGAATGCCACCAGCACCGGGTTGGTGGTGCTGCCGGCGCCGGTGCCCGAGCCCACCTCGGTCGCCAGCGATTTCTCGTGCGCGAGCTTTTTCTCGTGCGCCAGCTCTTCATCGGTCATGAACCACTTGTCGGCCAGCGGGCGCACCAGCAGGTTGGCGATCAGGCCGATGACCAGCATGCCCACCAGGATGTACATGGTCTGGTTGTAGACCTGCTCGCGCGGCAGGCCCAGGCCCAGCTGGTATTCGCGCATGTAGTTGACGACCACCGGGCCCAGGATGCCCGCGGTGGCCCAGGCGGTGAGCAGGCGGCCGTGGATGGCGCCCACGAACTGCGTGCCGAACAGATCGGCCAGGTACGCCGGCACCGTGGCGAAACCGCCGCCGTACATCGACAGGATGATGCAGAACGCCCCCACGAACAGCAGCTTGCTGCCGGCCCCGGCCGAGCTGGGAATGCTGGCGTACAGCAGGCCGCCCAGCACGAAGAACACCACGTAGGTCATCTTGCGGCCCAGCTTGTCCGACAGGCTGGCCCAGAAGAACCGGCCGCCGATGTTGAACAGCGACAGCAGCGCAGTGAAGCCGCCGGCCACGGCGGCGATGGCCGCCAGCTGCGCCTTGTCGAGTTCGCCGAATTTCTGCGGCACACCGATGAGCGCGCCGCCGAACACCTCCTGCAGCATGGGCGAGGCCATGCCGATCACGCCGATGCCCGCGCTCACGTTCATGCACAGCACGACCCACACCAGCCAGAACTGCGGAATGCCCCACACGCGCTTCACATGCACGTGGCGCTGCGTGATCATGGTGTTGGCGCTGGGCGGCGGCGGGGTCCAGCCGGCCGGCTTCCAGCCCGTGGCGGGCACGCGGTAGCCCAGGGCGCCGGCCATCATGAAGACGAAGTACAGGAGCGCCATCACCACGAAGGTCTGCATCACGCCCACGTCGGTGGGGGTGGAAAACCGCTTCATCAGGTCCACCGCGAGGGGGGAGCCGATCATCGCGCCGCCGCCGAAGCCCATGATGGCCATGCCGGTCGCCATGCCCCGCCGGTCGGGAAACCATTTGATGAGCGTGGACACCGGCGAGATGTAGCCCAGCCCCAGGCCGATCCCACCGATGACGCCCGAGCCGAGGATCATCAGCCAGAACTGGTGCAGGTGGATGCCCAGCGCCGACAGCAGCATGCCGCCGCACCAGCACACCGCGGACACGACACCCGCCTTGCGCGGACCGGCGCGTTCCAGCCAGCCGCCCCAGATGGCGGCAGAGCAGCCCAGGAACACGAAAAACAGGGTGTACATCCAGCCCAGCGTGGCCACGCGCCAGTCGCAGCCGGAGGCGAACAGCTCCGCGAAGAAGCTCATTTCCTTGGGGCAGGCAGCGCCGGTGCCCGCCGTGGAGAGGGCCTTGGACAGCGGCAGCCAGAACACGGAGAACCCGTAAGCCATGCCGATGCAAAGGTGGATCGCCAAGGCCGCCGGAGGAACGAGCCACCGGTTGAAGCCGGGGCCGGCAATGATGCGTTCCTTGTCCAGAAAACCGGGTTGTGTGGATGACATGCCACTCCTCTCTGCTGTGCTCTTTCTCGACGTCCGCGCGCCACCCTGGCACGGGCTCTCGAACCAGTGTCAGCGCATTGCTTGAGCTACGTCAAGACACATTGCACACAACGCGACATGTTTTTCCGCGCTGTCAGGAAGCAGAAAGGACAGCAGTGCAGGCGAAGCCGCCGGTCGTGCGGCAGCGGCCGCCTCAGGTGGTCTTGCTGATGGAGATGGTGGGAAATTTCGACGAGAAGTCCTTGGCCTGCTGCGCCACCTTGACCGCCACGTCGCGCGCCATCTTCTTGTAGATGCGGGCCACCTCGCCGTCGGGATCGGCCACCACGGTGGGGGTGCCGGTGTCGGCCTGCAGGCGGATCTGCATGTCCAGCGGCAGCGCGCCCAGGTAGGCCATGCCGTATTCGGCCGCCATGCGCTGGCCGCCGCCCTCGCCGAAGATGTGCTCGGCGTGACCGCACTGGCTGCACACGTGCACCGCCATGTTCTCGACGATGCCGAGGATGGGCACGCCCACCTTCTCGAACATCTTGATGCCCTTCTTGGCATCCAGCAGCGCGATGTCCTGCGGCGTGGTGACGATCACCGCGCCGGTGATGGGCACGCGCTGGCTCAGCGTGAGCTGGATGTCGCCGGTGCCGGGCGGCATGTCCACGATGAGATAGTCCAGGTCCTTCCAGTTGGTTTGCCGCAGCAACTGCTCCAGCGCCTGGGTGGCCATGGGGCCGCGCCAGATCATGGCCTGGTCGGCATCGATCAGGAACCCGATCGACATCACCTGCACGCCGTGGTTGCGCATCGGCTCCATGGTCTTGCCGTCGGCGCTTTCGGGCTTGCCCTCGATGCCGAGCATCATGGGCTGGCTGGGGCCGTAGATGTCGGCATCCAGCACGCCGACGCTGGCGCCCTCGGCCGCGAGCGCCAGGGCCAGATTTGCGGCGGTGGTGCTCTTGCCCACGCCGCCCTTGCCGGAGGCCACGGCGATGATGTTCTTGACCTGCGGCAGCAACTGCACGCCGCGCTGCACCGCATGGGCGACGACCTGGCTGGTGATGCGCACCGCCACCTGCTCCACGCCGGCGACGGTCTTGGCCGCGGCGGTCAACTGGCGTTCCAGTTCGGGCACCAGGCTCTTGGCCGGGTAGCCCAGCTCGACGTCGAACGCCACGTCGCCACCGGCGATGCGCACGTTGCGCACCGCCCGCGCACTGACGAAATCCTTGCCGGTGTGCGGATCGCTTACGCTCGCGAGCGCCGCCAACAGCGCCTGTTCTGTGACTGCCATGCCAATAACTCCTTGAGGGGCCGGTAGTCTATTCCCTGATCTTCCAACCCCGCAGGGCCGAGGACAATGCACGGTTGCCGCGCCCGCCCACCGCATGCCCACCCGTTCAGCACAAGGATTCCCGTGAAATTCAAGATGGCCCCCAACTCCCTGTTCGCGATCCTGCTGCGTTCGCCCTGGTGGATCAGTTGGTCGGTGGCCGGTCTGATCGCGCTGGTGTGCGGTGCCCTGCTGCCCTCGCACATCGCCCCGTACGCCGCGGTGGGCGCCCTGCCGATCTTCGGCGTGGGCTGCCTGGCCGCCTGGCGCCAGTGGCGCGCGCCCAGCAGCGCGCGGGTGCAGGCCGTGCTGGGGCAGGCGGCGGAGATGCCCTGGCGCACCTTTGCGGATGCGCTGGAGCGCGCCTGGCAGGCCGAGGGCTACGCGGTGCGCCGCCTCACCGGCCTGCAGGCCGATTTCCACCTGGAGAAAGCGGGCCAGACGGCTCTGGTGAGCGCACGCCGCTGGAAGGCCGCCACCCATGGCATCGAGCCGCTGCGCGACCTGCAGGCGGCCGCCCGGGCGCAGGACGTGCCGGCCAGCACCTACATCGCGATGCAGGGCACGGTGAGCGACAACGCCCGCGGCTATGCCCGCGAGCACGCCATCACGCTGATGGAGGGGGAGGCCCTGGCCACCCTGCTGCTGAAGGCACCCCGCACCGCAACCGCCCGGTGATCCAACGCCGGGTACGACCACCGATCCGCCGAGGCCCGCCATGCCCTCTTCCGCCGCTGCCCCCGCCGCCAAACCCGTCTCGCCCCGCCCCATCGGCCTGGTGCTGACCGGCGGCGGTGCCCGCGCGGCCTACCAGGTGGGGGTGCTGGAGGCGATCTCCGACCTGCGCATGGCGTGCGGCGCGGGGCGCGAACCCAACCCGTTTCCGATCATCACCGGCACCTCGGCCGGCGCCATCAACGCGGCCGCCCTCGCCTGCGGGGCGGACCAGTTCGACCGGGCCGTGCGCCGCATCGCCCGCGTGTGGCGCAATTTCCATGCGCAACAGGTGTACCGGGCCGATTCGCTGAGCGTGATGCGCAGCGGCGCGGGCTGGCTCACCCTGATGTCGCTGGGCTGGCTGCTGGCGCGCTGGCGGCGCATGCGGCCGCGCTCGCTGCTGGACAACTCGCCGCTCACCGGCCTGCTCACGCAACTGGTGCCGCTGGTGCGGCTGCCCCGGCTGATCCGCCAGGGGCACCTGCAGGCGCTGGCCATCACCGCCTCCAGCTACAGCTCGGGCGAGCACGTGACCTTCTTCGAGGCCGCGCAGGCGCAGCAGCCCTGGGTGCGCTCGCAGCGCAAGGCCACGCGCGACCGCATCACGCACGACCACCTGCTGGCGTCGTCGGCCATTCCGTTCGTCTTTCCCGCCACGGCGCTGGGCATCGACGGCCACACCGAATACTTCGGCGACGGATCGATGCGGCAGTCCGCCCCGATCGCGCCGGCCATCCATCTGGGCGCCGAACGCATCCTGGTGGTGGGCGCGGGCCGCATGCACGAACCGGCGGGCGAGGCGCTGCACAGCGATGCGCCGGCCTACCCGTCGCTCGCGCAGATCGCCGGGCACACGCTGTCCAACATCTTCCTGGACGCCCTGTCGGTGGATGTGGAACGCGCCCAGCGCATCAACCAGACGCTGTCCCTCATCCCGCCCGAAGTGCGCGCGCACAGCCCCTTGCGCCCGCTGGAACTGCTGGTGATCGCGCCTTCGCAGCGCCTGGATGCGGTGGCCGCCCGCTACGTGGGCGAGCTGCCCCGCCCCATCCGCACGCTGCTGGGCGGCCTGGGCGTGACCTCCAACATGCAGGACGTGCGCGGCGCCGCGCTGGCCAGCTACCTGCTGTTCGAGGCCGGCTACACGCGCGAACTCATGGCCCTCGGCCGGGCGGACGCCCTGGCGCGCCGCAGCGAGATCTGCCGATTCTTCGGCTGGGCCGACGCGGGCAACGCGGTGCGGGCGCCTGCCGCTTGAGCCCGCACACCCAGCCCGGAGTCACCCCTCCTATCGGAGCCAACCGATGCCCTTCGCGCCCCGCCCCCACTTCCCATCGGCCATCGCCCGCACGGCCCGCACCGGCCTGGCGGCGGCCGCGATCGCCGCGCTGACCGCCGGCTGCACGCATCCACCGGCCGGCCCGAAGGCGGCGGCTGGCGCTCCTGCTGCGGCGCTGCCTGCCGGGGCCGAAGCCCCACCCGCCCCCACTCCATGCCCCAAAGGCCTGCCCGCCGCCACGCGCTGCCTGAGCGGGCAGGACTCGGCCGGCGCCCACTACCTGATCGCCATCCCCGCGGACTGGAACGGCACGCTCGTGTTGCACGCCCACGGCGGCCCCACGCTCGGCGCGCCGCGCCTGTCGCGCACGGTAGAAGACCTGGAGCGCTGGGCCGTCGTGCCGCGCGCCGGCTACGCCTGGGCCAGCTCCACCTACCGCCAGGGCGGCGTGGCGGTGCACGCCGCGGCCGAAGACACCGAGCGGCTGCGGCGCATCTTCGTGCAGCACGTGGCCGCGCCGCGCACGACGCTGCTGCACGGCCAGTCCTGGGGCGCCAGCGTGGCCGCCGTGGGCGCATCGCTCTTCACCGACGACGGCCACGGCAAACGCCCCTACGACGGTGTGCTGCTCACCAGCGGCGTGCTGGCCGGCGGCAGCCGGGCGTACGACTTCCGGCTCGACCTGCGGGTGATCTACCAGGCGCTGTGCGCCAACCACCCGCTGCCCGCCGAACCCCAGTACCCGCTGTGGATGGGCCTGCTGCCCGATGCCACGCTGAAACCCGCCGACCTGAAACGCCGCGTGGACGGCTGCCTGGGCCTGGACCGGCCCGCGGCGCAGCGCACGGCCGCGCAGCAGTCGCGCGTCCAGACCATCGTGCAGACCGTGCGCATCCGCGAAAGCGCCATCCACGGCCACCTGAACTGGGCCACCTGGCACTTCCAGGACATCGTGCAGCGGCGCACCGGGGGCGCCAACCCCTTCGGCAACCGGGGCGCGGTGTACACCGGCTCGAGCGACGATGCCGGGCTCAACCGCAGCGTGCAGCGCTACCGCGCCGATCCGCAGGCCGTGGCCACCTTCGCGCGCGACGCCGACCCCGACGGGCGCATCCCGGTGCCGGTGCTGACCGTGCACGGCGTCGACGATCCCACCGCCTTCGTCGAGATGGAGGACAGCTTTCGCCGCACGATGGAGCGCGCCGGCACGGCCGGCCACCTGGTGCAGACCTTCACGGCCGACAAATCCCACAGCTACCTGACCGATGCCGCCTATCCCACGCTGCTGGCGGCGCTCGGCCAGTGGGTGCGCGGCGGCGCGGCCCCCACGCCGGCGGGCATCGCCGCGCAATGCCCGGGCGTGCAGGCGACGTTCGGCGGCGAGTGCCGGTTCCTGCCCGGGTACCGGCCGCAGCCGCTGGAGCCCCGGGTGACGCCGCGCGAGCGGCCATGAGGCCCCTGCGGGCAGCCCCGGCCGCGAGGACCGGGGCGAGCGCCTAAAATCCGCGGCTTGTCCGCGTTTTTCGCGGCCCACCCCGAACGCCCGCACCCGATGACCGCACGCAAGATCTTCGTCACCACCGCCCTGCCGTATGCCAACGGCAACTTCCACATCGGCCACATCATGGAATACATCCAGGCCGACATCTGGGTGCGGTATCAAAGAATGCAGGGCGCCCAGGTGAACTTCGTGGGCGCGGACGATGCCCACGGCGCGCCGATCATGATCGCGGCCGAGAAGGCCGGCAAGACGCCCCAGCAGTTCGTGGCCGACATCGCCGCCGGCCGCAAGCCCTACCTGGACGGTTTTCACATCGCGTTCGACAACTGGCACAACACCGACGCGCCCGAGAACCACGCGCTCGCCCAGCAGATCTACCGCGACCTCAAGGCCAACGGCCTCATCGAGACGCGCACCATCGAGCAGTTCTTCGACCCCGAGAAGAACATGTTCCTGCCCGACCGCTTCATCAAGGGCGAATGCCCCCGGTGCCACGCCAAGGACCAGTACGGCGACAACTGCGAGAACTGCGGCGCCGTCTATGCACCCACCGACCTGATTCACCCCTTCTCGGCGCTGTCGGGCGCCAAGCCGGTGCTGAAAAGCTCGGAGCATTTCTTCTTCAAGCTCTCCGATCCGCGCTGCGTCGATTTTTTGCAGGAATGGACGCAGAACGGCGTGCACGTGCAGCCCGAGGTGGCCAACAAGGTCAAGGAATGGTTCACCGTGCGCACCAACCCGGACGGCAGCACCAGCGAGGGCCTGGGCGACTGGGACATCAGCCGCGACGCGCCCTACTTCGGCATCGAGATCCCCGATGCGCCGGGCAAGTACTTCTACGTGTGGCTGGACGCACCCGTGGGCTACCTCGCCTCGCTCAAGAACCTGCTGGAAAAGCGCGGCGAAGACTACGAGGCCTACATGGCCGACCCGCTACTTGAGCAGTACCACTTCATCGGCAAGGACATCGTCACCTTCCACACCCTGTTCTGGCCCGCCATGCTGAAGTTCAGCGGCCGCAAGACGCCTGACAAGATCTGCGTGCACGGCTTTCTCACCGTGAACAACGGCGAGAAGATGAGCAAGAGCCGCGGCACGGGCCTGGACCCGCTCAAGTACCTGGGCCTGTCGATGAACCCCGAATGGCTGCGCTACTACATCGCCGCCAAGCTCAATGGCCGCAACGAGGACATCGACTTCAACCCCGAAGATTTCATGGCCCGGGTCAACAGCGACCTGATCGGCAAGTTCGTCAACATCGCCTCGCGCGCGGCCGGCTTCATCGCCAAGCGTTTCGGCGGCCAGCTGGGCGCCATGAGCGGCGACGGCCAGGCCCTGCTCGCCACGCTGGCGGGCCAGGGCGGCACCATCGCCGAGGCCCTCGAAAAGCGCGACACCGCCCGCGCCCTGCGCGAGGTGATGCTGCTGGCCGACCGCGTGAACGAGTACGTGGACGCCAACAAGCCCTGGGAACTGGCCAAGCAGGATGGCATGGACGCGCGCCTGCAGGACGTGTGCACAACCTGCATCGAGGCCTTCCGCGTGCTCGCCATCTACCTCAAGCCCGTGCTGCCCGCCCTGGCCGCGCAGGTCGAGGCCTTCCTGAACGTCACGCCGCTCGCCTTTGCCGATGCGCAGACGCTGCTGGGCGCCGGCCACACCATCGGCACCTACCAGCATCTGATGCAACGCGTGGACGTGAAGCAGCTCGACGCCCTGTTCGAGCCGCCCGCGGCGCCTGAGCCCGAAAAGACCGTGCCCGGCGGCGAGGAGATCGCACCCACCATCACCATCGACGACTTCGCCAAGATCGACCTGCGCATCGCGCAGATCGTGAACTGCGAGCCGGTCGAAGGCTCGACCAAGCTGCTGCGCCTGACACTCGACGTGGGCGAAGGCCGCCACCGGAATGTGTTCAGCGGCATCGCCAGCGCCTACCAGCCCGCCGACCTGATCGGCAAGCTCACCGTGATGGTGGCCAACCTCGCCCCGCGCAAGATGAAGTTCGGCATCAGCGAGGGCATGGTGCTGGCCGCCAGCCATGGTGATGAGAAGGCCCACCCGGGTATCCACGTGCTGGAACCCTGGCCTGGCGCCACGCCGGGTATGCGCGTTCGCTGAGCGGGCCCAGGCAGTTCTGTCATCTAACTCGCCGGAAACCCAGAAGCCAACTTAAACCCTGGTAGCCCCATGGGGGCGACGGCACGCACAACCCACCGGCTGGGTTGCGGGCGACGACGGCTTCGTCGTGCTGGACCGCAACGGCAACGGGGTCATCGATTCCGGGCGCGAACTCTTCGGCGACCAGACCTTGAAACCCGTGGGCAGCGATGGCCGGGCGCAGACCCATGCCAACGGCTACGAAGCCCTGGCGGCAGAGGATGGCAACGGCGACAAGGTGATCGACGCCAACGATGCGGTGTATTCGCAACTGCGCATCTGGAAGGACACCAACCAGGATGGAATCTCCCAGGCGGGCGAACTGCACACCCTGGCCGACCTGGGCATCGCCCGCATCGGCGTGGCGGGCACCGCCAGCAATGTGAATCTGGGCAACGGCAACACCCAGCCCTTGAGCGGCAGCTTCACCCGCACCAACGGCACCACCGGGGTCAGCGGTGTGGCCGAGGTCACCGGCAGCCTGCTGCTGGCCTCCAATAACTTCTACCGCGAGTTCTCTGATGACCCCGCCGTCACGGCCACAGCCGGGGCCTTGCCCCAGATGGGCGGCAGCGGATGGGTGCGTGATTTGCGCGAGGCAATGAGCTTGGCCGGCGGGGCCGCGCAGTCCACGCCGACTTGCTATCAAAAAAAGAGCGCGACAGGCAATCGATACGCCGGCATGAGAGGGATTTCATGCAAAAAGCAAACGAGAGCCCATTTCAAAGCCTTGCAGGCAGGCCAACAGGGCTTTGAAATGGGTTTCGATGCAACGGAAGGAATGTAAACTCAAAAGTAACGTAATTAATTGTTTGCATGGGCATCCTGCAATGGGAAGCTGGTCATGGTGACGCGGTGTCACGGTGGGTCCAGCCCCCCCCTGCCGATGGGTGATGCCTTGCGCAGCGAACTGGGGCGATGCGGGCTGTCGGCGTCGCTGGCGCTCTATGCTGAAAATTGCTATCGAAAGAAGAGCATTCCAAGCAATCAAGACGCCGGCGTGAAAGGGATTTCATGCAAAAGACCCAAAAACGTCTCTCGGAGTTGAGAAAATCCAGGCGCCTTGCGAGCGGGAACCGATTTCAAAGCCTTGCAGGCTGACCAGCCAGAGCTTTGAAATCGGGATTTCGATAAAACGGAAAGGAAGGTGAATCTTGAATGATTTCTCAACGTTGCTTCAACATGAAAGGGAGCTGGAGTAATGGATATGGCTGCAAAGAAAAGCAAGGTGCCGCGCAAAGCAAGGGATAGAACATTGTCATGACAGTTTTTATGAATCTGGTCGGCTTAATATTAAATTCAAGGTGTTTATGAATGAATCCAGAGTTATTATATTTAAATTCAAAGATAATTATTTAATCATTACGAATATTTTACTTCTCGGGCTCATGTTGTTTTATGCAATTTTTGCATTTCTAAAATCGAACATGATTGAATTTTGGTTGGCGATAATTATATTCGGCAGCGTCTTCATCTTACGAATGATTTTTACCACACAATCTCCAAAATACATTTGCGTAGATACTGAAAACATGTCAATGGATGTCAAACCTAGGTTCCCCAAAAAACGATTGGATAGAATTTATTTCAGAGAAATTAAGACAATAAATACACGCATTTTGAGAGGAAAATTCGCTCTTGTTGAGGTGAATTTAATTTTCAACAATGGCTCATCGAAGAGTTTATTTTTTAGACCCAGTGGAGGAGGTAATTTCTTTTCCTTCCCTGAAGAAAATATACCACCCGAAGTTCTTGATTTCACGAATTTCATTAACAATCTTCAGCAAGGGATTACGCAATGGCAATGATCGTAGATGGGGCGGCTTTATTTGGTGGGGTGCGAGATGTTTATGATGGAGTGTCAAATCTCGCAAATGGAGAGCCTATTATCAGAAACAACGATTCAATAGGTGGGAATTCATTTGGCATCTTTTCGGGAAAGCTTGGGATAGTTCAGGAGTTAACTAGGGCCGGATCACCTTTCAACGTGGCTTCCGCAGCTACGTCTCCCGTAGTGGCAATTGTTAATTTAACGACTGCCATTGGCGATTATCGTAGCGCAGTAGCTTCTGGCAATTCGGACGCGGTAATTAGCTCCTACCTCGGATTCGCTGCTGCATTGGGTGATCTTTTAGCTGCCATACCCACACCACAGACTAAAGGTATCGGTATTGCACTTAAATTGTTGGCTACTGCATCTAAAGACCTTTGGGATGCTGGGAATAGGCCAACCAGTTCTAATCCTTTTGAAGTACCAATTACATCTGATTTTCCTCAGGGCATTTCAGACTTCGATTTCTGGAGAATCCCCAATTCCAAAATCTCCGATTCCACGAATGGGAACCTCTCAAAACCCCTGTCTCAGCCACTTGGCGCGCTTACAAATCACGAGTTACGGCGTTCAAGCCTTGCAAATTCGGAAGTTTTGAGAGGTTCCCGAATATGTGCTATCGGGACGCCCGCAATTGGACGACTCCCCGCGACCCCCTGGTCCTGGACCTGGACGGAGACGGCATCGAAGCCGTCGGCATCGACCCCGCCCGCCCCATCCTGTTCGACCACGACGGCGACGGCACGCGCAACGCCACCGGCTGGATTGCGGGCGACGACGGCCTCGTCGTACTGGACCGCAACGGCAACGGGGTCATCGATTCCGGGCGCGAACTGTTCGGCGACCAGACCTTGAAACCCGTGGGCAGCAATGGCCGGGCGCAGACCCATGCCAACGGCTACGAGGCCCTGGCGGCAGAGGATGGCAACGGCGACAAGGTGATCGACGCCAACGATGCGGTGTATTCGCAACTGCGCGTCTGGAAGGACGCCAACCAGGATGGGGTTTCCCAAGCCGGAGAGCTGCACACCCTGGCCGACCTGGGCATCGCCCGCATCGGCGTGGCGGGCACCGCCAGCAATGTGAATCTGGGCAACGGCAACACCCAGCCCTTGAGCGGCAGCTTCACCCGCACCAACGGCACCACCGGGGTCAGCGGTGTGGCCGAGGTCACCGGCAGCCTGCTGCTGGCCTCCAACAACTTCTATCGCGAGTTCACCGACGACCCGGCGGTGACGGCGGCGGCGGGTGCCTTGCCCCAGATGGGCGGCAGCGGCTGGGTGCGCGATCTGCGCGAGGCGATGAGCCTGCTGGGCGATGCAGCGCAAGGCCTGCAGGACAGCGTGGGGCGGTTCGCGGCAGCGGGCACGCGGGATGCGCAGATGGCGCTGATCGACGAATTGCTTGCCGACTGGGCTGGTACCTCGGAAAAACTCGTCCACGGCATTGGCAGCTATGACTTGGTATCGGACGGCCATGGCAGTTTGGTCACCGCCGACAAGCCCGAGGACGACCCCACCTACGTCACGACGGCAACGCTGAACCTGACTTCCGTGGCCGGCATGATGGTGCCCAACCCCCAGGCCGGCGGCACGGGCCAGTCGGATGAAATCCTGGGCGAAGCCGGTCGCCAATTGCTGCGCCGGATGAACGTGCTGGAGGTCTTCAACGGCACCAAGTTCTTCCAGATTCCGGTCCAGACCGGCTCCGGTGGCGGTGGGGGCGGCGCGGCGTCCCCAGGCGGCGGCTCGGGCGGCGAGTCGGATGGCATCAGCCGCTACACGGCCACCCTTTCCGCCCCGCAGGCCGCCCTGCTCACCCAAAGCTACGAAGAACTGCGCGAAAGCGTCTATGGCGCGCTGGTCGTGCAAACGCGCCTCAAGCCCTACCTGGACAGTGTGGCGCTCACCATTGACGAAAAAGGCGTCGGCTTCGACACCACCGGGCTGTCTGCCCTGCTGGATGCCCGCAAGGCGGGCAGCGAGCGTGAGGGGCTGATCGATCTGGTGGAGCTGAACCGCTACCAGGGCAAGCTGCTCAACGCCGTGGGCTTCGACGGGCTGGGCACGTTGTCGCAGTGGGTCGAGGCCCTGCCGGCCGGTGATGCGTTGCGCGGGGAGTTGAGCGGGCTGGGCGTGATCCTGTCCGGTGCGGCCGAAGGATCGGCACGCAGCGATATCTATCTGGGCGGCGCGGGCGACGATGCCTTCGCGGCGGGCGCGGGTGACGACCAACTGGATGGCGGCGCTGGCAATGACACGCTGCGCGGCGGTGACGGCAACGACGTGTTGATGGGCCGCGAGGGCGCCGACGCTCTGCATGGGGATGCGGGCGACGATCAGTTGCACGGCGGCTCGGGCAACGACAACCTGTGGGGCGGTGCCGGCAACGACACGATGATCGGAGGCGATGGCGACGACGGCCTCTATGGCGATGCGGGCGACGACACGCTGGACGGCGGCGCAGGCCGCGACTGGCTGGAGGGCGGCACGGGCTCCAACACCTACCGCTTCGGCCGGGGCGACGGCCAGGACACCATCGCGTTCAAGAGCGGTGTTCGCGACGGCCAACCCGGCGTGCTGCAGTTCAAGGACGGCGTGACAGCGTCGGACCTGGGGCTGCGCCAGGTCCACGACACCGTGCACGGCGGTTATTCGCTGGAGGTGTCGATCAACGGCACGCCCGACAAGGTGACCATCCAGGGGTTCTTCTATGGCGACGATCCCGACTCGCCCTACAGTTCGGTGCAGCGGTTCCAGTTCGCCGATGGCTCATCGTTGGACATTGCCACCATCACGGCCCAGTTGTTCGCGGGCACGGCCTCGGCCGACACCCTCTTCGGCACCAACGCAGCCGACACTCTTCGTGGCGGTTCGGGCAACGACAACCTGTGGGGCGCCGCCGGCAACGACACGCTGCTGGGCGGGGATGGCGACGACGGGTTGTACGGTGATGCGGGCGACGATGTCATCGACGGCGGCGCAGGCAGCGACTGGCTGGAGGGCGGCACGGGCTCCAACACCTACCGCTTCGGCCGGGGTGACGGCCAGGACACCATTGCGTTCAAGAGCGGTGTTCGCGACGGCCAGCCCGGCGTGCTGCAGTTCAAGGACGGCGTGACCGCCGCTGACCTGGGGCTGCGCCAGGTCCATGACACCGTGCGCGGCG